>NZ_JAMYLM010000020.1:0-98956 GCF_040317995.1 Mesorhizobium sp. M1334
GCGGGCTGGGTTTGTGCGGCTAGTGGTCTTAACCGCTGCCCATTTTTTTGTCCATCGTCTACCGCCGGGCTTCCCAACAAATTGCGTAGGTGGGTGTGTGTGACCCTGGCGCCCTCCACTACGCCCCATTCATGCCAGCCGCGACGGCGCAGGGCTGCAATTCGCAAGCCTTGTCCCTCCAGCCCGACAAAGAGCATGACAAGGAAGGATAAAAGCGAGCCGGCTGTTTCCAGGTCCAGCCTTTCGCCCAGTATCGAGAGCAGGCCCATGGCGACAAACGCCAATGCCGCCTCGACCCACAGCCGGTGCCAGGCCAGCCACAGCGGCGGCACCAGGAAGCCGAGCCAGGCAAAGCCGTCACGGATAAAGGTGGTGTCCACGCTTTCACCGCGGCCTGGCGGCTCCATCACGACATAGATGGCCATGGCGTTACCCTTTCAGGGATCCCTTGGTGGAGGGAACCGCGTCCGGCTGGCGCAGGTCGCGCTCAAGTGCCGAACGCAACACACGCGCCACGGCCTTGAAGCAGGTCTCGGCGATGTGGTGGTTGTTGGCGCCGTAATGATTGGTGATATGCAGCGTGATGCCGGCATTCTGCGCCAGCGCGTGGAAGAATTCGCGCACCAGCTCGGTGTCGAACGTACCGATCTTCGGCGACGAGAACGAAACATTCCAGACCAGAAAAGGCCGGCCGGAGACATCGATTGCCGCCCGCGTCAGTGTCTCGTCCATGGCGAGGTCGATCGAGGCGTAGCGCATGATGCCGCGCCGCTCGCCCAATGCCTTGGCCAGCGCCTGGCCGAGCGCGATGCCCGTATCCTCGACGGTGTGGTGGTCGTCTATATGCAGGTCGCCCTTGGCCTTCACGGTCATGTCGATCAGCGAATGGCGCGACAACTGGTCCAGCATATGGTCGAAGAAGCCGACGCCCGTCGAAATGTCGGATTTGCCCGAGCCGTCGACTTGAACCGACACGGAGATGTCGGTTTCCCTGGTCTTGCGGCTTATCTCGGCGGAACGGGGCGCCATGACCTCATCCTTGTTTCAGATTTGCACGTCAGGCGTTCACAGGCCTGAAAACGAAAGCCTTCTAGCAGCATGATCCGGCGATTGCCAGTTACCGCTGCGGAGCACTATCCGGCCCGGCGGATGGCCGGTTTGCAATCGTCCGGCCTATGCATACATATGGCCGATCAAGTCACTCGTAACGCACCGATCGCCTCGATGGGATCGGTGCTTGTCGGAGCAGGAAATGTCGAATGAACTGACCATGCATGCCACGACCATCCTGACCGTGCGCAAGGGCGGCAAGGTGGTGATCGCCGGCGACGGCCAGGTCAGCCTCGGCCAGACGATCATGAAAGGCAACGCCAAGAAGGTGCGCCGCATCGGCAAGGGCGGCAACGTCATCGCCGGTTTCGCTGGCGCCACCGCCGATGCCTTCACTCTGCTCGAGCGGCTCGAAGCCAAGCTCGAACAATATCCCGACCAGCTGACACGCGCCTGCGTCGAGCTTGCCAAGGACTGGCGCACCGACCGCTATTTGCGGCGGCTGGAAGCGATGATGCTGGTGGCCGACAAGTCGGTGTCGCTGGCGCTGACCGGCACCGGCGACGTGCTGGAGCCCGAATTTGGCGTCATGGCCATCGGCTCCGGCGGCAATTACGCGCTGGCAGCGGCACGCGCGCTGATGGACAGCGACAAGGGCGCAGAGGAGATCGCCCGCAAGGCGATGCAGATCGCGTCAGACATTTGCGTCTACACAAACAACAACTTCGTCGTCGAAACCCTCGATGCCGCCTGAGCGGAGCCTCCGCTATGGTTTTCGGCCGGTGACCCAGAGGGACCTGCCGATGATCGCCGGCTGGCTTGCCGAGCCGCATGTCGCCGAGTGGTGGGACGACCCAGAGACCGAGATTGCGGAGATCCGCGAGCATATCGACAGCATTTCGGTCGAGCCGCTGATCATCGAGCTGGACGGAAAGCCCATCGGCTATTTGCAGAGCTACGATCCGCATCTGGAGGACGGCCATCCCTATAGCGACCAGCCGTTCGGCACGCTCGGCATCGATCTGTCGATCGGCGTGCCCGAGCTTGTCGGGGTCGGCCACGGCTCCGCGATCGTCCGGCAGTTCGTCGAGCAGCTTTTCGAGGAAGGTACGCCGCGCGTCATCATCGACCCGGACCCCGCCAATGCACGGGCTATCCGTGCCTATGAAAAGGCCGGTTTTACGGCTATCGATCGCAAGAAGTCGGAATATGGCGATGCCGTGCTGATGGCCATTGATGCCCCAGAGGGTGATGCCGGACAGGGTGACGCAGAAGAGGGGCAATAGCAGCATGAGCGTATCCAGCGACAAAACCGTCTCGGCCTACGAAGACAGTTGGCGAATGGGGCTCCTGCTGGTTCTCGGCCTGGTCATCTTCCAGGCCGGGGTCCTCTACGGCATGGGGCGGACGCCGATCTGTACCTGCGGCTATGTCAAGCTGTGGCACGGCATCGTGCAAAGCTCCGAGAATTCCCAGCATATTTCCGACTGGTACAGCTTCTCGCACATCATTCACGGCTTCCTGTTCTATGCGCTGGCGTGGTTCCTTTTCCCGCGCTCGCCGATCGGGCTCAGGCTGGCGTTTGCGGTCGTCATCGAGGGCGGCTGGGAGCTGCTCGAGAACAGTCCTTTCATCATCGACCGCTACCGCGCTGGCACGATCTCGCTCGATTATTATGGAGACAGCATTGTCAATTCGGTGTCGGACACGCTGGCCATGGTGCTGGGGTTTGTCATGGCGCGAAGGCTTCCTATATGGGTGATCGTCACCCTCGCCCTCATCTTCGAATTCGGTGTCGGCTATCTCATCCGGGACAATCTGACACTCAACGTGATCATGCTGCTGCATCCATTCGAGTCCATTCGGCAGTGGCAAAGTGGAATTTAGTGATATGAGCACCTTCTCTCCCCGCGAAATCGTTTCGGAACTCGACCGCTTCATCATCGGCCAGAAAGATGCCAAGCGTGCGGTGGCGATTGCCTTGCGCAACCGTTGGCGCCGCCAGCAGCTCGAGGGCCAGATGCGCGAAGAGGTGATGCCGAAGAATATCCTGATGATCGGCCCGACCGGTGTCGGCAAGACCGAGATTTCACGCCGCCTGGCGCGCCTTGCCGGTGCGCCTTTCGTTAAGGTCGAGGCCACCAAGTTCACCGAGGTCGGTTACGTCGGCCGCGACGTCGAGCAGATCATCCGCGATCTGGTCGAGATCGCCATCGGGCTGGTGCGCGAGAAGATGCGCGAGGACGTCAAGGCGCGTGCCCACGTCAACGCCGAGGAACGGGTGCTCGAAGCGCTCGTCGGCAAGACGGCGAGCCCGGCCACCCGCGACAGTTTCCGCAAGAAGCTGCGCGACGGCGAGCTCGACGACAAGGAGATCGAGATCGAAGTGGCCGATACCGGCAATGGCGGCATGCCTGGCTTCGAGATCCCCGGCATGCCGGGCGCCAATATCGGCGTGCTCAACATCAACGACATGCTGTCGAAGGCGATGGGCGGCAAGAAGACCAAGTTGCGCAAGACGACCGTCAAGGAGTCCTACGGGCTGTTGATCAGCGACGAGTCCGACAAGCTGCTCGATCAGGACGAAGTGGTGCGCAGGGCTCTCGAATCGACCGAGAATGACGGCATCGTCTTCCTTGACGAGATCGACAAGATCGCCTCGCGCGAAGGCGGCATCGGTGCTGGTGTTTCGCGTGAAGGTGTGCAGCGAGACCTGCTGCCGCTGGTCGAAGGCACCACGGTTGCGACCAAATATGGACCGGTGAAGACCGACCATATCCTGTTCATCGCCTCGGGCGCGTTCCACGTCGCCAAGCCCTCCGACCTGCTGCCGGAATTGCAGGGCCGCCTGCCGATCCGCGTCGAGCTGCGGGCGCTGGAGAAGGACGATTTCGTCCGCATCCTCACCGAGACCGAAGCCAGCCTGATCAAGCAATATATCGCGCTGATGAAGACCGAAGGCGTCGACCTGGTCTTCACCGATGACGCGATCGATTCGTTGGCCGGCATCGCCGTCGACCTTAACGCCAGCGTCGAGAATATCGGCGCCAGGCGGCTGCAGACGGTGATGGAACGGGTGCTGGACGACATCTCCTATGACGCGCCGGACCGTAACGGCACCTCGGTGACAATCGATGCCGCCTATGTCGAGAAGCATGTCGGCGACCTCTCCAGAAACACGGACTTGTCGCGTTTCATCTTGTAGGAGACTCTTGATTCTCCAAGAGGCCGGGGAATTACTCCCGGCCTCCGTCAAATTCAGCCTGGCATTCCGGAGGTGTGGCCAAATGGAAGCATCCGGCAAGCTTTCGTCCCGTCCGGTGCAGGCGTCTCTCGACTCCCGGTGGAGCATTACCTAGTTTGCCGCCGATTATTTGGGCGGTGGCGCATGAAAAAACTGATCCTCGTCATTTTGGGGCTGACGCTGGCGACAGCCATGTTCGCCGCGCAAGCGGCAACGATGGTGCCGCCGGGCAACCGCAACACCGAGCAGCCTGACATACCGGGCGCATCGAGCCGGCGCACCCAGGCGACCAACACCACCTTCCAGGCGAAATACCGCAAAGTCTTTGCGCTGCTCCAGAACGATGCCGAGTTGCGCGGCAAGATCAAGCAGGCAGCCGCGGCCTATGGCATCGACCCAATGCATATCGTCGGCGCCATCGTCGGCGAGCACACCTACAATGTCGATGCCTACGACCGGCTGCAGACCTACTACGTCAAGGCGATCTCGTATTTATCGAGCAAGCTCTCCTTCGCCTATGACGGCGAGGACATCACCGATTTCGTGCAGCGGCCGCAATTCGCCAAATGCGCCGGGAAGTCCGATAGCTACGACCTATGGGAGTGCCGCGAGCAGGTGTGGAACCGGTCGTTCCGCGGCAAGACCGTCAACGGCGAGAGCTTCCCCGACGACCGCTTCGGTGCCACTTTCTTCCAACCTTATTATGCCGGCCAGACTTTTGGCCTTGGCCAGCTCAATCCGTTGACGGCGCTGGAAATGAGCGACCTCGTGCACAAGGTTTCCGGCCTGCCGGAACTCGACGTCAGCGACCCCAACGCGGTCTACAAGACCATCATGGATCCTGACCTGACACTGCCTTATGTCGCAGCAACGATCCGGAAATCGATCGACGCCTATAGAAGCATTGCCGGCTTCGACATCTCAGGCAATCCCGGCCTCACGTCGACGCTCTACAATGTCGGCAGCCCCGAACAGCGCGCCTATGCGCTGAAGGCCGAGAACGACAAGCGCCGCGCTGCGGGCGAGCCGGAAAAACTGCCTGAGGAAAATTACTATGGCTGGCTGATCAACGACAAGCTGCCGGAGCTGAAAGCGCTGTTTTAGCCAAACGCGTTCGGCCAACTATCCACGCCCTCAGCTCACGCCGCCAGCAGCGACTTCAGCTTGACCGTTTGCGAGCCTAGCGCTTCCGGCGCCGGCTTTGCCTGCTTTGCAATCAGCATCTCTGCCAGCCTTATGTCGCGGGCGACCGCGTTGCCGGGGCCGATGCCGCTTGCCGCAACCAGCCTGCCGTCCTCGGCCAGATGAAACAGGATGAAGGCGCCGTCGCCAACGTCGCGGCGAACGATGCTGCGGCCTTGGTCTGACAGGCCGGCGATCTGCAGGGTCAATCCGTACTGATCCGACCAGAACCAAGGCACCGCCGAATGCGCCTCGCCGGCGCCAAGCATGTTCCTTGCGGCGAGTGCGCCCTGCTCCTGCGCATTGCGCCAGGCTTCCAACCGCACGCGCCGGCCGCCATAGATGGCGAGCGGAAACGAACAGCAATCGCCTGCGGCAAAGATATGCCGGTCGCTGGTGCGAAGCTCGGCGTCGACGGCGACACCATTGTCGATGGTCAGCCCCGCCTCCGCGGCAAGTCCGGTCACCGGCACGGCGCCGATGCCGATCACGGCAAGATCGGCGACAATGTCGTGCCCACCGGCAAGCGCGATTCGCACGTCGGCGCCGTCATCGGCAATGGCCGCGATGCCCTCGCCGCACAGGATTTTTACGCCTTCGGCTTCATGCGCCTGATGGATGACCTGCGCGATCTCGGCCGGCACGCCGCGCATCAGAATGCGCGGCTGCGCCTCGATGACGGTGACCGCGGCACCCAGACTGCGCGCCGCCGCGGCGAGCTCGAGCCCGATGAAGCCGCCGCCGACTATGGCGATGCGATTGCCGGCGTTGAGATGGGCACGAATGGCCAGCGCATCGTTGAAGGTTCGCAGATAGACGCAGCGCCCGCCAAGGCCCGGCATAGGCAGTTTGCGCGGCACCGAACCGGTCGCCAGCAGGAGCTTGTCGTAGGCCAGGGCGGAACCGTCGGACAGGCGCACGACATGCGCCGTGCGGTCGATCGCCACAGCCAGAACCGAATGGATATGCCGGATAGAGCGCTCGGCCAGGATCGCGTCGCTGGCGATCGCCTTGATCAGGGGCGCGTCGGCGACCATCGCGTCTTTCGACAGCGGCGGGCGCTCATAGGGAAGATGCGGCTCGTCGCCGACCAAGGTTACGGGGCCATCATAGCCGAGCTCGCGCAGCGCAAGGGCGGCGCGCCCGCCGCATTCGCCGGCGCCGATGACGACCATTCCCTTCGTCATCATCAACCGATCCGGACAAGGACTTTGCCGGCGTCGACTTTGACCGGATAGGTCCTTAGATCGACGCAGACCGGCGCGCCCCTGGCAGCCCCTGTCTTGTAGTTGAAGCGGCCATTGTGCTTCGGGCACTCGATGATGTCGTCCATGACCAGCCCGTCGGCCAGATGCACCTTCTCATGCGTGCAAAGCCCGTCGGTGGCGAAATACTCGTCGTCGGGGCTGCGATAGATAGCAAAGGTGCGGCCGCCATGGTCGAAGCGCATCACGTCCTCTTCGTCGATGTCCTCGGCGTCACAGGCCTCGACCCAGTCGCTCATTTACGGTCCCTCGATTTTGGGTGCCTCGGCATGGGCTTGTCATTCGGCAGCCACCGCAGCGGTAGCGTTGTCGTTGTGGAAGTGCTCGCGATAGGGCCTCGCCGTCGGCGGCAGTTCGCGCTTGATGAAATAATCCTCATTGCGCAGCTGCCGCAGGAAGGTCGGTATCATCTCGCGGTAGCCGGCCAGGATGGACGGTGTCGGCGCCGGCAGATCGTGCTTGATCAGCTCATGCAGCCTGGGCAGCGCATGATAGGGCACCATGGGAAACATGTGATGCTCGACGTGGTAGTTCATGTTCCAGTAAATGAAGCGGCTTATCGGGTTCATGTAGACGGTGCGGCTGTTGAGCCGGTGATCGGTGACGTTTTCAGCCAAGCCGCCATGCTGCAGCAGGCCGACCATGACATGGTGCCACGCGCCGTAAAGCCTGGGCAGCCCGACCAGCATCAGCGGCAGGAACGAGCCCGTGTAGAGCGCCAGGGCAATGGTCGCGGCATAGACTGTCGTCCAGATGCGGGCAATGCGAATTGCCTTCGGCTGCTCCTGGTCGGGAATGAAGGTTCTTTCGGCCGGACTGATGATACCGGCTGCATTGCGCAGCATGTCGCTCATCGCATGCCAGGCGTCGAGAATGCCGACGAAGTTGAGCACGACGCGCAGCAGATCGGGCGGACGCATCACCGAGATCTCCGGATCGCGGCCGACGATGATGGTATCGGTATGGTGGCGCGTATGGCTCCAGCGCCAGGTCACCGGGTTGCGCATGATCATGAAGCAGGCGATCTGATAGACCACGTCGTTCATCCACTGCGTCCTGAAGGCGGTGCCGTGGCCGCATTCGTGCCAGCGTGAATCGGTGGAGGAGCCGTAGAGGACGCCGTAGACGAAGAAGAACGGCACGCACCACCAGCTGCCCCAGAACCAGACGCCGCCGGCTCCGCTCAGGATTAAGGCGCCGAGCCAGATGACCGTATCGCGGATCGCCGGGCCGTCGGAGCGCTGCATCAGCTCCTTCATCTGCTTGCGTGGCACGTCCGTGTGATACCACTCGGCCGCCGCCAGCCCGCTCTCGATGGCGAGCTTCGCGTCGCGGCCGATCAGGCTGTAGTCACGCCGGGACGCTGCTGTGGCGATCGTGTTCCCGGTTCGGAGTCCAATATCCACCATGGCGGAGGCCTCGATCATAGTCGGTCCGCATTCAAATAACGCCGAAGCCTGATAGGCTCAATATCACAAAGATAGTTTCTATCATTTTACATCATAATGGTGTAAAAGCAGGACAATAGAGCGAGGCAGCGATGGCGAAACGGCCGACGATTACCGACCTGGCACGCATTTCGGGGGTCAGCGTTGCCACCGTCGACCGGGTGCTGAACAACCGGTTGCCGGTGCGCGAGGAAACCGCGCGCCGCGTCTATGAAGCGGCGACCAGCATTGGCTATCACGCAGCCGGGCTGATTAAGCAGCGGATGCGCCATGAATTGCCGGAGTATCGGCTCGGGTTCCTGCTGTTGCGGCGGGAGGACGTTTTCTACAGCGAATTTGCCCGCGAGCTTGAACTGGCGGTATCGCAGTCGCCGCGCTTTCGCGGCGTGGCGACCATCGACTTCGCCGGCTCGCTGGCGCCGGACGAGATCGTCGAGCGGATGCGCAGACTGGCCGCCAAATCCAGGGCCGTCGCCCTGGTCGGGCCTGATCACCCGACGCTGACGGTCGCCGTCGAGGCTCTCAAAGCCAATGGCGTACCGGTGTTCTCCCTGCTTTCCGACTTTGCGTCCGGTATTCGCGAGGGCTATGTCGGCCTGGACAATCGCAAGGTCGGCCGCACCGCTGCCTGGATGATCTCGAAGGCTGCGAAGAGGCCTGGCAAGGTTGCCCTCTTCGTCGGCAGCCATCGCTTCCATGGCCATGAGCTTCGCGAGATCGGTTTTCGCTCCTTCTTTCGCGAGCAGGCGCCGGAATTCACTCTGCTCGAGACCTTGGTCAATCTGGAAGCGAACCAGATCACGCATGATGCAATGATCGAGCTTCTAGCCCGCCACCCTGATCTCGTCGGCTGCTATGTCGCTGGTGGCGGCATGGAAGGCGCGATCTCGGCGCTGAGGGAGGCAAAGCCGGCAGAGGTGCCGGCGGTCGTCTGCAACGAGATCACGCCCGACTCCCGCTCGGCGCTGGCGGATAATTTCCTGACGATGGTGATCTCGACGCCACTGGCAGCGCTTTGCCGCGAGCTTGTCGGGCTGATGGCGCATGCCATCGAGACCGGCGCTGCGAATGCGCCGGGCCAGACCTTTCTGCCCTTCGACATCTATCTGCCGGAAAACATCTGACGTCGCGGTCATTGGCGGCAGACATGATGTAATCTATCAGAACGCTTTCAGGCTTGGCTTGCCTGAGCGTCCGTCCAAAAGCGCTTGAAATGCCGAAAATCCATCCTGGCGAAATCTCGCTTGACGCCCACGCGAAATGGAATAAATATTTCACCAACTGAGCATTTTGGTTCTTTCGTTCCGGAAGATCTGTTTCAGGCAAATGCCTCCGGAACTAAAACGGCAATCGGGAGAGAATTCCCTGCGAGATCGGGGATTCCGGGTAGATCGGTGCAGCCGGACACCAATGTGGAGGAGAAATAAAATGAAAAAACTGCTTTTGGGCGTCGCGTTCGCGGCGCTGATGAGTTCGTCCGCCTTCGCTGCCAAGATCGGCGTGTCGATGGCGTTGTTCGACGACAATTTTCTCACCGTGCTGCGCAACGGCATGATCGAGCAGGCCAAGGGCATGGACGGCGTCGAACTGCAGGTGGAGGATGCGCAGAACGACGTCGCCAAGCAACTCGACCAGATCAAGAACTTCGCCGCCTCGGGCGTCGATGCCATCATCGTCAACCCGGTCGACACCTCGGCGACCCAGGCGATGTCGGACGCAGCCGCCGCTGCCAAGATTCCACTGGTCTATGTCAATCGCGAGCCGGTCAACGTCGACACGCTGCCCGAAAACCAGGCCTTCGTCGCTTCGAACGAAGCCGATTCCGGCACGCTCGAGACCAAGGAGGTCTGCCGCCTATTCAAGGAGGCCGGCAAGACTGAAGCCAACGTCTATGTGATCATGGGCGAACTGTCGAACCAGGCAGCAGTGCAGCGCACCAAGGACATTGACGACGTGATCGCCACGCCGGAGTGCAGCTTCATCAAGATCATCGATAAGCAGACGTCGAACTGGAAGCGCGAAGAAGCGCAGAACCTGATGACCAACTGGCTGTCGACGGGCAAGCCGTTCGACGGCGTCATCGCCAACAATGACGAAAGCGCGATCGGCGCCATCCAGGCGATGAAGGCCGCCAACATCGACATGAAGTCGGTTGTCGTCGGCGGCGTCGACGCTACCCAGGACGCGCTTGTGGCGATGCAGGCGGGCGATCTCGATGTGACGGTGTTCCAGGACGCGGCCGGCCAGGGCGCCGGCGCGCTTGACGCGGCGCTCAAGCTGGCGAAGGGCGAAAAGGTCGAGCACAAGGTCTACATCCCGTTCCAATTGGTCACGCCGGCGAATATCGACAAGTTCCTGAAGAAGAACTGAGGCAGCGGACCGGAGCGGCGCACCAGCGCCGCTCCTCCTTCTCTCTCGGCCTGAAGAGCGGCCGAAAGAGACTGTGGCTGACGGAGGAAGCACGATTGGCACAGACATCTCACGGCGTCGGCGGCCTCAGCTATGATGCGAAGCGGCGCGCATGGCCGGCCGAATTCAACGTCTTCCTGGCGCTCGTCATCCTGGTCGGCGCGTTCGAGCTGATCGGCCGGGTCTTCCTGGGCGACAGCTTCCTGTTCAATACCCGCGACAATATCGATGCGATCTTCAACGAAGCGCGCCTGCAGATCATCATCCTGCAGGTGTCGATCGTCGGCATCATTGCCATCGGCGTGACGCAGGTGATCATTACCGGCGGCATCGACCTGTCCTCAGGTTCGATCGTCGGCGCCACGGCAATGATCGCCATGAGCTTCGCCCAGGTGGCGACCGTCAACGGCAACCCGAACCCCAAGGCGATGTTCATCGCCCAGGGCTGGACCGACCTGCCGGTGATCGTGCCGGTGCTGGTCGCGATCGGCTGCGGACTGCTGGCCGGCCTGGTCAACGGCGCATTGATCGCCTACACCCGCATTCCGCCGTTCATCGCCACGCTCGGCATGATGGTCACCGCGCGCGGCATCGCCAAATGGTGGTCGAAGGGACAGCCGATCTCGTTTCCGACCGAGAGTTTCGCCGCCATCGGCAAGGGGCTGATGCCGGTCATCATCTTCATATCGCTCGCGGTGCTGTTTCAGCTGATCCTGAGCTACACCAAATATGGCAAGCACTGCTATGCAATCGGCTCCAATGAGGATGCCGCGCGCATGTCCGGCATCAACATCGCCAACCACAAGATCCTCGTCTACGTCATTGCCGGCGTCCTCGCCGCGCTCGCCGCCGTGGTGCTGAGCTCGAAGAATCTCACCGCCCAGGCCGGCATGGGTGTGATGTACGAGCTCGACGCGATCGCCATGGCGGTTATCGGCGGCGTCTCGCTGTCGGGCGGCCGCGGCTCGATTATTGGGACGGTGATCGGCTCGCTGATCTTCGGCGTCATCATCTCCGGCTTCACCTTTCTGCGCCTCGACGCCTATTATCAGGAGATGGTCAAAGGCGTGATCATCGTCGGCGCAGTCGTTCTCGACCAGTGGCGCCAACGCCTGCGGGCAATGAGGGCTTGACCATGTCGGACATCGTCCTGAAGACGGAAAACCTGACCAAGTATTATGGCGGCGTCCATGCCCTGGAGGGTGCCAACTTCGAGCTGCGCAAGGGCGAGCATGTCGCTATCATGGGCGACAACGGCGCTGGCAAATCGACCTTCGTACGCCAGATCACCGGCGTCGAGCAGCGCACCAGCGGCAGGATGTGGTTCGACGGCAAGGAAGTGAATTTTGCCGGCCCGATCGAAGCCCGCGAGGCGGGCATCGAGACGGTGTTCCAGAACCTGGCGCTCGCCGACGACCTCGACGTGCCGTCGAACCTGTTCCTCGGCCGCGAGCGGGTGCTGTTCAATCTAGGACCCTTCTCGATCCTCGATCGCAAGTTCATGCGCAAGGCGACCGAGGCAGCCTTGGTCCGCACGGCGGTCAAGATCCCCAATCTTTCCAACACCATCCGCCATATGTCGGGCGGCCAGCGCCAGTGCGTGGCAATTGCCAGAACCGCGACCTTTGCTTCCAAGCTCATCATCATGGATGAGCCGACCGCGGCACTCGGCGTGCAAGAGACGATGCAGGTCGAAAACATCATCCGCACGCTGAAGGAAAATGGCGAACCGCTGATCCTGATCTCTCACAACATGCGCCAGGTGTTCGACCTGGTCGACCGCATCGTCGTTTTCCGGCGCGGCCGCATCGTCGCCAATTTGCGCAAGCAAGACACCGACGGCAACGATATCGTCTCCTACATCACCGGTGCCAAGACCGGGCAGGCGGAGCTTGCGGCGTAACGGCAACGAGGCCACCGGCGCTGACACGCCTTCCCTTCCCAACCATCCTCAAAGGAAAATTCTTCATGCCTCTTCGCTTTGCTCTTCTCGGTGCCGGCCGTATCGGCAAGGTCCATGCTCGCGCCGTTGGTTCCAATCCGCAGGCCAGGCTGGTTGCAGTTGCCGACGCCTTCGAGAAGGCGGCGACCGATCTGGCCTCTGCCTATGGCGCCGAAGTGCGCAGCATCGATGCCATCGAGAAGGCCGGCGATATCGATGCGGTCGTCATCTGCACGCCGACCGACACTCATGCCGATCTGATCGAGCGCTTCGCCAAAGCGGGTAAAGCGATTTTCTGCGAGAAGCCGATCGACCTCGACGCCGCCAGAGTGGAACGTTGCCTGGCCGTCGTCGACAAGGCCGGCGCCACCCTGATGGTCGGCTTCAACCGCCGCTTCGATCCGCATTTTGCCGCCGTGCGCAAGGCGATCGACGACGGCGCCATCGGCACCGTCGAAATGGTGACGATCACCTCGCGCGATCCCGGCCCGCCGCCGCTCGACTATATCGGCCGCTCGGGCGGCATCTTCCGCGACATGACCATTCATGATTTCGATATGGCGCGCTTCCTGCTCGGCGAGGAGCCGGTGGCGGTCAGCGCGCACGCTTCGGTGCTGGTCGACAAGAAGATCGGCGAAGCCGGCGACTTCGACAGCGTCAGCGTCATTCTCGAGACCGCCTCCGGCAAGCAATGCGTCATCTCCAACTCGCGCCGCGCCACCTATGGCTACGACCAGCGCATCGAGGTGCATGGCTCGAAAGGCATGATCGCGGCCGAAAACCAGCGGCCGGTGTCTATCGAACTGGCCAACGAGAAAGGTTATACGCGGCCGCCGCTGCACGATTTCTTCATGACCCGTTATCTCGACGCCTATGCCAACGAGATCGCCGCCTTCATCGCGGCAGCGACGTCGGGCAAGAAGGCGGCGCCGAGCGGCCAGGATGGCCTGGTGGCGCTCAGGCTGGCAGATGCGGCGCTGAAATCGGCCAAGGAAGGCAAGACCGTCCGCCTCGACAAAACAATCTGACTATCAAGCACAGGAGCAAGGCGATGAACGGTTCAGCTGGTCGCAATTCCGAAACACGCGCCATCGTCACCGGCGGCGCGCAAGGCATCGGCTTTGCCGTCGCCGAAGCGCTGGCCGATGAGGGCTGCCGGGCGCTGGCGCTGATCGGCCGCTCGCAGGAGAAAGGCGACAAAGCTGTCGCCACTCTCAAGCGGGCAGGTGTCGATGCCATCTTTATCAGCGCCGACGTCTCAGAGGTGGCCGACTGCAAGCGTGCGGTCGAAATGGCGATTGGCCATTTCGGTACCGTCAACGCGCTGGTCAACGCCGCTGCCACCTCGGCTCGCGGCTCGCTGGTCGAGACCTCCGAGGATCTCTTCGACCAGATATTCCAGACCAATGTGCGCGGCCCGTTTTTCCTGATGCAGGGCGTGGTGGCGCATTTGCTGGCGCGCAAGGCACCGGGCTCGATCGTCAACGTGCTGTCGATGTCGGCGCATTGCGGCCAGTCGTTCCTGGCACCCTATTCGTCGAGCAAAGGTGCGCTGGCGACACTGACCAAGAATGTCGCCAATGCCTATCGCGGCAATCGCATCCGCTGCAATGCGGTGCTGCCCGGCTGGATGGACACCGAGGGCGAAGCGATCGTGCAGAAAAAATGGCACGACGCGCCGGACGACTGGCTGGAAAGGGCCGAGGCCGCACAGCCGATGGGTCAATTGGTGAAACCGGCACAGCTTGCCAGGTTGATCAGCTATATGATCAGCCCGCAGTCCGGCGTCATGACCGGATCGCTGGTCGACTACGACCAGAGCATCGCGGGGGCGTCGCCGGAGTAAGGCCAGCTGAGTGGCCCCGCGTCTGTTGCGTCGGCATCGCCATTCCCACATAGTCAACGTAGTCGGACTAGTCACGGGATTAAGATGCCGCCTGCACCTAAGAATACCAATTGGACGGTCGCCGGGGCAAAAGCCCGGCTCTTAGAGGTCATCGAGCGCGCGCAGTCGGCGCCGCAGACGATCACCAGAAACGGCAAACCGATCGTGGTTGTCGTCTCGGCCGAGGAATGGCAGCGCAAGACCGCACGCAAGGGTACGCTTGCGAAGTTCCTGTTGGACTCCCCGCTGCGCGGCGCCGATCTCAACCTTGGGCGTCAGCGTGACGAACCGCTAGGGCGGCAAGAGCACGTCTGATGCATCCCTATTGGATCAAGGTAAGCGGCCACCTCGGGGTTGGCGTCACCGCGCAATCGGAAGCCGACGCGCTACAACTCTTTTCGCTTGCCTTTGGGTCTGCCGAGAATGTTGTCGGCATCGAGATCATCAAGGACATGAATGACCTTGACCAGAATCACGTCATACCCAATCTGGGCGTGGTCAACTGGTTTCGGCGTGGCATCTGGTTTCCCCAAGGCCAGGAGCACATTTCAAACTGAGACACTGCTTCGCCTCATCACCCACGTGACAAGCGCCCCGGCATCGATTATATGAACCGCATGATCAACCTGACCGCCACGTATTGGTACTTTAGCAGCTCGCTGGCGGCGGGAGGATTGCGCTCGATCTGAAGATTGCAGCATCAAAAATCCGAACAGCCGCCAGACCTGGCGGCTTTTTTGTTTGCCGGCAGGTCTCCTAAAGCATGATCCCGAAAAGTGGCATCCGGTTTTCGGATCATGCTCCAAACAAACAGGAGCAGAAAGCCGTGTTGACGACCACAGACGATCTTCGGGTCAAAGAAATAAGGGAATTGAGCACGCCGGACGAGGTGATGCGGGAGATACCGCGCACGCTGACGGCGACGCGCACCGTTGCCGCATCACGCAACGCGATCCACGCCGTGCTGACCGGCGCCGACGACCGGCTGGTGGTTGTCGTCGGCCCCTGTTCGATCCACGACCCGGCCGCTGCCGTAGACTATGCCAGTCGTCTGGCGACGCTGCGCGAAAGCCTGTCGGACCGGCTGGAGATCGTCATGCGGGTGTATTTCGAGAAGCCGCGCACGACGGTCGGCTGGAAAGGCCTGATCAACGATCCCGATCTCGACGGCAGCTTCAACATCGACAAGGGGTTACGGATGGCCCGCAACGTGCTCTCCGCGGTCAACAATCTCGGCCTTCCAGCGGCCACCGAATTCCTCGATATGGCCACCCCGCAATATATTGCCGACCTCGTCGCCTGGGGAGCGATCGGCGCGCGCACGACCGAGAGCCAGATCCATCGCGAACTGGCGTCAGGCCTGTCCTGCCCGGTCGGCTTCAAGAACGGCACCGACGGCAATTTGCGGATCGCCGCCGAAGCCGTGAAATCCGCCGCCCAGCCGCATCATTTCATGGCGGTGACGAAAGGTGGGCGCAGCGCCATCGCTACGACCGCCGGCAACGAGGACTGCCACGTCATTCTGCGCGGCGGTATTGTGCCGAATTATGACGCGGCAAGCATTGCTGCTGCCTGCGCGGAACTCGGCCGGATCGGCGTGGCGCCGCGGCTGATGATCGATGTCAGCCACGCCAACAGCAGCAAGAAGCCGGAAAACCAGCCAGGGGTGGCAGCCGAGGTGGCGTGCCAGGTCGCGGCGGGCGACGAGCGCATCATCGGCGTTATGATCGAGAGCAACCTTGTCGCCGGCCGGCAGGATGTCGTGCCGGGCAAGCCGCTTGTCTATGGCCAGAGCATCACCGATGGCTGCATCGACTGGGCAACCACCGAGACGGTGCTTTACGGCCTTGCCGACGCGGTCGAGCGGCGCCGGTCGGTGCGACGCGCCATGATATCAAGCCGTGCGGGAGCCGCATGACCCGGCCGGCGCCGCTGCCATGGACGTTGCGCCCTTCGGGCTCGGAATTCACGCCGCCTTCAGGCCTTCCCAGACGGTGAGCGCCGAAACCGCAACGAGAAGCAGTCCGGCCGCCCGGCCGGCAAGAGCGGTTGCCCTTGGGTTGGCGACCAGCAGATCCCGGCTGCGACCGGCGGTAATCGCGAGTCCGCCATAGACAGCGAACTGCGTGGCGATCGTCATCAGCCCCATGATGATCGCCTGCATCCAGATCGGGCCGTAATCCGGCCTCAGAAACTGCGGATAGACGGCAAGAACAAAGAGATAGGCCTTTGGATTGATCAGGCAGGTCATGATCCCCTGGCGAAAGGCCTTCCATGCGGAGCGGCTGGCGGCAGGGCCGTCATGGCCGACGGTGATGGAGCTGCGCATCAGCGTGATGCCGATAAAGGCCATGTAGGCGGCACCGGCAATCAGCAGCGGATTGAAGAGGATCGGCAAGAAATGCATGAGCAGGCCGACGCCGAGCGCGCCGTTCAGCGTATGCACCACGCCGCCCAGCATGATGCCGCCGGTCGCCGCAAGCCCTCTGCTGCTGCCGCCGGTCAGCGCATTGGCAAGCACGAAAAGCATGTCCATGCCGGGCACGATGATGATGCCGACAAGGAGGACAAAGAAGAGCCAGAGGTTTGCCGCGTAGTCCATGTCAGTTGCCTGTCGCCTCATGCAGGCGAGCTGCAGAGGAACTTGTTGATTTTCAATCCGATAGGCGATCCTATAGGTCAGTCCAACTGACGAGGTGTTGTCAGTTGCCTTCGGGCCGAGTGAGGGAATGCGCAAGGCGTCGCGTCTGTTCGAGATCATCCAGATCCTGCGGCTGGCGAGGAAGCCGGTGACGGCGGCAATGATCGCCGAGCGGCTGGAGGTGACGGTGCGCTCGGTCTATCGCGACATTGCCGCGCTGCAGGCGATGCGGGTGCCGATCGAGGGCGGGCGCGGCATCGGCTACATATTGCGTCCTGGCTTCGACTTGCCGCCGTTGATGTTTTCGATCGAGGAGATGGAGGCGATCGTACTGTCTCTCGCGCTGCTCGAACGCACGGGCGACAGCGAGCTCAAGCAGGCGGCCAAGCGCGTCAGCGCCAAGATCGCCGGCGCGGTGCCGCCGCCTTTGCGCCAAACGCTCGACGCCAATCAGTTGCATGCATGGGGTTTTGCCGCGCCATCGGCCTCCGCGGTCGATCTGGCGTTGGTGCGCCGTGCCATCCGCGACGAGGCCAAGCTGGACCTTTCCTACCGCGACGAACTGGGCCGAGCCACCGAGCGCATCATCTGTCCGATCGCCCTCATCTACTACTCCGAAACCGCCAACATCGTTGCCTGGTGCGAGCTGCGCCAGGCAATCCGCAATTTCCGCAGCGACCGGATCGAGGATTGCCAGGCGACGGGACTATGGTTCAAGGGTGAAGGCGACGGTTTGCGGCAGGTCTGGGTGAACGGGTGGGAAACGGACACCTCAGCCGCAGGCGGCTGAAGCGGCCACTGTGAAGCGGATGCTGGGGGAGGGGCTACCTCACGTCCTCCCAGCGGCTCTCACTGAACGACCTGGCCATCGCGTGCACGGTGCGCTCGATCTCCAAGCCTTCGTCGAAGTCGATGATGCGCGCCGGCTTGCCGGCCAGCCGCGTCAAAAGTTCCCTGCATTCGATGATCTTGAGGTCGTTGAAGCCAAGCCCGTGGCCGGGTGCCGGCAGGAAGGCGTCGTAGGGCTTGTGGTGCGGCGCCACCAGGATGGTGCGATAGCCTTGCTCGGTCGGCCGGTCGGCTGTCAGATAGAGCTGGAACTCATTCATCCGCTCCTGATCGTACAGGATCGAGCCCTTCGAGCCAAAAATCTGGATGGCGATCCGGCCTTTGCGGCCCCAGGCCGAACGGTTGACCAGCAGCGTCCCGGCGATGCCGTTTTCGAGATGCATCAGGATACTGGCGATGTCGTAGGTTTCGACCGCGCGGCGCCCGCCAGAGGCGACGCGGCGTTCGGCATAGGGTTTGGCCATGTCGCACATGACGCGGGCAACGCGGCCGAACAGCACGGCGATGAGCGAAAGCGGATGCACGGCGAAATCGTCGAGCGCGCCGTAACCGGACGCCGCCTCGTGCTTCCAGAAGAACAGCGCCTCCGGATCGGCCATGAAGTCCTCGTCCATCTCGATGCGCAGATGGTTGACCTCGCCGATGATCTTCTCGTCGAGCAGCGCGCCGATATGGCGGATTGCGGGGTTCTGGATGTAGTTATAGCCGAGCGCGGCGACTTTGCCGGACTTTTGGGCCGCCGCAGCCATTGCTTGCGCCTCCGCAAAACTCGGCGCCATCGGTTTTTCACACCACAGATGCTTCCCAGCTTCGAGGATGGCGATGGCCATTTCCGGGTGGAACTGGTTCGGCGTGGTCAGCGAGATGACATCGACGTCGGGATCGTCGACCACCGCGCGCCAGTCACCGGAGGCTTTGGCGAAGCCGAATTCGCTGGCACGCCGTTTGGCAAGGTCCTCGTTGACCTCGCCCAGATGAACCAGCCTTGGCTTGTCCACATCGGAAAAGACGGTACCAACCGCGTTCCAGGCAATGGCGTGGCACTTGCCCATGAAGCCCGTGCCGATAAGACCTACCCCGACCATCCGCTTGCCTCCCTGTGTGCAAAGTTTGTGTGGATGAATTAGTCCATTTTGTCTGCAGATGGAACGCTTGTCTCATTTTTTATGGTGTTCTTGCACAGGCCCGCTATGATGGGGCACAGAGGGAACCAGACGATGAGCCTGGGCGGAGCGACGATGGACGAACGGGTGCCGCGCGATTTCGAGACGCTGCGGGCGACGATCCTGGAGCGGCGCCAGAGCCTGCCGAAACGTATCGCCCAGATCGCCGCCTATGCGCTCGACAACCCAGACGATATCGCCTTCGGCACCGCCGCCAGCATCGCCGCTTCCGCCGGTGTCCAGCCTTCGACGCTGATCCGCTTTGCCCAGCAGCTTGGTTTTGATGGTTTCACCAGCCTGCAGTTGGTGTTTCGCGAGCGTCTGCGCGAGCGCAACTCGTCCTACGATGAAAGGCTGGCGGCATTGCGCGCCAAGGCCGAGGAAGGCGCCGGCCACCGCGCGATTTTCGACGGTTTTGTTGCCGCAGCCAGCACCTCGCTCAACGACATTTCGCGCACGCTGAATGAAGACCATTTCGAAGATGCAATCGCCTTGCTGGCCAAGGCCGAAACCATTTACGTGCTGGCCAAGCGGCGCTCCTACCCGGTCGCCTCCTACATCGCCTACGCATTGGGCAAGCTCAAGATCCGCAACCAGCTGATCGAATCGGCCGCCGGCCTCAATGCGGAGATGATCGGCTTTGCCTCTCCAAGGGACGCCGTCATCGCCATAAGCTTCTCACCCTATGCCCCGGCCACCATCGAGGAGGCGCGCGTCATTTCGGAACAAGGCGTGCCGATCGTGGCGATTACCGACTCCTCCTTTTCGCCGCTCGCCCAGTTCGCCAGGGTCTGGTTCGAGGTCGCCGAGGCCGATTTCGCCGGCTTCCGCTCGCTGTCCGCGACGATGGCCTTGGCCATGGCGCTGACTGTCGCCGTCGGCGAGAAGCGGCGCGACAGCGGCAGGAAGCGCAAGCCTTAGAGCACCTCTATTGCCGTTTCGCCTCCTGCCAAAAGCCGCGCTGCGTCGCGGGCAGGCGGCGATCCGAACTGGCGGGCATACTCCCGGCTGAACTGGGAAGCACTCTCATAGCCGACAGCGAAGGCGACACGCGCCACGTTGCCCGGCTGGGCAATCAGCAGATGGCGGGCTTCCAGCAAGCGGATTTGCTTTTGATACTGGATTGGGCTCATGGCCGTCGCCGCCTTGAAGTGACGATAGAACGCAGCACTACTCATATGGGCGATTTCGGCCAGATCCCCGACCCGGACCGGCTGATGGGGATGCGAGCGGATCCGGGCGATCGCCTGGCCAATCCGGGACAGATGGCCGTCGGCGCGCGCAAGTTCACGAAGCTTTCCGCCTTGCGGGCCTTGCAGGAGCCGAAACAGCATCTCCCGCTCGAGCATGGCCGCGAGCACGGGAATCTCCGCTGGCCGGTCAAGCAGCCGCAGCATTCGACGCAACGCGTCGAGCAGGTCGTCATCAACGGGAGAGGTGGAGAACCTGTCGCCGCCGAGGACCGGCCCGTGCTCAACGAGGAGCGCGGCGACAGCCTGCAGGTCAAGGGTCAAGCCAATGGCCAGATAAGGACGTGCGGCGCTCGCTTCGACTATCTGGCTGATGCTGGGCGTCTCGACAGTGTAGATGAAATAGCTGGCCGGGTCGTAACGAAGAGCCCGGTCGCCGATCAGAACCGTCTTCGCGCCCTGCAATACGAATAAGACCTCCGACCCCCACACACCCGGCAATGGCGCCGTCGCGACTTCGCTGCGGCCGATCGAAACGCGGGGAATCGCCGTTCTTATTCTTCGCCCGCGCGCATGGCGGCCGGCGATTTCGATCAACTCCTGCAGCGGCTCGCTCATTGCGCCAGCATCGCGCATTCGCACCGGCCGCGCAACAGCGTGAGAGGATTAGGCAAGAGCTGGAGAGTTTCCGGCGCGCGGAGCCCGCTGCCTCGCGCCATTTGTGGGTCTTCCACAGCAAACATGGAGACACGATATGACGACATCGAAAACTGCGCTGGTGACCGGCGCCAACAAGGGTATAGGCCGTGAAATCGCCCGGCGAATGGCGACCATGGGCTTCAAGGTCTGGCTCGGCGCCAGGAGCGCCGAACGCGGCATGGCGGCGGCGCAGGCATTGCGTGCCGAAGGCCACGACGTGGAGTGGCTTGAGCTGGACGTCACGAGGGATGACAGTGTGAAGGCGGCAGCCGAGGCGTTCGGGCAGGCCAGCCCCCGCCTTGACGTGCTGGTGAACAACGCCGGCGTCGCCATCAACTACGACCTGCCGCCGAGCCAGCAGCGGATCGCCGATATCCAGGCCACCTACGACGTCAATGTCTTCGGCCCGATCCGCGTGACCCAGGCATTCCTGCCGCTGCTGCTGGCAGCACCTGCTGCGCGGATCGTGATGGTGAGCAGCTCCACCGGCTCCATCGGCCGGGCGCTGGATCCCGCCACCGCGAACCACGCCGTCAATATGATGGGCTACGGCAGCTCCAAGACAGCGTTAAACGCCATCACGGTGGCCTTCGCCAGGGAGCTCGCACCGCAAGGCATCAAGGTCAACGCCGCCGCGCCTGGCTACACTGCCACCGATCTCAACGGCTATAAAGGTCACCGTACGGTGCAGCAGGCGGCCGAGATCGTCATTCACCTGGCGACCTTGGACGCCGATGGCCCGACCGCCGGGTACTTCAACGATGATGGCCCACTTCCTTGGTGAATCAGCTGGTCTCAGTGGTAGACACTTGACGTTCGTCTGACTTCAAAGTTTCTGAACGCGCGAGCCTTGCACAGCACTTTTCAGCCTTGGGAACGCTCGTTCCATATTGACTATGGATTGGAATTATTATTTCATATTGCCGGCGCCACGCTGCCGCTCGCGCGTGTTACCCAAGACAACAAAGCCGATGGGAGGTTCGAATGGGCGAGGCCGTGGAAGCGAAATATTCGCCGCTCGACATCATCACGATCGGCCGCGCTTCCGTCGATCTCTACGGCCAGCAGATCGGCTCGCGCCTTGAGGACATTACTTCCTTTGCCAAGTCGGTCGGCGGCTGTCCGGCCAATATCGCAGTCGGCACTGCCAGACTAGGCCTGCGCTCGGCGCTGCTCACCCGCGTCGGCAATGAGCAGATGGGCCGCTTCATCCGCGAGCAGCTGACCCGCGAGGGCGTTTCGGTCCAAGGCCTCAAGGCCGATCCGGAGCGGCTGACCGCCCTGGTGCTGCTGTCGGTCGAGGATGAAGGCGTCTCGCCGATGATCTTCTATCGCAGCGATTGCGCCGACATGGCGCTTTCGGAAGACGACATCGATGAGGCGTTCATCGCTTCGGCACGCGCGATCGTCGTCACCGGCACGCATTTTTCACGACCCAACAGCGACGCCGCCCAGCGCAAGGCGATCCGTGTCACGAAAGCCAATGGCGGCAAGGTGATGTTCGACATCGACTACCGCCCCAACCTCTGGGGTCTCGCCGGCCACGCCGAAGGCTTTGAGCGCTATGTGAAATCCGACCGCGTGTCGGCGCGGCTGAAGACGGTGCTGCCCGACTGCGATCTCATCGTCGGCACCGAAGAGGAAATCATGATCGCGTCGGGCGCAGACGATTGCCTGAGCGCGCTGAAAACCATCCGCTCGCTGTCGGCGGCAACCATCGTGCTGAAGCGCGGCGCCATGGGCTGCATCGTCTATGACGGGCCGATCAGTGACGATCTCGAGGACGGTATCGTCGGCAAGGGGTTTCCTATCGAGGTCTACAATGTGCTTGGCGCCGGCGACGCCTTCATGTCGGGCTTCCTGCGCGGCTGGCTCGGCGAGGAAAGCCTGGCGACGGCGGCGACCTGGGCCAATGCCTGCGGGGCATTTGCCGTGTCGCGGCTCCTCTGCGCACCTGAATACCCGACCTTCGAGGAATTGCAGTTCTTCCTGAAAAACGGCAGCAAGCACCTGGCGCTGCGCAAGGACGAGGCGATCAACCACATCCATTGGGCGACCACGCGCCGGCGCGACATCCCCTCGCTGATGGCGTTCGCCTGCGACCACCGCGTCCAGTTGGAGGACGTCGCGGCAAAAGCCGGCGCCGATCCGTCGCGGATCCCGGCTTTCAAGGTGCTGACTGTCAAGGCTGCGGCCAAAGTCGCGGCCGGCCGCGCCGGCTATGGCATGCTGCTCGACGAAAAATACGGACGCGAGGCGATGTTCGAATTCGCCCACCATTCCTTCACCTGGCTCGGCCGGCCGGTCGAGTTGCCGGGTTCGCGGCCGCTTCGCTTCGAGTTCTCGCAAGACATTGGTTCGCAACTGACCGAATGGCCGGTCGACCACTGCATCAAGTGCCTGTGCTTCTATCATCCCGATGATCCGGCGGAGCTGAAGACCGAACAGCAGCAGAAACTGCGCGCTTTGTTCGAGGCCGCGCGGAAAGTGGGCAGAGAACTTCTGGTGGAGATCATCGCCGGCAAGCATGGCAAGCTCGACGACATGACCATCCCGCGCGCGCTCGAGGAACTCTACGCACTCGGCATCAAGCCCGATTGGTGGAAGCTCGAACCGCAGGCATCGCACGGCGCATGGGCAAAGATCGAGGCGGTGATCCTGAAAAACGATCCGTGGTGCCGCGGGATTGTGCTGCTCGGTTTGGAAGCGCCGCAGGACGAGCTGGAAGCGGCCTTTGCCGCCACCGCCAAGGCGCCCATCGTCAAGGGCTTTGCCGTCGGCCGCACCATCTTCATCAACGCGGCCGAACAATGGCTTGCCGGCAAGATGTCGGACGATGAAGCGGTTGCCGACATGGCATCTCGCTTCGAGAGACTGACCGAGGCGTGGCTTGCCGCGCGCGGCCGCAAAGCAGCATAAGAAGGCGCGGCATAAGGACTGCGGAGGAACCGACATGACCAAGACAATCCGCCTGACGATGGCGCAGGCTCTGACCCGCTTTCTTGCTCGACAGATGACCGAGATGGACGGGAAGAAGGTGCCGATCTTCGGCGGCGTCTGGGCGATCTTCGGCCACGGCAATGTCGCCGGCGTCGGCGAGGCGCTGTACCAGGTTCGCGACGAGCTGCCGACCTTCCGTGCCCATAACGAGCAGGCAATGGCGCATGCGGCGATCGCCTATGCCAAAGCCAATTTCCGCCGCCGCTTCATGGCTGCGACCAGTTCGATCGGCCCCGGCGCGCTCAACATGGTGACCGCTGCGGCGCTTGCGCATGTAAACAGGTTGCCTGTCCTGTTTCTGCCCGGCGACGTCTTTGCCAATCGCATTCCCGACCCTGTCCTGCAGCAGGCCGAGGATTTCTCCGACGGCACGGCGACCGTCAATGACTGCCTCCGGCCGGTGTCGCGCTATTTCGACCGCATCACCCGGCCGGAGCAGATCATGCCGGCGCTCAACCGCGCCATGCAGGTGCTGACCGATCCCGCCGAATGCGGCCCGGTGACGCTGGCGCTGTGCCAGGACGTGCAGGCAGAAGCGTATGACTACCCCGAGAGCTTCTTTGCCGAACGAATCTGGCATCAGCGGCGACCGCGTCCGGATCGCCAGGAGCTGGCCGCCGCGGTGGCGGCTCTTAAAGCGGCGAAGAAGCCATTGGTGATTGCCGGCGGCGGCGTACTCTATTCGCAGGCCTCGGGTGAACTGGCCAGACTGGTGCAGGACGCCGGCGTTCCGGTCTGCGAGACGCAAGGCGGCAAATCCTCGCTGCGCGACGATCATCCGCTGAACATGGCGGCGGTCGGCGTCACCGGCACTTCGGCGGCCAACAGGCTGGCCGAAGAGGCCGACGTCGTGCTTGCCGTCGGCACCAGGTTGCAGGACTTCACCACCGGCTCCTGGGCACTGTTCAAGAATGCCGGCAGGACCATTATCGGACTCAACGTCCAGCCCTTCGACGCCGGAAAGCACCAGGCGCTGACGCTGGTCGCCGATGCGGCGGAAGGGCTCGCCGAACTCGGCGAGGCGCTGAAGGGCTGGAAGGCGCCTGCCGCCTGGACCGACAATGCGATCAAGGGCAAAAAGGAGTGGCAGGCGGAGGCGGGCAAGGTGACTGCGTCGACCAATGCCGCCTATCCGTCCGACGCGCAGGTGATCGGCGCCGTACAGCGCGCCATGGGCTCCGGCGTGGTACTGCTCCATGCCGCCGGCGGCTTGCCCGGCGAGTTGCACAAGCTCTGGCAGGCGGGCGCGCCCGGCTCCTACCACGCAGAATACGGGTTCTCGACAATGGGCTATGAAATCGCCGGCGGACTCGGCGTCAAGATGGCCAAGCCGGACGAAGAGGTAGTCGTGATGATCGGCGACGGTTCCTACCTGATGCTCAATTCCGAGATCGCGACCTCTGTGATGCTCGGCCTCAAGCTGACCATCGTGCTGCTCGACAACCGCGGCTATGGCTGCATCAACCGGCTGCAGATGGCGACCGGCGGCGCCAACTTCAACAATCTGCTGAAGGACGCCCGTCACGAAACCTTGCCCGAGATCGACTTCGCCGCGCATGCTGCGAGCATGGGTGCGATTGCCGAAAAAGTGCCATCGATCGCCGGGCTGGAAACGGCGCTGGCGCAAGCGAAGCAGAACACGCGAACGACTGTGCTGGTCATCGACACCGACCCGCTGGTTTCGACCGAGGCGGGTGGAAGCTGGTGGGATGTCGCAGTGCCGGAAGTCTCGGCACGGCCGCAAGTGAATGCGGCGCGCAAGAAATACGAGGAAGCGCTGAGCGGGCGGGTTCTTTGAGCCATCCGCGAACGCGCCTCGAAATGTCCGAAATTGGAGTGACGACTTGAAAGCCAAACTGGGCATGTCCCCCATTGCATGGTGGAACGACGATCTTGCCGAACTCAGCGATGATGTGTCGCTGGAGGAGTGTCTGCGCCAGTCGCGCTCGGCTGGCTTTACCGGCATGGAAATGGGCCGCCGCTTTCCCAACGATCCGCAAATCATGCTGCCGATCCTGAAAGAGGCCGACGTGACCCTTTGCGGCGGCTGGTTCTCGGGGACGCTGGTCAATGAAGACATGGCGAAAAACAAGGATCGTATCCAGCCGATGATCGATCTGTTCAAGGCGGTGAATGCGCCCTGCATCGTCTATGGCGAAGTCGGCCGCTCCATCCAGGGCGACCGTTCGAAACCCCTCGCCAGCAAGCCCAGGCTTTCGGACGATGAGATGAAAGCCTACGCGAAGCAGCTCACGCAGTTCGGCGAATGGTGTGCCGAGCAAGGCATGCCGCTCTCCTATCACCATCACATGGCAGCGGTGGTCGAGACCGAGCCAGAGCTCGACGCCTTCATGCGCTATTCGGGAGAAGGCATTCCATTGCTGCTCGACGCGGGTCACCTGGCCTTTGCCGGGGGCGATGTGCTGCGCGCTATTGATAACCACCACCGGCGCATCAACCACGTGCATGTGAAAGACGTGCGCATGGAGGTGATCAACAAGCTGGATCGTAGCAGGCAATCCTTTCTCGATGCGGTGGCGCTTGGTGCCTTCACCGTGCCGGGAGATGGCTCGCTGGACTTTGGCGCCATCGTCCAGAGGCTCGCCGACCATGGCTATGAAGGCTGGTTCGTGGTCGAGGCCGAGCAGGATCCGAAGAAGAACCCGCCGCTCAAGATGGCGCAGGTCGGCTACAAGGAATTGATGCGGGTGATGACAGCGGCCGGCTATACGGTGGAGACACAAGGCTTTCCCAATGCTTGAGGCTCGCGAGGAAGGGCTGATCCGATGCCGGGGGTGATCCGATGAAAGACTCCGAGCACCCGTTTTTCCGGCCGCTGTGGCGGCGCGTTGCCGTTGTCGCGGTCTGCCTGGTCTGGTCGGTGATCGAATTCGCCACCGGCACGCCGTTCTGGGGCGTGATCGCGCTCGGCTTCGCCGGCTATGCTGTCTGGCAATTCTTCTATCTCTACAAGCCGGCTGACGAGGACAAGCCATCGGCGGACGCCAAACCGAAGGAATGACCATGCCTAAGCTGCTCATCAAAGCCAATAAGGGCCACGGCCGCGTCGCTCATGTGACGCCGCAAAACGCCGGCTGGACCTATGTCGGCTTCGATCTGCATCGGCTGAGGCCCGGCGAGAGCGCTTCCGGGCAAACCGCGGATCGTGAGGTCTGCCTGGTGTTCGTCACCGGCAAGGGCAAGGCCAAAGCCGGCGGCAAGGATCTCGGCCTGCTGGGCGAACGCATGTCGCCGTTCGAAGGCAAGCCTTGGTCGGTCTATGTGCCGCAGGGGTCGGAATGGTCGGTGAGCGCCGATACCGATCTCGAACTTGCCGTCTGCTCGGCGCCAGGACTGGGCGGCGGTCTGCCGGTCCGTGTCATCGGGCCCGACGATCTCGGCCAGGAGGTTCGCGGCAAAGGCACCAACACGCGCTATGTCACCAACATCCTGCCGGAAGGCAAGCCGGCCGATTCCTTGCTGGTGGTCGAGGTCGTCACACCCGGCGGCCACACATCGAGCTATCCGCCGCACAAGCACGACCAGGACAATCTGCCGGCTGAATCCTATCTGGAGGAGACCTATTACCACCGTCTCAACCCGCCACAGGGCTTTGCTTTCCAGCGCGTCTACACCGACGCCGACCAGAGCGGTGCTCGTTCGCTCGACGAGGCGATGGCTATCGAGGACGGCGACGTCGTGCTGGTACCCAGGGGTTATCACCCCTGCGCAGCCTGCCACGGCTATGATCTCTATTATCTCAACGTCATGGCCGGACCGAAGCGGACGTGGAAATTCCACAACGCGCCCGAGCACGAATGGCTGATGAAGGCCTGACCACTTCCCTTCGCCCCAACCGCTGGTCCAAGCGAAAAATCGTCGGCTAACGACCCGGCTGTGTGGTTTTGTTACCGAAAACGCCGCAAAGCTTCGTCAATTCGTCATGGAAATCACCTATGGCAGCGGGGCTGACAAGGACTTTCGATGCGCTACGCGATCTATTTCACCCCCCGACAGGACGAACCGCTGGCACGGATCGCCGCCAACTGGCTCGGCCGCGACCCATTCGGTGCCGCCACAAAGCCGGTCGAGGCAGTAGGCGAGTTGTCGGCGGCAGAAGTTGCCTTCCATACCGCTTCGGCGCGCCGCTATGGCTTTCATGCGACGCTGAAGGCGCCCTTTCGACTGGCCTCCAATGAGACGGAAACCTCGCTTCGCGCGGCACTCGACGATTTTGCCGAGGCGACGCCGGTGGTTACGATCCCGCGCCTCGTCGTCAGCCAGATCGACGGCTTCTTCGCGCTGGTGCCGGAAGCACCGCTGCCGTCGCTCAACCGCTTCGCCGATGATGTGGTGCGCGACTTCGACCGCTTTCGCGCGCCGTTGACGGAAGCCGAGATCGAACGGCGCAGCCCCGATTCGCTGAAGCCCGACGAGTTCCGCAATCTCTGCCAATGGGGTTATCCCTATGTGTTCGAGACGTTTCGCTTCCACATGACGCTGTCCGGCCGGGTCTCGTCACAGGAAAGCCCTCGTCTTCGCTTAGCAATCGACAGCCTGTTTGCGGGCGTGCTGCAAAGGCCGGTGCCGGTGGACGCGCTGACGCTGTTTGTGGAAACTGAACCTGGCGCGCCGTTCATGGTGCTGTCCCATCACGCGCTCGGGCGCCGCCCGGCCAGAAGAACTGCCTAATGACTATTTGCTCTAACCGCGTTTGTGCGACGCCAATTGGTCCAGTTGGCTGCAAAATCCTGCAAGGACTGCTTGAAATGACCGCCGAGACTGTTCTTGACAACGCCCGGATCGTGCTAGCCGACCAGATCGTCCAAGGGTCGATCGTGCTGCGCGACGGCGTGATAACCGACATTGCTCCCGGCGCTGGCCGAACCGGCGAGGACATGGGCGGCGACTTCATCATCCCTGGCCTGGTCGAACTCCACACCGATCATCTCGAAGGCCATTACGCGCCACGGCCGAAAGTGCGCTGGAACCCGATCGCCGCGGTGCTCGCCCATGACGCGCAGGTGGCGACCGCCGGCATCACCACCGTGCTCGACGCCTTGCGCGTCGGCATGGACGAGGATGCGGACCTGACGGCTGCCGACATACGCAAGCTGGCCGACGCGATCGAGGACAGTGTCCAGCAGGACCGGCTCAGGGCCGACCATTTCATCCATCTGCGCTGCGAGGTTTCGGCGCCGGACTGCCTTCCAGCCTTCGCCAATTTCGACGGTGACGAGCGGGTCAGGCTGGCGTCGCTGATGGACCATGCGCCGGGACAGCGGCAATTCGTCGATCTCGAGACCTACGCCTACTACTATCAGCGCAAGCTGAAGCTTACGGATCGCGATTTCCAGAAATTCTGCGAAAAGCGGATGGCTGAATCGGCGAGGAACTCGAGCCCGAACCGCAGCTTCATCGCCGCGGCTTGTCATGAGCGCGGCATCGTGCTCGCCAGCCATGACGACGCGACCGTCGGCCATGTCGACGAAGCGATCGAGCAAGGTGTGCGCGTCGCCGAGTTCCCGACCACCGAGGAGGCAGCAAGGGCTTCGAAAAAGGCAGGGCTCGGCGTATTGATGGGCGCGCCGAACGTCATGCGCGGCGCTTCGCATTCGGGCAATGTCTCGGCCCGCACGCTGGCCGGCGACGGCCTGCTCGATATACTGTCATCGGACTACATTCCGTTCAGCCTGATCCAGTCGGCCTTCTTCCTCGGCGACGTGGTCGAAGGTATCTCGCTGCCGCAGGCTGTGGCCATGGTTTCGAAGAACCCGGCCGAGGCGGTCGGCCTCACCGATCGCGGTGTCATCGAGCCCGGCCGGCGCGCCGATCTGGTTCGCGTGCGCGTCGACGACCATGTCCCGGTCGTCCGCACGGTCTGGCGGCAGGGACGCCGGGTCGCATGATGGTGTCGGCATCGGTCGAGCGTGAATTGTCCGCCGCGGGATTTCCGATCCGCGACGGTGTCTTCGTCGCCGTCGTCGGGCCGAGCGGTGCCGGCAAGGACACGGTGATCGGCTATGCGCGCGCGGTGTTTGCCGGCGAGAGCCGGCTGGAGTTCGTGCGCCGGGTGATCACCCGGCCGAGCGATGCGGCCACCGAGGATCACGATACGCTCGCCGATGCTGCCTTTGTCGAGGCCGAAGCGGATGGCGCCTTCGCCATTTCCTGGGAGGCGCATGGCCTGCACTACGGCATCCCGGCCGAAGTCGACTGGTCGGTCTCCAACGGCCGTGTCGCGATCGCCAACGTCTCGCGCGCGATCATCCCGGCGCTGCGGGAGCGCTACGCCAATCTGGCTGTCGTCGAGATCACGGCTACACCGGATATCCTGGCCGAGCGGCTGGCATTGCGCGGTCGCGAGTCGCGCGGCGAAGTGCTGGCACGGCTGGCGCGCAGTGCCAATGTGGCGCTGTCCGGACCGGGTGTCACCTCGATCGACAATAGCGGCCCTCGTGAAGCCGCCGGCGAGCGCTTCGCCGAGGTGCTGCGCAAGGCCATGGCCTTCTCCGACATGTCGGGCCTTATCTAAAGTAGCGCCCATCCGATGCATTCGGTATGGGCGCTACTTGTCTAACCAATATCTTTGGAAGCCGGTACCCCCTTTTCGGGATTATGGCCTCATGCGGCGTGCCGGTCCCGACCAGCGTGACGAGTATCGGTGGCAGTGGTTGTCGAAGGCTTCACTGGCGCATCCGCTGGTGTATCCAGAACTGCAACGTGATGGCGATACACCATTTCCCAGCCCTTCCAGCCGGTGAACAGCAGTATGCAGACCACTATGAACGACAAGAGCGCACCCCATGGTCGGACCGCGGCTTCGGCGCCTTGGGCATAGCGAAGATAAAAATTGATCAGTGCCACAACGACCGCCGTCAGGTTGCCCAGCATGTGATACCAGGCGTCCGACAAGGCGCGAATGCGCGGCTCGTTGAGGAAGTCGATAAAACCGGCTGTCGCGGCGAGAAGGGCCATTACGATGGCTGCCCCGATCAGCCACATCGATGCCCGTGCCCAGAAAGCATCGGCAGTTCCCCAGAAAACCAGGTCGGTGACAAAGGCACCGACAAGAAACGCGACAGGAAAAGGTATCAACATCGGGTGGAGAGGGTGAGTTCCGACCTTTGCGGTACTTACTGGATTCGTGGGCATGGGACGCCTCCGCATAGCAAAGCTTAAATAAACGCTTCGATACGGGTTTCGTTCCAAATGGAGATTAATCTGAACTGCTGTCGCGAAGCTCAGGCCAACTTTTTGATGCCTGCCAATGGCAGTCGGCGCATTTCATCCAGCTATTTTTGCGTCATTCCGCGGCAGCACCCGCCACGCCCTTACGGGTAGCTTCCAGCATCCGCCGCCGCGCCCTGAACACGCCCCATTGCTGGTCGACCAGCACGCCGATGAGGATCACCCCGCCCATGACGGCGAAGTTGAGCGAGGACGGGATGCCGAGCAGGTTGACGAGGTTCTGCAGCTCCTGCAGCAGCACCGTGCCGAGCAGGACGCCGATCAGCGAGCCTTCGCCGCCGCGCAGCGAGAAGCCGCCGAGCACCGCTGCCGCGATGGCGTAGAGTTCGTAGAACTGGCCGTGGCTCGCCGGCGAGATCGAGCGTGTGTACATGGCGAAATAGATAGCCGACAGCGCCGTCAGCACGCCGCAGATGACATAGGCGGCTATGACGATGCGGCCGGTGCGGATGCCGGAATATTTTGCCGCTTCCTCGTTCTTGCCGATGGCGTAGAGATAGCGCCCGAATACCGAACGGTGCAGCACCACCCACATGACGACGGCGATGACGATCAGCGCGATGAAACTGTTCGGCACGCCCCAGGACCGCCCCGCCGTCAGGAATTCGAGTTCCGGGAAGTTCTGCCCAAAGGCAAAGCCGGCGGTGCCGTCGGCAGTGTAGAAGCGCGCCACGCCGCGATAGATCAGCAGGCCGCAGAGAGTGACGACAAACGGCTGCAACTTCAGCCGGGTGATCAGCCAGCCATGCATCAGGCCGATGATGGCGCCGAGCGCGATGATCAGCACGAAGGCGAGAGGCCACTCCATCTCCCGCACGGCGATGAAATCGATGAACAGCGTACCGAGTAGCGCAACCACCGAGCCGACCGACAATTCGATGCCGCCGGTGATGATGACGAAGGCTTGGCCGATCGACAGGATGCCGAACAGCCCGATCAGGTTCGAGGTGTTGGCGAGATTGATCGGCAGCAGGAAGCGCGGGTTGATGATCGCCACCACCGCGCCGACCACCAGGATCAGGATCAGCAGGCCGAGATCTTTCTTGCTCATCGTCTTCTCCCAACGCCTGCGAATTACTTCGGCTGCTTGCCGACCGCCAGCAGCAGCACGTTTTCCTGGCTGAACCGGTCCTTGTCGAGAATGCCGGAGATCTGGCCCTCATGCATGACGGCAATGCGGTCGGAAACGCCGATCACCTCCTCCATGTCGCTGGAGATCATCAGCACGGCGACCCCGGCATCGGCCAGCGCCCGCATCAGCCCGTAGATCTCGGCCTTGGCGCCTATATCGATACCGCGTGTCGGCTCATCGAGGATCATCACCTTCGGCTTCATCGCCAGCCATTTGGCCAGCACGACCTTTTGCTGGTTGCCGCCCGACAGCGTGCCGGTGCGCGTCTGCACGGAGGGCGCCCTGATGCCGAGATCGGTCTTCTGTTTCTCGGCGGTGGCGGTCTCGGCGCTGGCCGAGACCAGCGAGCGCCGCGAATGCGCCGGCAGATTGGGCAGCGAGATGTTCTGGGCAATCGACAGGTCGAGCAGGATGCCGGTCAGCTTGCGGTCTTCCGGGACGAGGAAAATCCCGTTGGCCACTGCGTCGGCGGCCGAACCAAGAACCAGGTCTTTTCCGTCAAGCTGGAACGAGCCGCCAAAGCTCCTGTCGATGCCGAACAGCACGCGCGCCAGTTCCGTCCGGCCGGAGCCGACGAGGCCGGCCAGGCCGAGGATCTCGCCATGCCTCACATCGAGGTCGACGGGCCGGTCAGGATAGGCGGCGGTGCGAATGGCCTTGACCGACAGCGCGACGGAGCCCGGCGGGCGCGCCGATTCTGCGGCCTTCTCGCGCTCCTTCAGCATGCGGCCGATCATCAGCTTGACCATCTGGTCATGATTGATGGCGCTCTTCGGCAAGGTTCCGGCGAGCATTCCGTCCCTGAGCACGACGACGCGATCGGCGACGCGCTCGACCTCGTGAAGGCGGTGCGAGATGAAAATGACACCGATGCCGTCTGCCTTCAGCGCCTTGATGACACCGAGCAGCTTGTCGGTTTCGGCGATCGGCAGGCTGGACGTCGGTTCGTCGAGGATAACCAACCGTGCCTTGATCGACAGCGCCTTGGCGATCTCGACCATTTGCTGCTGCGCCAGCGACAGCGCCGACACCGGCGTATCGGCCGAGAAATTGGCGCCCACGCGTTTGAGCAGCGGCGCCGCCTGCGCTCGCAGCCTGGCGCGGTCGACGAGCTTGAGCGGCCCGGCGCGCAGCGGTTCGCGGCCGAAGAAGATATTGGCGGCCACGTCGAGGTTTTCGAACAGGTTGAGTTCCTGGTGGACGAAAGCGATGCCCGAGCCGATGCTGGCCTCGACAGTCAGCCCGTCATGGGCGACGCCATCGACGGTGATGGTGCCGGTGTCCGGCCTGGTCACGCCACCGAGGATCTTCATCAGCGTCGATTTGCCGGCGCCGTTTTCGCCGACCAGGCCAATGACCTCGCCGGGCCTGACCTCCATCGAGAATCCGTCCAGCGCAACGACGCCGGGATAGGTCTTGCGCACACCGTTGAGGCTCAGGAACGGAGCGTCCGCAGATGCAACGATGGATGGGTCGGAATAATTCATCACGCCTGACAGCAGCCGGTGAGCCATTTGGCCTCAGACTGACGAGCCGCGCGAGGCCCGTCAATAGAACGCCGGCTCAAGGCGAACCTTGAGCCGGCGCACCCTAATTCGCTCAGTTTCCAGACATCGCCTTGAGGCTGGCGGCGTAGGCGTCGACATCGTCCTTGCCGATGATCTTGGTCGGGATGATGATCAGGCCATCGGCGGGAATGCCCGACTTGTCGCCCTCGAGATAGGCAGCCATCAGCTTCATGCCCTGATAGGCCCATTCGAAGGGCTGCTGCACGACGGTGGCGGCGACGGTGCCTTCCTTGACGCCGCCCAGTGTAATCGGATCGTCGTCGAAGCCGACGACGGTGATCTGGCCGAGCTTGCCGGCATCGCGCAGCGCTTCATAGATGCGCGGCGTGTTGTAGGAATAGAAGCCGACCATGCAGGTGACGTCGGGGCTGGCGACCAGCGCGTCCTCGACGTTCTTCTTGGCGCGAGCCTGATCGATGTCGTCGCCACGCACGTCGACCAATTCGATCTTGGTGCCGGCGAGACCTTCCTTCATGCCCTGGATGCGCTCCTTGGCGTTGTCGGCGCCGAGCAGGCCGACGAAGCCGAGGCACTTGCCGCCGTCAGGCATTGCCTTCTTGGCGATCTCCGCCGCCTGCTTGCCGGCATCGACATTGGACGAGCCGATATAGGCGACACGCTTGGTCTGCGGCGCGTCGCTGTCGGTGGTGAACAACGCCGTTTCCGAGGCGATCTTGTTCAGCCCGTCGGTCGACGTCTTGGGATCGACGGCCGAGACCATGATCGCCTTCACGCCGGCCGTCACCAGATCGTCCATCAGGCGCTGCTGGATGGCGACCGAGGACTGCTCCGGATATTTGAGTTCCAGTTTGTAGTTGGGCAGTTCGCCTTGAGCCTTCTTTACGCCGGCTTCCGCCGCCTTCCAGAAATCGGAAGCGCCGTTGACGACGAAGGCCAGTGTCGGCTTGTCGTCGGCCCGCGCAATTGCGCCGGCGGACAGGCCGAGCAGCAGGGCCGCAGCGGCGACGGACGCATTTCGTATCACAGATTTCATATTCAACCTCCCATTTTGACTCAGTAATTTTCGCTGATGATGAACGTGCCGGCGCGGCTTGGACGCCCTCCTCCTCAAGGGTTTCCGGCAGCGAAGAACGACGCCATTCCAGCCGCGATCGTCGACTTTAGAGACTCATTCGCCGTTCGTAAATAGTCCGATTTGTCTGACATTTCCCGGAGCGGCAGGCAAGCTTCGGCTGACGGGAACCGTCCGATACCAGGCTGGCTTGCGTTCCGAACATGCGCGGTCCGACATCGTCCGGGCATGATGGATTGACGTTATAGGGATGCCGGATATTAGTAAAGAGTATTAGTTTGGTCGAGATTCTCGCCACAAAGGAGAGAGGCCTCCCCAGTCGCAACCGTTTTGAACCGGGGACTACATCGCCCAAGAAGGGTCGATTATATCTATTAGTAGCGCTTCGCCCTATAAACGCGAGATTCGAGGTACCAACGACATGAACGAACCACTGCGTGATCCCGTCCTTGAGGGTACCAGGCGGCGCAAGCCGTCCTGGAAAAACCCCAAGGGCCGCGTTACCATGACCGACATCGCCAGGGTCGCCCGCTGTTCGCAGGCGACGGTTTCGTTCGTGCTCAACAACACGCCGGGCATCAGGCTGTCGCAGCAAACCCGACAGCGGGTGATCGAGACCGCGCGAACGCTGGGCTATTCGCCGCCGGTGTTTTCTGCCTTGCGAGCCCCGGTTGCCGCATTCGACGGGCTGGATGGCGTGATCGGCTTCGCCGTCGACCAGTTGGCGACCAGCCCGGAGGCGGTCGTCGCCATTGAAGGGGCGCGGCAAGCCTCGTGGAACGCCGGCAATGTCGTGTTGGTGGCGCAGACCATGGGCGACGAGGTGATGGAGCCCCGGGCCATCGCGGCACTGACCAAGCGGGGCATTTCGGCGCTGATCTACATGACCATCTTCACCCGCGAGATCGTCGCGCCGGACTATCTCTACGGTCTCGACATTCCGGTCATCCTGCTCAACTGCTACACCGCCGACCATGCCTTCCCCGCCGTGGTGCCGAGCGAGATCGCCGGCGGCCAGAGCTCGACCCGGCACCTGATCAGCTATGGCCATCGCCGTATCGCCACCATCACCGGCGAGCCCTGGATGCAGGCGGCCCAGGACCGGCTGAAAGGTTACCGCCGGGCGCTGGCGACGGCCGACATCCCGTTCGACCCGGCGCTGGTCGTCGAAGGCGATTGGTCAGCGAGCGCCGGCTATGCCGCGACCGTCAAGCTCTTGGCGCTGAAGGACCGGCCGACCGCCATCTTCTGCCAGAACGACCGTACCGCGATCGGCTGCTACGAGGCGCTGAAGGAGGCCGGCCTGCACATCCCCGGAGATATTTCGGTGGTCGGCTATGACGACGAGGAGATCGCGCGACATCTGTTCCCGCCCCTGACGACGTCGATCCTGCCGCATATGGCAATGGGACAATGGGCGATCGAGCAGCTCGAAGTCCCCGCTGCTCCCGGTCGCGGCCGCTATCCCATCACCAAGCTCGAATGCCCGCTGGTGGAGCGGGAGTCGGTTGGCGCTATGGCGGGCTGAGCGCCGGCGATCGACAATGGCACAGGCTTGACATCAGGCCCGGCATATACCCGATTGATTTCATGCGATTGCAAAGCTGCTACAATTTTCAGGACTTCCGCCGGCTGGCAAAACAGCGCCTGCCAGGCCCGATCTTCAACTATATCGATGGCGGCGCGGACGACGAGACGACGCTGCGGCGCAACACGGCGGCTTTCGAGGACTGCGATCTCGTCCCCAACGTCCTTGCCGGTGTTGGACAGGTCAACATGTCGGTCACCGTCATGGGCCAGAAGCTGGCGATGCCGGTCTATTGTTCGCCGACGGCTCTCCAGCGGCTGTTTCACCATAGCGGCGAGCGCGCCGTCGCCGCGGCGGCGGAGAAGTTCGGCACGATGTTCGGCGTCTCGTCGCTCGGCACGGTCAGCCTGGAGGAAGTGCGCAAGCACAGGACGCCGCAGGTCTATCAGTTCTATTTCCACAGGGATCGCGGCCTGAACCGCGCCATGATGGAGCGCGCCAAGGCGTCCGGCGTCGAGGTGATGATGCTGACCGTCGACAGCGTCACCGGCGGAAACCGCGAGCGTGACCTGCGGACCGGCTTTTCTATCCCCTTTCGGCTTACGCTCGGCGGCATGATGCAGTTCGCGATCAAGCCGAGATGGGCTATCGACTATTTGACCCACGAAAAGTTCAGCCTGCCGCAGTTGGACGGCCATATCGATCTCGGCGGCGGAGCGCTTTCCATCAGCCGCTATTTCACGGAGATCCTCGACCCGTCGCTGGATTGGAAGGATGTCGAAGACATGGTCCGCTTCTGGAACGGCCAGTTCTGCCTGAAGGGGATCATGAGCGTCGCCGATGCCAGAAAGGCGGTCGACATCGGCTGCACCGGCATCGTTCTGTCAAATCATGGCGGCAGGCAGTTGGACGGCTCGCGCAGCCCCTTCGACCAGCTGTCCGAGATCGTCGACGCGGTGGGCGACAAGATAGACGTGATCATCGACAGCGGCGTCCAGCGCGGCACGCATGTGCTGAAAGCCCTGTCGTTGGGCGCCAAGGCCGTCGGCGTCGGGCGGTATTATCTGTTCCCGTTGGCAGCCGCCGGACAGGCCGGCGTCGAACGGGCGCTCGGCCTGATGCGAACCGAGATCGAACGTGGCATGCGGCTGATGGGATGCAGGTCGGTGGCAGAGCTTTCCAGGGAAAATGTGCGGTTTAGGTGAGGGAGCCAGGAAGCACAGCATAAGCTTTTCGAAGTGCGAACCTTATACCGACCTGCCGCCCGGTTCGAAGACGGCCTCGCCGGAAACAGCATCCGTATGTCCGCCCTCAATTTGCTGCTACATATGCCGGAACCGATCAAGATTGCCTAGCATTTTGGGCCGGGCATCGACCATGTGCTGGAAAGTGTCCCATTCTCCAATCGAGAAGAAGGCGCCATCTCCAGATTTGACGAGAGCCATCTTTCGTAATCCCTCGAAATTGCGCGGAGCGCTGCTGAACAGTTCGACGAACTCGTCTTCATGACCAGGCTTGATCTGGAAGCGGACGCTGTTGAATGCCGTCATGTACGTTCCCTCGTGAAAGACCTGAAAAACCTCGAATATGCAAAAGCCCTAAGGCACCTCAAACCCTTCGAACTGGTGTACACGAAAATCGGAAGGTTGGCTTCAGTCACTTCAGGCCGAAAGCCCCGTTTCTGGCTGTTTTAGCAGGAAGAGGACGACGCTCGGTCTCAATTGATGCGCCCTTCCGACCGGCAATGAAACGCGCTGTTAACGCCGTTCGCGGGTGACAGGATGTTGGCCGCAGTTCGAAGGTATAGTCTGCGTCTTGCCGTCAGTTGCGGAGGCGAAAATGAATTTGCTTCGGATTGCGCTCTTGTGCACGGCCATGATCGACCTTGGAATGCCGGCCGTTCACGCTGAGGATCGGCCTGTGCCGCCAAACAATAAAGCCGCAACAGCGCAGCCGCCCGTTCATTGTGAAGGCCAAAATTGTCTCCCGCCGGCGAAAGATCCCGTGCAGGAATGCACTGGCCAGGATTGCACGCTAGCTCCGCCGACTGAACCGGGCCCGGAGATCAAGCAGGCCGACTGAGCAGCGTTAGCTGACGATCCCCTTTTTGGCATGGTAGCGCTCACGTCTCGCGACCTTCCGACGACCGGCGCCGGTTATTGTCGGACGGCTGTGAGCTCACCGCGCCCGAGAGGTCCCCTGAGGCGGGCCGTGCATTGGATTGATGGCGCGCCGGACAGGATGAAACTGGGAACCTCTATGTTATTGTAGTGCCTATATAATTTCCGAAGCAGCGTCCGCCTTGCGCCAGGAGCCTACCTTGACGGATTGTCAGTTTTCGACTCGTTCCAGAAGTTCGGGTGCGAGCGCACTATGGCGCATAGGCGGCCACATTGCCGACCTTCCGCCCCCGATATTCCTTGCGAAGGATGATCCTACTTTGAGGGCAACCATCGCCCATGACACAAAGGCTTCAACGTAGCGGCCCAGTCGGTCTTCTGCGGGGTCGCGCACGGACAGCCGTTCACTCCGGCAACCCGGCGAACCGCATGTGTTCGATCCAGCGGTCGAGGCTTCCGGGCGCGGTCCATATCTTCTCCCACTCCCTGCGTTGTTTGCTGATGGACTCGCCGGGCGAGTTCTGGAGGAAAACCCCTAGCGCTTCCTTTGCCTCCCGCTTGTTTCCCAGACAAGCGTGGATCCCCGCAAGCATTCGGTGTGCGCCGCTCGGGATTCTGGACATTTTCCGCATCGCCGTCAGCGCTGCCCGGCAATCGTTCTTTTCCCAGAGCGCCCAGCCCATCTGCCAGTGGAACCAGTCAGGGTGGAAAGGATCGATGCCCTTGGCCCGCTCGATCCGATCGATCGCTTCGTCCGTGCGGCCAACATAGAGCAGCACGTCCGTACTGTGGACGAGGATATTCGAATCACTGGGATTCAGGGCGATCGCCTGATCGTACCGGGCAAGGGCCTGCCCGATCTCGCCAGCTTCGGTGTGGATGCTGGAGCGGACATTATGCGTCTCGGCGTCGTCCGGAGCAAGCAGGATGGCCTTGTCGGCGTACACGGCGGCGCGTTTCAACACCTCATCCCGGTTATACTCCTGCTCGTGCCACCCGAACACCGCGGCATTGCGATAGGACCAGGCCAGCCCGATATAGCCGAACTGGGCGTTCGGATCCGCTTCGAGCGCTTTGAGGCTCAACTGCCGTAGCAACGCGTTCCCCGCGGCAGAGAAGTCCTTTTTGACTTCGACCTTCCCCATCAGGTAATAGCGGAGCGCGCTGACCTGCGCGGCATCGCTCTTTGGCAAGGGTCTCTGGATCCTCTGTCCGACCCGATCCGCAAGCGTGCGGATGATCTCCTCCTGGACGACGAAAAGATCGCCAATCTCCCGGTTGTAGGTGTTGGCCCAGAGATGCGATCCGTCATGCGCATTCAGCAATTGTGCGGTCACTTTCAGCCGGTCTGCGATCTTCTGCTGGCTGCCTTCGAGCAGGTAGTCGACGCCGAGTTCATCTCCAATCTGCCTGGCGTCGACCGGCTGGTCGCGGTACCTGAAACTCGAGTTCCGGGCGATGACGGCATAAGTCTTGCTCCGCGCAAGCTCGGTGATGATCCCCTCGGCGACGGCATCGCTGAGATATCCCACGTCCGCGCCGGTACTCATGTCGTCGAAGGGAAGGATTGCAATCCTGGGCATGTCCCTCGAACGAACCGGGGCGGCACGCCATATTTCCGCGCCGAAATACGCGCCGATCGCTGCCGCAACGAGGACGAGTGCAGCAAGAATGAAGCCGCGTTGCGAAAATCGTGTCCTGGCGCGTTCCGTGCCGGCTGCGGCGTTTGGGTCCGCCGCGTCCGATGCATCGGCATTCAGCCGGTAGCCTCGCTTGGGGAAGGTTTCCACGATCACATGCCCGTCGTCCCCGAATGCGCGGCGAATATCGGCAATGCATTGGGTAAGGCTGTCGTCGGTCACGAAGGTATCGGGCCAAACCGCCTGCATCAGCACATCTTTGGACACAATCTCGCCCGGTCGCGCCGCGAGCGCATAGAGCACTTCGGCGGACTGGCTGCGGAGATCGACCGCTTTGCCTTCAACCGTTCGAAGTTCGTTGCTTTTGGTCAGGAAAACAAAACCGCCAAACGTGATCGTTTCGGCAGATTTCGGGTCAATTTCAGGAGCCTTTCGGGACATTTCACCCTCATGGCGCGCTCCCTAGCCTAGCCCATTCGGCCGCCGCATCCAAGCGATCCTGGCGGTGCTGGATTGGACAGGAGGCTGACATGAAACGGACCAGGTTCATCATCGCTCTCGCTCTCCTTTTGACAGCGCAAACGGCTGCAAAAGCGGACTCCCTTATTGTGAATGCAACCGCGCATGTTATTTCGCTTACATTTGCAAATGGCCGTATCGAAGAACGCCGAGAACAGAAACCCTTCGATACATACGCCCTCTGTCTCGCATGGAAACATCAGAACGAATTCCTTCCGCCGCATCCGCCTGCTTTTATTTCTTTCGTATATTGTACGCAAACAGAGGCGACGCTCGCATCATCCTGAGCACGAATGACTGAGGCGACGTTTCGCGGGGAGACGCGAATGTTTGGTACGAGCTGAGGCGGCGCCCCGGCGAAGAACCGCAAGATTCCAGAAATTTGGATCCTGCCCACGCGCATCATGGAATGTCAGTTTTTGTCCTCAATCCCGGCACAGATAAGATTCCTGCTACTTCCGCTCTCCACCCGTTGGCGACCTTGAAAGCCGAGGCGAGAATAGCCGGACTGGGCAACAGCGAACTGATGTACCCGGTTTTGTTCTGGGCCTGGAAGACCTCCCATGTCAAATCAGTGAATTACGAGTGGCGCGCCCGAAGAGATTCGAACTCCTGACCCCCAGATTCGTAGTCTGGTGCTCTATCCAGCTGAGCTACGGGCGCGCAACAGGCCATGCTTGGCATAGCCCCGCGATCCGATCCTGGCGACCGGCCGCGATGTGAGCTGTTCCCTAGCGACTGAATTTGCGAAAAGCAAGCCGATCCTAGCCAAAAGTTTTGCAGTCATGCTCTGCCGTCATGCGCCGGCCGGCGAAGGCAAGGCCGCGTCACGCGGCGGCCGAGCCGACAGGTCCGAGTCTTGGATCGGTCATTTGCCAATCGGAACGGTCCGTAACGAAACGAGCCGTTGCACGGCGGCCGAGCCCATGGCTGGTAGTCTCGGACCAACCCTTTGCGAATTGAAACGATCCGTAACGAAACGGTTCGTTACGCCGGGCGGCGCAGCCCGTTGCGGGCCTGGTCGAGCCGGACCGGCTGGTCGGGAATGGTGACCGCGAATGTGGTGCGCCCGCCGATCGATTCGACCAGCTCCACCGTGCCGCCATGGGCGCGGATCAATTCATGGGCGATCGCCAGGCCAAGGCCGGTGCCGCCGCTGCGGGCCGAGCCGCGAAATGCCGCGAACAGGTTTTCTCGCGCCTTTGGCGGCAGGCCGGGGCCGGTGTCGGTGACGACGATGCGGCTGACGCTGCCGATGCGCTCGGCCGATATGGTCAGGCGGCGCACCACGGCGCTCTCGGTGTCCGCCGCCATCGCCTGCACGGCGTTGCGGCTGAGATTGGTGAGCACGCGGAACAGCTGGTCGGAATCGGCATCGACCTCGAGCACCGGGTCGACGGCGTTGACGAATTCGATGCCGCATTCGATGTCGAGCAGACCCTGGACATCTTCGACCAGCTGGCGCAGCCGCAGCCTGCGGCGCGACGGCGGCGGCTCCTGGGTGCGGCCATAGGCCAGCACGCCCTCCGAATAGGACACCGCACGGTCGAGCGCGCGCAGCAGTTTTGGCGCGAAGGCCTGCACGGTCGGGTCCTTGACCTGGCGCAGGCGGTCCGACATCAGCTGCGCCGAGGCGAGGATGTTGCGCATGTCGTGGTTGATCTTCGACACGGCCAGGCCGAGGTCGGCCAGGTGCTTCTGCTCGGTCAGCATCTTTTGCAGCCGCTCCTGCATCTGCGACAGTTCGCGTTCGGCGACGCCGATCTCGTCGGCCCGGGCGGCGGGGTGAATGATGCGGCCGGGATCGTCGGGCGCCTCGGAAAAGGACAGCATCGAGCGTGTCATCGTCCTGATCGGGCCGATCATGATCAGGTCTATCGCGGCATAGACCAGCATGGCGGTGAACAGCGAGATCAGCAGCGAGACGAAGGCGACGTTGCGCGAATAGATCAGCATGGCATTGCGCAGGCGGTGGTCGGGCATGATCAGCTCGAATTCCTTGTCGCTGTCGCCGACCGGCCCGAAAACGCGCAGCATCCGCTTGCCGCCGAAAAACAGCGTGTCCAGCGCGCCGGTCATGCCCTTGATCATGCCGACATTGGCGATATCGATATGCTCGTCGACCTGCGGCGGCATTTCGGCCACGACCAGAAGCCGCGAGACGCCGCCGTCGCGCACGGCGATCGCCTTGGCGCCGATCGCCATCAGTACGTCGTTCTGGGCGGCACGCGACAGCGAGGCAGGTTCGCCCTGCACCAGGACGATGGAAACCGCGGCGGCGGTGCTCAGCCTCTCCTTCAGCCAGCTCAGCCTGTAGCTGGCGATCCAGGGCACGAAGATGAGGATTTCGGCCAAGAGCACGAAGACGATGGTAAGCAGCAGCAGCTTCGTCGACAGGCCGCGCGCCAGCGGCACCCTGCGGGTGGCGGCCTTCGCCTGGGCGATGCTTTCGTCGGTTGCTGGGACTTCACTCATGCTCGTCGTCACGGCTGCCTGTCATCACGGCTGCTTGTCTTAAGGACTGCTCGTCTTCACGATCGCTTGATCGAGCAAGATTAGGCGATTGCGGCTTTTTTGCCAAATTCATCCTTGGTCGAAGCCGGAAAGAGGCCGCAAGGACTTCCCTGCCAGTCCGACAACGCCGGCCCGACAGGCTGGATTGACTTCCAAAACCCTTCTTTCTATAAGCCCGCTCACGCTCGGGCCATTCGTCCCGGCGCGGTTTCGATCGCGCCAAGACCGGCCCGGCAAAGCTCCTGTTACAAAGTGACAGAATCAAGAAGGGCCGCACCCCGCGGTATTTAAACAAATGAAGCGTACTTACCAGCCGTCCAAACTCGTTCGCAAACGCAGGCACGGCTTCCGTGCCCGCATGGCCACCAAGGGTGGCCGCGGCGTCGTCGCAGCCCGCCGCAACCGCGGCCGCAAGCGTCTCAGCGCCTGAGCACCAAGCGAGAGACAAGATCGTTGCCCGCAACCGGCAAGCCAACGGGTGCCCATCCCAAGCGGCTTCTGAAGCGCGCGGAATTCCTGGCCGTCCGTCGTGGTGAAAAGCGCCGCGGGCGGCTTTTCCTCGTCGAGGTCCTGGGCCGCGGCGACGGCGAGGCGCCGCGCGTCGGCTATACCGTCACCAAGAAGGTCGGCAACGCCGTCGTTCGCAACCGCATCCGGCGGCGGCTGAGAGAGGCCGTGCGCACGCATGCCGCGGATGACATGGCGCCGGGCAATGATTATGTCATCGTCGGGCGCGAAGACGTGCTTACGACTCCGTTCGGCCAGTTGAAGGCCGAACTCTCCCGCAGATTGCGTGGAACACGATAGGCCAAGGGCTTCGATGGAAAACAACCGCAACTTCTTCATCACCATCGCACTGTCGGTGCTGATCCTGGCGCTTTGGCAATATTTCTACGTGATGCCGCGCAGCGAGATGCAGCGCGAAGCCGCCCGCATCGAAGAACAGCGCGTGGCGGAGCAGAAGAAGGCTGCCCAAGGCACCGCTCCCGGCGCGAGCGAAACGCCGGTGCAGCCGGGCGCCATTCCGAGCGCGCCCGGCGGCGACGCGGTGACGCCGGCCGGCCGCGAGCAGGCGATTGCTTCGACGAAGCGCGTCAAGATCGACACGCCGAGCCTCGAAGGTTCGATCAACCTCACCGGCGCGCGCCTCGACGATCTCCGGCTCAAGCATTACAGGGAGACCGTCGACAAGACCTCGCCCGAGATCGCGTTGCTCAACCCGGCGTCCCTGCCAAACGGCTATTTCGCCGAGATCGGCTTTTCCGGCACGCCGGATGTGGGCAGGCTGCCCGGCCCCGACACGGTCTGGCAGACCGACGGCAATGCGACGCTGACACCAGCGACGCCGGTCACGCTGACCTTCACCAACGACAAGGGCCTGGTTTTCAAGCGCACCTTCTCGGTCGACAGCCAATATATGTTCACCGTATCCGACACGGTCCAGAACGGCGGCTCGGCACCCGCGACGTTGTCGAACTATGGCCGAGTCACCCGCTTCGACAAGCCGGCTATCGCCAGCACCTATGTGCTGCACGAGGGCCTGATCGGCGTTACCGGAAGCGAGGGCCTGCAGGAATACAAATACTCCAGCGTCGAATCGGACAAGGAGTACAAACCAGGCAAGTCGAGCGACGGCTGGCTCGGCATCACCGATAAATACTGGGCGGTGACCCTGGTGCCGCCGAGCGGCCGCGAATTTCAGCCCAAATTCTCTTATTTCGAGTTCAAAAGCGGACCCCACCCGCATAGCTACCAATCCGATTTCCTGTCCGATCCGGTCACAATCGCTCCCGGGCAATCGACGACCGTGGAGTCGGAGATATTCGCCGGCGCCAAGGAAGTTTCGACGATCAACGCCTATGAAAAGGACCGTCATATTCGCCAGTTCGACCTGCTGATCGACTGGGGCTGGTTCTATTTCATCACCAAGCCGATGTTCTGGCTGATCGACACGCTCTACAAATTCTTCGGCAATTTCGGCCTGGCGATCCTCGCCACCACCGTCATCGTCAAGGCGCTGTTCTTCCCGCTCGCCAACAAGTCCTATGCGTCGATGGCGAACATGAAGAAGGTGCAGCCCAAGATGCTCGAGATCCGCGAGAAATACGCGGACGACAAGATGAAGCAGCAGCAGGCGATGATGGAGCTGTACAAGACCGAGAAGATCAATCCGCTCGCCGGCTGCTGGCCGGTGGCGTTGCAGATCCCGGTCTTCTTCTCGCTCTACAAGGTGCTCTACATCACCATCGAGATGCGGCACGCGCCGTTTTTCGGCTGGATCCAGGATCTGGCGGCGCCGGACCCGACATCGATCTTCAACCTGTTCGGGCTGATCTCGATCACCTTGCCGCACATGCTGATGATCGGCGTCTGGCCGCTGATCATGGGCGTGACGATGTTCCTGCAGATGCGCATGAACCCGACGCCGCCGGACCCGACGCAGGCGGCGATCTTCACCTGGATGCCCGTGATCTTCACCTTCATGATGGCGGGTTTTCCGGCCGGTCTCGTTATCTACTGGGCCTGGAACAACACGCTGTCGATCCTGCAGCAGGGCGTGATCATGAAGCGGCAGGGTGCCAAGATCGAATTGTGGGACAATCTGGTCGCGCTGTTCCGCAAGAAACCGTCGCCGGCGGAATAGCCGGCGCTCCGATGATGCGAAACCAGAAAGCCCCGGTTCGTCCGGGGCTTTTTGTACAGGCTGGCGGTCTGGATTAAGCGATTGGTACTGCCGGGCGGATCGCGCTATTTTGACCTGGCTGGCAGTTGCCCGACGGAGCTCGATATGACCGGACCCAATCCATCGATCAAGCATCCGATTCCGTTGCACACGCGCGTCGGCTTTCTGAAACCGCTGGTGACGGCGCCGAACATCGAGATCGGCGATTTCACCTATTATGACGATCCGGACGGGCCCGACAAATTCGCCGAAAAATGCGTGCTGCATCATTACCCGTTCATCGGCGACAGGCTGATCATCGGCAAGTTCTGCGCCATTGCCGAAGGCGCGCGCTTCATCATGAACGGCGCCAATCACGCCATGTCCGGCTTTTCGACTTATCCGTTCAACATCTTTGGTCACGGCTGGGAGGAAGGCTTCGACCCGGCGACATGGTCGAAGGAGGTGCGTGGCGACACAATCGTCGGCCACGACGTCTGGATCGGCATGGAAGCGGTGATGCTGCCGGGCGTGAAGATCGGCGACGGCGCCATTGTCGCGGCAAAGTCGGTGGTGACGCACGATGTGCCGGCCTATGCGATCGTCGCCGGCAATCCGGCCAAGGTGGTAAAGATGCGCTTCGACGACAGGACCATCCGGCGGCTGCTGGCGCTGGCGTGGTGGCACTGGCCGGTGGAAAAGATCAGCCGCAATCTCGATGCCATTCGTGGCAGCAACATTTTTCTTCTGGAGGCAGCGGTTTGAACGCGTTGAACAACACCACGATCGGCATCGAATTGTTCACGCGAGCCTGGATATTCATCCGCGGCGTGCCGGCGATGAAATTCCTGCCGCCGGAGGGTCCGCCCGAGATCGCCTTTGCCGGCCGCTCCAATGTCGGCAAATCGTCGCTGATCAACGCGCTGGTCAACCAGAAGGGGCTGGCGCGCACCTCCAACACACCGGGCCGCACGCAAGAACTCAACTATTTCGTGCCGGGCGGATTTTCGGGAGAAGGCGCCGACCTGCCGCCGATGGCCCTGGTCGACATGCCGGGCTATGGCTACGCCACGGCGCCGAAGGAAAAGGTCGACGAGTGGACGAAGCTCGTGTTCGACTATCTGAAGGGCCGGGTGACGCTCAAGCGCGTCTACGTGCTGATCGATGCCCGCCATGGCATCAAGGCCAAGGACGACGAGGTGCTGTCGCTGCTCGACAAGGCGGCGGTGTCGTATCAGATCGTGCTGACCAAGACCGACAAGATCAAGGCGGCGGGGGTACCGCGACTGGTCGAGGAAACGCTCCAGAAGATCAAGAAACGCCCGGCGGCATTTCCCTTCGTGCTCGCCACGTCGTCGGAAAAGAGCGAGGGCCTCGAAGAACTGCGTGCGGCGATCGTGCTCGCCGCCAATGGCGGATAGGCAACGGACTCCGACGGCTGGTCAGGCGGGACTGGAGGCCCGTTCCTGCTCTGCAAGCTGTTCTGTGCCGTAGGCCTTCAGGAACACGTCGACGCCCGACCTGACGATATGTTCGATCTCGGCCACACTTGGCGCCTTGGTGCGATAGGCGAATATGCACTGGCGGAAAAGACCGGCTAGGCACAGTTCGGTGAACTGATAGGCGGCAAGCTCGACGTCGTCGATCGTCAGCAGACCGCGTTCGATAGCCATGTTGAGGAAAACGACAACCCTGTCATGGCCGCGCTTCGGCCCGCGTTCGTAAAATCGCGCGCCAAGCTCCGGAATCCGTTCCGACGCACCGATCACCGTCCGCTGCGCCAGGATGACCCTAGCCGAAGTGATCTTCATGGATAGTACGATGCCAAACTTCACCAGCGTCTCGCGAAGGTCGCCGATCTGGTCGAGCACCTCATACATGTTCTTGAAGATCGTGCCGCGTTCTTCCTCGATCAGCGCTTCGAACAGCTCTTCCTTGTTGGCGAAGTAGACATAGATCGTGCCCTTGGACACGCCGGCCTCGCGCGTAATGTCGTTCATCGACGCGGCTTCGAAGCCCTTGTCGATGAAGACACGGCGCGCACCCTCGATGATCTGGCTGCGCTTGACCGGGTCTTGCCCCGCGGCCGGGCGGCCGCGCGGCAGGCTGTCCAGCAGATCGCACTGCTCCTTGCCAGCGCTGGACAATGGGCCTGAATCAGACAAAGGAGCGGCCTTGGGGGCTTCGGCCATAATGTCACACCTCGTAAAATAATTCGAACCATCCGGTTCGATTGCTCTTGATATGGGCCTGTTTAAGCGCTAAGTCAACGTCGATATCGAACCGAACGGTTCAGTCTGACAACATTCAGCGCCAGTTAATTTAGAGAGATATCATGTCCTCGAACGCGCCCACCAGTGCCGAAGTCCGCCCTTTCCCCAGTGCTAAGGTCCAGCCTGCGATCGAAGCGCCGGAAGCCCCTCTCAAGCCCGCCGACATCACCCCGCTGGCTCCCGCCAAAAAGAAGCGCCCGATGCGCTCGATGTTGTTGCCCATCATCGGCCTGGCCCTGCTGGGCGCCGGCGCATGGTATGGCTACGATTACTGGACCGACGGGCGCTTCATGATCTCGACCGACGACGCCTATGTCCAGGCCGACACGGCGTTCATCTCGCCAAAAATCTCGGGCTATGTCGATCAGGTCAAAGTGACCGAAAACCAACAGGTGAAGGCCGGCGACCCGCTGCTGATCGTCGATGACGGTGATTACAAGATAGCCGTTGCCCAGGCCGAGGCGCAGATCGCCACGTTGAGTAAGACGCTCGACCGCATCGATGCCCAGACCGAAGCGGCCCGCGCCTCGCTCAAGCAGGCGCAGGCGCAGAAGGCCGCCGACCAGGCCGCGGCCGACAATGCGAAGCGGGTTCAGGTCCGTGCCGCCCAGTTGCTCAAGACCCGCGTCGGTACCCAGGCCCAGTTGGACGACGCCCAGACGGCGGTCGAGCAAGCCAATGCCGCACTAGCCGGCGCCGACGCGCAGATCGCGGCGGCTCAGGCCAATATCGGCGTGCTCGAGGCGCAGCGGGCGGAATCGGCCAGCACGCTGGCCTCGCTGCAGCTTGCCCACGACAAGGCTGTGCGGGATCTGTCCTTCACCGTACTGCGCGCACCCTATGACGGCGTGGTCGGCAACCGCTCGGTCGAGCAGGGCGACCTGATCAGCCCCGGACAGAAGCTCGCCGTCATCGTGCCAATGGACAAGCTCTACATCGTCGCCAATTTCAAGGAGACGCAACTTGCCCGGCTGGTGCCTGGTGAAAAGGTCAGGGTGTCGGTCGACGCGATCGACGGCCAGGACTTCGAGGGTACCGTGTCGTCGCTGGCGCCGGCTTCGGGAGCAGTGTTCTCGCTGCTGCCGCCGGAGAACGCCACAGGCAATTTCACCAAGGTGGTGCAGCGCGTTCCGGTTCGCATCGACGTGCCCGCGGATGTGCTGAAGACGGGCAAACTGCGCGCCGGCCTGAGCGTCGTCGTCGCCGTCGACAGCCGCACCGCGCCTTCGGCATCGAAGTAAAGCGGAACCGGGAGCAAGGGTCATGGCGACCGCAACCATTACCGCCGGATCGGTGTCGGCCATCCCGGCCCAGACAGATCACATGCCGATCCGCCGCGTCATCGCCTTCCTGGCGATGGTGTTCGGCATGTTCATGGCGATCCTGGACATCCAGATCGTCTCAGCCTCGCTGGCCGAGATCCAGGCGGGCTTGAGCGCCAGCTCGGACGAGATCCCGTGGGTGCAGACGGCCTATCTGATTGCCGAGGTCGTGATGATCCCGCTGTCCGGCTTCCTCAGCCGGATGCTGTCGACGCGCGTGCTGTTCACAATCTCGGCGGCGGGCTTCACCGCGGCCAGCGCGCTCGCGGCAACCGCAACCAATATCGACCAGATGATTGTTTACCGCGCCGTGCAGGGCTTCATCGGCGGCGGCATGATCCCGAGCGTCTTTGCAGCCGCTTTCACCATCTTCCCGCCGTCCCGCCGCGCCGTCGTCTCGCCGATGATCGGCCTGGTGGCGACGCTGGCGCCGACCATCGGCCCGACCGTCGGCGGCTATATCAGCCATGCCATGTCCTGGCACTGGCTGTTCCTGGTCAACGTCGTGCCCGGCATTCTGGTGACGACAGCCGCCTGGTCGCTGATCGACTTCGACAAACCCAATCTCAAGCTGTTCAGCAAGTTCGACTGGTGGGGGCTTGCCGGCATGGCCGCTTTCCTGGGCTGCATGGAATATGTGCTGGAGGAAGGCCCCAACAACGACTGGCTGCAGGATCAGGCGGTGTTCGTCTGCGCCGTCATCATGACCTTCGGCGCGGTGCTGTTCTTCTGGCGCGTGTTCACCGCCGAGGAGCCGATTGTCGATCTGAGGGCTTTCAGCAATATCAATTTTGCGTTCGGCTCGCTGTTCTCCTTCGTGGTCGGCATCGGCCTCTACGGTCTGACCTATCTTTATCCCGTGTTCCTGGGGCGCATCCGCGGCTACGATTCGATGATGATCGGCGAGGCGCTGTTCGTCAGCGGCCTGGCCATGTTCTTCACCGCGCCGATCTCCGGCATCCTGTCGAACAAGATGGACCCGCGCATCATGATGATGATCGGCTTCTTCGGCTTCGCCACGGGAACCTGGTGGATGACGCATCTCACCGCCGACTGGGATTTCTACGAACTGCTGATCCCGCAGATCCTGCGCGGCTGCTCGATGATGCTGTGCATGGTGCCGATCAACAACATTGCGCTCGGAACCTTGCCGCCGGAGCGGCTGAAGAATGCGTCTGGCCTGTTCAACCTGACCCGCAATCTCGGCGGCGCCGTCGGCCTGGCCGTCATCAACACCGTGCTGATCGACCGCAATGCCTTCCACTACGCCAGGCTCTCCGAGCACGTGCAATGGGGAAGTGCCGCTGCGCAGCAGAAGCTGCAGAACATGACGCTCAACTTCGAGCAGACCGCCGGGCTCGACGCCTCCAAGGCGGCCATCTCCAAACTGTCAGGCATGGTCCAGCAGCAGGCGTCGCTGCTGTCGTTCATGGACGTATTCTTCATGCTGACGGTTTTGTTCGCGACGCTTGGGCTCTTCACCCTGGTGATCCGCAAGCCAGCCGCTCAGGGCGGCGGTGGCGGAGGCCATTGAGGCGCGCTGGATCCCCCGCCTGGCGCCCTCGCGCATGACCCCCAAAAGCGATTTTCGGGGTCATGCGCAAAATCAACCATTACGAGGTCTTGGAGCGGCGGACACTCCACCGCTCCAACTTTTTGTTTGAGCATCGGATTTTCCCAAAACCGCTTCGCACTTTTGGGTCCGATGCTCTAGCGCGCTCCGACAAAGTAAGGGTCGCAGCCGTCCTCACGCCGTCGCCGGCTTAAAGGTCAAGGCGACGCCATTGATGCAGTGTCGCAACCCGGTCGGCGGCGGACCGTCGTCGAAGACGTGGCCGAGATGGCCGCCGCAGCGGCGACAATGGACCTCGGTGCGGGTCATGCCCAACGATCTGTCCACGGTCTTGCCGATGGAATTCGGGATTTCCTGCCAGAAGCTCGGCCAGCCTGTGCCGGAATCGAACTTGGTCTCAGACGAATAGACCGGCAGGCCGCAGCCGGCGCAAGCGAAGATGCCTTTGCGGTGCTCGTTGAGCAGCGGACTGGTGCCCGGATATTCGGTGCCCTCCTTGCGCAGCACATTGAAGGCCGCGTCAGACAGGATGGCGCGCCACTCGGCCTCGGTCTTGGTAACCTCGAAAGTCTCGCCCGCGCGTGCATCCTGGGCTCCGCCCATGCGCAGCGCGGTGGCGCCTGCGACAACGCCGATGGCTGCCGCACCACTCAAAAGAAGCTCGCGACGGTTCATGGCCATTCCTCCTGTTACTGCTTGTGCCAAATTCGACCGCCACACGGAAATCAAAAGCCGGTGACGATCGCTGTCCTCAAAGCGGGACTCCGCGCCTATCCATCTTGCGTGAACGGCGCGGAGTGCGCAGGGAGGCCCCTAGCGATATCTTCGCCGGCAGCGTGCGTTTGTTACATCTTCGGCAGGAGAACCTTATCGACGACGTGGATGACGCCGTTGGACTGTTCGACATCGGCGATGGTCACATTGGCGACGTTGCCATTTTCGTCGGTCACGGTGACCTTGCCGCCGTCGGTCTTGAGCGACAGTTCGCAACCACCGACCGTCTTAACCTTGTGCGTGCCGCCGTCGTGCTTGACCATCTTGGCGACGTCGGCGGCCGTCGCTTTGGCGCCGATGACATGGCAGGTCAGGATCTTGACCAGCCTGTCCTTGTTTTCAGGCTTGAGCAGCGTCTCCACCGTGCCGGCCGGAAGTGCCGCAAAGGCCTCGTTGGTCGGCGCGAACACGGTGAAGGGGCCGGCGCTTTGCAGCGTATCGACCAGGCCGCCCGCCTTGACGGCAGCGACCAGCGTCGTGTGGTCCTTCGAGTTGACCGCATTTTCGACGATGTTTTTCTGGGCATACATGGCGGCGCCGCCGACCATCGGGTTTTGGGCATAGGCAATGGTGGCGAGCGCAAAAATGGCGACCGTGCCGGCGAGCAAAAGGGTGGCGAATTTACGCATGATTTCAATCTCCTCGGGCTATCGTTCCCCTTATTCGGGAACGCAAGGAGATACGCGATAGAAAATTCCGGAGTTTCGTCCTCTCCGCAGAAAAATTGTGTCGCCGAAATTTTCCCGGCGCGGATCGACAACCACCAACAAGCTTTGCAGGCGCTTAAATCGCGGAAGATAGATTTTAAGGTCTGCTTCCGGAGATGAGAAGCGGTCAGATGCTCTTCAGATCGCCCGCTGCGACCACCGGTCCAGTCGGCTGGCCGGTCGGTGAACCCCCGGCAGGTTCAACGCTGACCGCAAGCACGGCGCCTTGCGCCAATTTCTCCTGGACGGGGGGCGGGATGGCCAAATGCGCGGTCGCGCCGGCCGGGATGACGCCCATCGACACCGGCGCCTTCTTGCCTTCGATCATCCACAATTCGAAGTCCTTGCCGGCGGCCCGCTCGCCGGAAACGTGGGAAAGACCGACCTCGTGACGGGCGGCATCGTAGACAACGAGATATTTGACGTCGCTGCCTTCGGCCGCCAGCGAGGCGACAAGCCGCGTCTGCGGCGGTTCGGTGGGCGGGCGGAAGTAAGGCACGGCGATGTAGATCGCCAGCGCTGCAATGGCGGCGGCGGCAAGACCGCGCCAGAAGCCAAGGCTCGACCAGAGGCCGGCGCGCGGCTCTGCAGCGAACAGCCGGCGGTCCAATGCTTCCTTGACCCTGATCGGAGGCTCTGTCTCCGGATAGGCGGCGGCCATCGGCGAAAGATGCGCCTCCCAGCTATCGACAAGGCGCGCGAAGGCGGCGTCCGCATCGATGCGGTGCGACGCGATCTCGCGTTCATCGGCGGCCAGCACGCCAAGAACGTATTCGGCGGCGAACAGGTCGTCGCCCCCACGTTCCGGTCCATTGTCGTCAGCCAGCGTCATCGTTCCAGGCATTCTCTCAGTTTCAACAGGCTGCGGCGCAGCCAGGTCCGCATCGTGTTCAGCGGTACGCCATAGCGCTCCGCCAGCTCGGCATAGCTTTTGCCATCCAGATAGGCGCCCCGGACGGCCGCCGCCCGGTCCTTCTCCAATTCCTCGAGACAATGGTAGATGCGCCCGGACTCACCGCCCGCCACGGCCATGGCCTCCGGCCCCGGCGCCGGATCGGCCACGTCGAGCGCGGCATCGATATAGGCGGCAGGCTCTCGCCGCGCTCTGATCCGATCGATCGCATGATTGCGCGCAATGGCCACCAGCCAGGAGATCGGGCTCAGATCCGAAACGGCGAAACGGTCCGCCTTCGTCCATATCTTGACGAAGATCTCTTGAAGCGCCTCTTCTGCATCTCCCCGATCCTTCAATACACGAAGGCAGACCCCGAAAAGTTTCGCGCTGGTCTGCCGGTAGAGCAGATCGAACGCAGCCCGGTCCTTCATCGAAGTCCGGACAATCAGGTTGCTGATGTCCTGCGGCGTCATCGGCCGCCAAATTAGGCGATTGCAATGTATTTGCAACGACTGAAATGGTCTTGCGCACCCGGCGGCCCAGCCTCGATTGCCAATGAAATCGCCGCCCGCTAGCTTGCCATGAGCGGGAGGGCGACCATGTCGATCGAGCGGGTTCTTTGGGAGCATGACGCAACCGACCAGGCCGCACTCGTGCACAAGGGAGAGCTCACACCGCAAGATCTCGTCGATGCGGCGATCGCCCGGGCCGAGGCCACCCGGCCGGAGATCAACGCCATTGCCGAACCGCTTTTTGAGGCGGCGCGGGCGCGCGCGAAAACCGTCGACCACAAGCTGCCGCTTGCCGGAGTGCCCTTTGCGCTGAAGGACCTCGGCATCGCCATGAAGGGCGTGCCGACGCATGGCGGCAGCCGCATCCCGGCCTACACCCCCGATTTCAACTCGGTCATGACGGAACGCTATCTGGCTGCCGGCCTGATCCCGATCGCCACCAGCACCGCACCCGAACACGGACTGAGGCTGGTGACCGAGTCGGTGGCTTACGGCGTCACCCGCAATCCATGGGACACCGCGCACACGACCGGCGGTTCCTCGGGCGGTGCGGCTGCCCTGGTCGCGGCCGGCGTCGTGCCGGTGGCGCACGCCTCGGACGGCGGCGGCTCGATCAGGGTGCCTGCCGCTTGTACCGGGCTGGTCGGGCTGAAAACCTCGCGCGGCCGCGTGCCCTTGACACCGCTCGTCACCGAAAGCTGGTACGGCTTCGTCGTCGACCATGCGTTGGCCCGCTCAGTGCGCGATACGGCGCTGCTGCTCGACCTGACCCACGGGGCTGACCCGCTGTCGCCCTACGCGGCACCCTCGCCGAGCGGCAGTTTTGCTGCGGCGGCCGGGCGCGATCCGGGCAAGCTCAAGCTCGCCTTCTATCGAAAATCGCCGCTCGGCCTGCCGATATCGGAAGAGACGTTGAAAGCTCTGGATGCGGCGATCGCGCTGGCGCGCGAAGGCGGGCACAGCGTCGAGGAGATCGACCTGCCCTATATCGATCGCGATTTCATCGCCGATTTCGCCAGAACCGTCGCCGCGGCGGTGGCCGGCACGATGCGTGGCGAGGCCTTGCGCGTCGGCCGCTCCATCTCAGGCGAAATCGAACGGGCCACGCGCGTGATGAGCCGGTTCGGTGAAATCCTCTCGGCCGGCGAAATCTACGCCGGCCTGCAGCGGCTGCACGCCGCCTCGCGCCGGCTTATCACCGAAACCGCGCGCTATGATGCGGTGCTGATGCCTGTCATCGCGCACCCGCCGCTCGCCTGCGGCACCATGGACCCGAAAGGCGTCGACGAGTTCATCGAGAATGTCCTGGACAGACTGCGCCTCGCCGGCCTGCTGAAGTTCAAGCCGCTATTTGGCCAGCTGATGGACAAGAGCCTCTGGTTCACCCACTGGCCGGCGATCCAGAACGTCAGCGGGCAACCGTCGATCACGCTTCCGGTCTACGTCACCGATGCCGGCCTGCCGCTCGGCGTCCAGGCCGCCGGCCGCCCCGGCGACGAGGAAACGCTTTTGTCGTTCGCCGCGCAGATGGAAAAGATCTCGGGCTGGCTGGGACGGCGGGCGCCGCTGCAGGTGCCGGCATAGACCATGATCCCGAAAGGTGGGAACCGGTTTTCGGACAAGATCATGGTCAAACAAATAGTAGTACCGATTTGATCGATCATGACAGCAAAGCCGTTTGCCCCCTCGTCCAATTCCCGCTAAGACGCCGCCGTTCATGCCAAGCTGGGAACCACGCCGATGACGGATGTTGCCGCCACCGCCGAAATGCAGGCCGCGCTGCTTTCAAGGGCGCTGCCCTATATGCAGCGCTACGAGAACAAGACGGTCGTGGTGAAATATGGCGGCCACGCGATGGGCGACATCGCGCTCGGCAAGGCTTTCGCCCGCGACATCGCACTTTTGAAACAATCCGGCGTCAACCCAATCGTCGTGCATGGTGGTGGGCCGCAGATCGGCGCCATGCTCAGCAAGATGGGCATCGAATCCAAATTCGAGGGCGGCTTGCGCGTCACCGACCAGAAGACCGTCGAGATTGTCGAGATGGTGCTGGCCGGGTCGATCAACAAGGAGATCGTCGCGCTGATCAATGCCGAGGGCGAGTGGGCGATCGGCCTGTGCGGCAAGGACGGCAACATGGTGTTTGCCGAAAAAGCGCGCAAGACCATGATCGATCCGGATTCCAACATCGAGCGGGTGCTCGACCTGGGCTTCGTTGGTGAGCCTGTCGAGGTCGACCGCACATTGCTCGACCTCCTGGCGCGGTCCGAAATGATCCCGGTGCTAGCGCCGGTAGCGCCCGGCCGCGACGGCCATACCTACAACATCAACGCCGACACTTTTGCCGGCGCCATCGCCGGCGCCTGCCAGGCGACGCGCCTGCTGTTCCTTACCGACGTGCCCGGCGTGCTCGACAAGGACAAGAAGCTGATCGACGAGCTGACCGTGGCCGAGGCCAAGGCCCTGATCAAGGACGGCACGGTCTCGGGCGGCATGATCCCCAAAGTCGAGACCTGCATCGAGGCAATCGAGCGCGGCGTCGCAGGCGTCGTCATCCTTAACGGCAAGACGCCGCATGCGGTGCTGCTCGAGCTGTTCACCGAACACGGCGCCGGCACGCTGATCGTGCCGTGAGGCCGGGTGTCTGAGGGGCTCAAGCGTTTGGCAAAATAGCGGTCACGGACTGACGCTGCAGGCGTTCGACAACCATCGATTCCTCTTCCTCGTCTTGCGGCGAGCCCCAGAATTCGGCGAGCGTCGGGCCATGTTTCAGGCGGCGGTCGCGGACCAGAAAGCCCCAGACTTCGCGGAACCAGACGCGGCGGCCCATTTTGGTGTACCAGCGCATCGAATGCCGTTGCTCCGGATCCTTGTGGAACAGGATACGCGCCAAGGCCTTGGGCCGCGACTGCACCGCCAGTTCGATCAGCTTGACGGCGAAGAACAACATCCACGGCTTGAGGCGGGTCATCTGCAGCACCTGGTGCTTGTAGTCCCACAGGCGGGCGTCCAGCTGGATCACCTTGCGGTCCCTGGCAATCCTGAAGAACGGCGTCCAGCGATGCGGCGTCACATAGAGCGCCTGGATCTGGTCGGGGTCATAAGCGATCAGCTGGCGGAAGCCGCGCCAGAGGTCGCGCAAGCTTTCGTCCTCGAAACCGGCCACCCAGGTCGCCATCGACAAGATGCCGTTGAGGCGCAGCAGCCGTATCGCCTCGCGGTCGGATGAGGTGCTGCCGCCCTTGCGAATCAATGCAAGCGTCTGCTGGTCGGTATTTTCCATGCCAAGCAGCCAGCGGATGACGCCGGCCTGGCGATAGAGATGCAGGCTGTCGGCGTCGCGGACGATGTCGTCGGCGCGGGTGGAGCCGACGATCAGCACCGGCACATTTTCGGCGATCATCGCGTCGAGAAAGGCGCGCCAGGCTTGTTTGGACGACGTCGGGTTCTCGTCGGCAAGGTTGATCAGCTCGACGCCATGCTCGCGGTATAGCCAGGCAATCTCCCGCGCGAATTTCATGGGGTCGCGGTGCCGCCAGCGCGTCCAGAAGCCGCGCTGGCCGCAATAGTTGCACAGATGCGGACAGCCTCGCGAGAACTGCATGACCACCGCGCGCTTGCCTCCCCAATAGCTGTAGCGACTGAAGTCGATCAGTTCCCAGCCGATGCGGTAGTCGTCTAGGCTAATGATCGTTCTTGCCGGCCGGGTTGCAAAGGGCTGGCGCAAATCGTCAGGAAAGGCGATGCCCGCCACATCCGACAGCGGCTTGCGTTTCTCAAGCGCTTCGACCAGCGCGACGATGGTCGCGTCGCCCTCGCCGCGCACGATAAAGTCGAAAACATTCGTTTCAGCCAGTATGTCGCGCCAATGATAGGTCGGAAACACGCCGCCATAGATCAGGATTGTCGCTGGCTGGATGTCCTTGACCATGCCGGCGATCAGCAGGGCTGTCGGATGCGCAGAGGTCGAGCCGGAATGGCCGATCAGAATGCAGTCGGGATGGTCGCTCAAGGCGTCCCGGACCAGCGTGGCAAGCGCCATCGGCCCGAATTCGGCGTCCACAAGCCGCACTTGATGTCCCGCGTCGATCAGCGGACCGCCCAGTGCCAGCAAACCGAGCGGCGGCAGATGGTCGTCCGGCACACGGCTGCCGATGGCGGTATGCGGCGGGTTGATCAGGACGATTTTCATGGCGGGCCTTATGCGATCGCGGTCCGCATGTCGTAGTCGGCGATCTAGTTCCGGAGATTGGCTCGCTTCAGCAATTTGTGTGCAGCTTTTCCGCAGAAATGCCTATCGTCTGAGATGTGCCAACGGCACATGGCCGGGTCCCTTGATGTTCTGCAGCACAAGCTGCGTGTGGACGTCGCGCACGCCTTCGAGCCGCATCAGCCGGTGCATGACGAAGGCATTGAGTTCGTCGACCGACGGCACCATGACATGCAGCAGGAAATCGTAGTCTCCAGTCATCGTCCAGCACGACGACACCTCGTCCATGCGCTGCACGGCGGCGATAAAGGTTTCGGGCGAGCCGTCGCTGTGGGTCACGAGGCGCACCTGGATGAACACTTCGACCATCAGACCGACGGCGCGGCGGCTGAGCACCGCGGCGAAGCCTTTTATGATGCCCGCCTGCTGAAGAGCCTCGAAGCGCCGCGCGCAAGGTGTCGTCGACAGGCCGATCTGCTGCGCCAATTCCGATACCGGCTTGCGCCCGTCGCGCTGCAGGATGTCGAGCATCTTGATCTCGAATTCGTCAAATTGAGGCATTTTCACTCTCCCAAAGCTCGATCGTGGAGTCTTTTACCTCCAACCCTGCATTTGAGCCACCATCAAAGCTGATTTGCCTCGCGCGATCCGGCTAGAATTTCCGGCAATTCGCTGGTCATGATTTCCAGGGAGAGCAAGCCATGACAATGAATGTTGCCGACTATGCCCGCGAATGCGCGGCGCGAGGCCTTCGCGGCGATTATTCCGTCTGCCGTGCCGATTTCACCGTGGCGCAGGGCTACAATTATAGCGACGAAGAACAGGCGGTGTGGCGCACGCTGTGCGACCGCCAGACGAAGCTGACCAGGAAGCTGGCCCACCACTCCTACCTCGACGGCGTCGCGGCACTCGGCCTTCTCGACAAGATCCCGGATTTCGGTGCGGTCAGCGAGAAGCTGCGCAAGTTCACCGGCTGGGAGATCGTCGCCGTGCCGGGGCTCATCCCCGCCCAGCCGTTCTTCGACCATCTCGCCAACCGCCGCTTCCCGGTCACCAACTGGCTGCGAACCCAAAAGGAGCTCGACTACATTGTCGAGCCCGACATGTTCCACGATTTCTTCGGTCACGTGCCGATCCTGACGCAGCCGGTCTTTGCCGACTTCATGCAGATGTATGGCAAGAAGGCCGATAGCGTGATTGCGCTCGGCGGCGACGAGATGATCACCAGGCTTTACTGGTACACGGTCGAATACGGCCTGATACGCGAGCCGGGCCAGCCGCTGAAGGCTTTCGGCGCTGGGCTGATGTCATCCTTCACAGAGCTTCAGTTCGCGGTCGAAGGCGGCGAGGCGCACCATGTTCCCTTCGACTTGGAAACCGTAATGCGCACCGGCTACGAGATCGACAAGTTCCAGCGTGCCTATTTCGTGCTGCCGTCGTTCGACGCCCTGCGTGATGCTTTCGAGACCGCCGATCTTGCGGCGATCGTGGCGCGCCGCAAAGGCGAGCCAGCGCTCGACCCGGCGAGCCTATAGGGTGTCGGTTGTTTCCAACGCCTCGGCCTTCAGCCGGGCCAGTTGGTCGCGCTGAAGGTCGAGGGATGCCGTGACGAAGCGCAGGATCGTGGCGAGTTCAATGTCGCTGAATGTGGCGATCACCTTTTCCCCCTCCTGCGCGATCGCGCCATAATAGCGCGTCGATAGTTCTCGCGTGAGTTCCGTCGCCTCTATGACCACCTTGCGCCTGTCCTCGAGGCTGCGCGTTCGTGTCAGCAGGCCGCGCGCTTCCAGCCGGTCGATCAGCGCGGTGACCGCAGCCGGCGTCAACCCTGTTGCGGCCGCGACCTCGCCAGCCGATCGCGGGCTGCCATAGAGCAGCGCCAAGCAATGGCGTTCCGCCATGCTCAGCCCAAGCCTATCGCCCACTGCGTCGTCATAAGCCTGCGTCGCGTCCTGCCAACCCATAATGGCAAGGCTGATAGCGGTCTTCATGTCTGCCCGATTCATGCTTGACGAATTTATTTCGATCATCTAACTATCAATCCGCCTAACATTATGGCTATTATAGTAATGTGCTGCATCGGGCACAAGGCAAGGCCTATCGCAGCCTGCAGGGAGTGAAAAATGAATCAGACCCCGACGCGCGGCTTACTCACACCGGCTGAGGAGTTCAAATACGCCAAGCTGGCGATGGAGTGGTATGGCTGGGGCTCTCCCATTGGCCTTGGCATCGCTCTGGTCGCACTGGCGGCCGCCGCCCTGCTGTTCCGCATCGCCATACTCGGATTTTGACAGTCTGGCCACGGCGCGGTTGAATGCAGACAGGGTGGAACTCTCCCAGCGGAAGGCTCAGGGCCGAACTCAGGCGGCTTCGGAAATATCGCGGTCGATGATCGACAGATTGCGGCCGCGATGCTTGGCCTCGTAAAGCCGCTGGTCGGCGGCGCGCATCAGCTCCGACACTGCGGCGTCCCTGCCGCAGGTGATGCCGCCAATACTGACTGTCAGCGGAACCGTTCGTTCGTCGACGGGCCGGAAACGGATACGCTCGACCTCACGGCGGATGCGATCGGCGACGCGCCTGGCCTCGTGTTCGGTGGCACCAATCAGAAGGGCGCAGAATTCCTCGCCGCCGATGCGCCCAAGCACGTCGCCGCTGCGCACGCCACGCTCTATCGCCTTTGCGATCAGGAGCAGCGCATCGTCGCCGATCAGATGGCCGTAGCTGTCGTTGATGGTCTTGAAATGGTCGGCATCGACGATCAGCAATGCCCCGCGATCGGACTTACGCCGAGAGCCGTCGAGGGCGGCAAAGAAACTTTCGCGGTTGAGCATGCCGGTCATGTCGTCGCGGCTCGCCTTGTCCGCCAGGCGCCGGTGCGCGGCTGCAAGCTGGGCATGATTGCGAGCAAGGTCGCGGTGCGCGTTCTTCACCCTTTCGCTTTGCCAGAATGCATAGGCGCCGGCGCCCCAGGCCAGAACGAGTGGGCACAGGGTGGATGCCAGCCAGATGGTGCGATTGATCGAAAATCCCATCGCCGGCACAACGATCAGCGTCAGCAGAAGCGAGGCGGCGACGGAGGCGAAAGCGATGGCGGCAGACTTTAGAAATATGTGATTCATCGCTGGCTCCCACTGCTCCGTCTTGGTGTCAGCAAGCGCTGAATGCCACCTTTCGGCGATGCTTAAAATGTTAATCGTTTCGCCATTTTCACCACTCTTGGCGCGCATAGGTTGTGGATAAACCTCCTGTTAGAAAGATCGTTTCGTGCCATAAGGACGGTATGACCACACTTCCCGACCCCGCCCGCTTTGCCCATGTCACCGACTGGGTGTTCGATCTCGACAACACGCTTTACCCGCACCATTCGAATCTGTTCTCGCAGATCGATGTGAAGATGACCGCCTACGTCGGAGAATTGCTGACGCTGCCGCGCGAGGAAGCACGCAAGCTGCAAAAGGAGCTCTACCGCGAATACGGCACGACACTGAACGGATTGATGACGCGCCACGGCATCGACCCCGACGATTTTCTCGAGAAAGTGCACGACATCGATTATTCTTGGCTGGTGCCCGATCCCGTCCTCGGCACCGCCATTCGCCAGCTTCCCGGCCGTAAATTCATCTTCACCAATGGCGATCGCCGGCATGCCGAACGCACCGCGCGGCAGCTGGGCATTCTCGAGCATTTCGACGATATTTTCGATATCGTCGCAGCCGGACTGAACCCCAAGCCGGCGCGGCAATCCTATGAGAGATTTGCCGAACTCCATGCCGTTACCGGGCAAAATGCGGTGATGTTCGAAGATCTCGCCCGCAACCTGTCGGTACCGAAATCGCTGGGCATGACCACGGTGCTGGTGGTGCCGCGCAATTTCGAGCCGACCTTCTCGGAAATTTGGGAACGCGACCCGGCCAACGAGGATGATGTGGACTTCGTCACCGACGATCTCGCCGGCTTTCTCACGGCGATCGTCGAAGTCCCTGCTTGAGGCAGCCTGCGCGCTTCAAGTCCTGCTTGCTTGTCAAAGTTTATAGAAGCGGCTGACGATCCCCCAGGCCTCGTCGGCGGTCTCGACAAAATCGATGATATCCTGGTCGCCGGGAGTGATCGTGCCTTGCTCGGCGAGGAAATCGAGGTCGATTGCCCTTTCCCAGAAAGCCTTGCCGAACAGAATGACCGGCACGCGTTCCATGCGGCCGGTCTGGATCAGGGTCAGCGTTTCGAAGAACTCGTCCATCGTGCCGAAGCCGCCGGGAAATACCGCAACGGCCTTGGCACGCATGACAAAATGCATCTTGCGGACCGCGAAATAGTGGAAGTTGAAGCAGAGTTCCGGCGTCACGTAGGCGTTTGGCGCCTGCTCGTGCGGCAGCACGATGTTGAGACCGATCGACGGCGCGCCAACATCGTCGGCGCCACGATTGCCGGCCTCCATGACGCCCGGCCCGCCGCCGGTCACCACGACGAATTCGCGATAGTACGAGGTGGCCGACTGCTGTGAGCAGAGGCGGGCGAATTTGCGCGCCTCCTCGTAATATTTGCTGTTTTGCTCGAGGTTCTTCTTCTGCGTCTCGTTCTTGGCCGCCCAGGCTTCGCCGCCGGGCTCGGGAATGCGGGCGCCGCCGAACAGGATGACGGTCGATTGGATGCCGCGCTCGGCCAGGATCATCTCCGGTTTCAGCAGTTCGAGCTGCAGCCTGACCGCGCGCAACTCGCGCCGCGTCATGAAATCGGGGTCGTTCCAGGCCAGCCGATATGTCTCCGCGCGCGTTTGCGGCGTGTCCGGCACGCTTCTCGACCGCTCCAGATCCTCGTCCGAATGCGGCAGCGGCGTCCATCCCGCCTTTTCCATGGGAGTCATATTTGCTTTACCCGTCCAATCATTCACTTGCGCCGTCCCGTGACGCTGCCGCGATTGACCCTCCCCAAGCCTTCACATAGGGTCCGCGCGACTTTCAAACAGGTTAAGGCGCCGGCCCTTAACAGCTTGGTAATGGAGCGAATTCATGTCGAAGCACGATCTCGCGAGCCTCGAGGAGATCATCGAGAACGCCTTCGAGGAACGCGACACGATTTCGACCGCAACCCGCGGCGAGACGCGCGAGGCCATCCAATCGGCGCTCGACCTGCTCGACCGGGGCGTCGCCCGCGTCGCCGAGCGGCAGGCCGACGGCAAATGGCACGTCAACCAGTGGCTGAAGAAAGCGGTGCTGCTGTCCTTCCGGCTCAACCCGATGGAGATCATCAAGGGTGGTCCTGGTCAGGCGGTTTGGTGGGACAAGGTGCCCTCGAAGTTCGACGGCTGGAGCGCCGTCGATTTCGAGAAGGCCGGCTTCCGCGCCGTGCCGTCGTCGATCGTGCGCCGCTCCGCCTATGTCGCGCCGGGCGCCGTGCTGATGCCGTCCTTCGTCAATGTCGGCGCCTATGTCGACAGCGGCACCATGGTCGACACCTGGGCTTCGGTCGGCTCCTGCGCCCAGATCGGCAAGAATGTGCATCTGTCGGGCGGTGTCGGCATCGGCGGTGTGCTGGAGCCGATGCAGGCGGGTCCCACCATCATCGAGGACAACTGTTTCATCGGCGCCCGTTCCGAAGTGGTCGAAGGCTGCATTGTGCGCGAAGGCTCGGTGCTCGGCATGGGCGTCTTCATCGGCCAGTCGACCAAGATCGTCGACCGCGCCACCGGCGAGATCTTCTACGGCGAGGTGCCGCCTAATTCCGTCGTCGTCGCCGGCTCGCTGCCCGGCAAGCCTTTTCCAAACAACGAGCCCGGCCCCAGCCTCTACTGCGCCGTCATCGTCAAGCGGGTCGACGCCAGGACCCGTTCCAAGACCTCGATCAACGAATTGCTGCGCGATTGATCTTTCTCAACGAATACGGACGGAATTCGCTTGCCTGATAGATCAGACCTCATCTGGCTTTTCTTCAAAGCTTCGGGCCGCGTCAGCCGCGCGGCCTATTTTCTTGGAGGATTGCTGGTGGCCATCATACAGGCCTTCCCGCTCTACCGTTTCACGCTGGTGCCGGAAGGCACCACCGAGAGCAACATGTGGTCGTTTATTTTCTTCATCGCCTTCATTGCCTCGCTTTGGTCGAACGTGGTGCTGGCGGTCAAGCGGTTGCACGACCTCGACAAGCCGGGCGTTGCGGCGCTGGTGCTTTTCGTGCCGGTTGTCTCGATCATCGCTTTCCTGGTGCTTTGCCTGTTTCCAGGGCAACCCGGCCCCAACCGCTACGGCAAGCGCACCAATGCCCCGGCTGAACCCTGAGCGCCGATCGGACATTTCGTCATGCGCTACCGCTCGCTTGATCCGAAACTGATCCTCGAAACCGCCGAACGGCTGGAAGGGCGCATCGCCGAGCGCTTTCCCGATGCAGGCTTGCGCGGCGTCGCCGCCGAGCTGGTGTCGCTGTCGCGCGATCTGGCAAAGGCAGCCAAGGCGCTGGAGGCGCCGATCTGGTGGCTGCGCGGCCTCATCATCGCCGCCTTCGTCGCCGGAGCGCTGATGTTCCTGTTCGTCGGCACAATCCTGCCGCTTGGCCGCATCTCGGGAAACCACGATGCCTTCCAGTCGGTGCAAGGAATCGAAGCCTCCCTCAACGTGATCATCCTCGCGGTGCTGGGCTTCCTGGCCCTGATTCGCTCCGAGGAGCGGATCAAGCGCAAGCGGGTGTTTCGCCAGCTCCACGGGTTGCGGTCGCTGATCCATGTCATCGACATGCACCAGCTGACCAAGGATCCGGCCGCACTTTCACCCAGTTTCAAGCCGACTGCCCATTCGCCAGCCCGCATCACCAACGCCGCCGACCTTGCCCGCTATCTCGACTACTGCTCCGAAATGCTGTCGATCACCGGCAAGATCGCCGCGCTGTTCGCGCAATCGGTGAATGACGCCGTGGTCATCGACGGCGTCAACGACATCGAGAAACTGGCTTCGAACCTCTCGCGAAAGATCTGGCAGAAGATCACGCTGATCGAAACCCCTCATGGGCAGCCGGCACGTGCGGCGAAGACCGATCCCGAGCCGGGTCCGCCGCGTCGGCCTGCAATCCGCAGACGACCGGGGCCGGCAAGCTAAAACCGGCGACCCGGCGGCAGATCCGCTAGAGCGGCAGAGCGGGGAGTTCCGAAAGCCCGGTTTTGCGCCGGATGCTCTAAGCGAATGTTAATCACCCTGGCCCAGCATGCCGGCGAAGACTGTGTCGACCGGCACGGAGCGCTCGACTGGCAAGCGACCTATCCCTGATCACCGAGGAGCCGCGCAAAACGTGGAGCGCCGCCGCTCGCCTGTTTGCCTGGTTCTCTTCGCCAATGAAATTGGAACCGGAAGCTGTCCGCGCCCGGCTTCTCGACACCACCTTCGACCGCAAATTCGCAGTCCTGTTCGGCACCATCAGCGTTCTGTTGGTTGCGGTCAGCGCCGCTCTCGCCACCGGGGATTGGTGGCCCTACGTCTGGATTGCCGCCGACCTGATGCTTTTCACCGTCCGCGTTCTGCTGATGCGGGAATGCGAGCAGGCCCGCACGCGCGGCTCGAAAGGGCCGCTGGCGGGCCTGATGGCAGCCAGCGGCGTCTGGTCGGTCGTCTTCGGCCTCGGCTGCTATGGCTGTGTTGCCAGCGGGAATATGGCGCTTTCCGTACTTGCCGCCTTGAATGTCGCAGGCGTCGTCGGCGTGGTGTCGTCACGCAATGCGGCGACCCCGCGCTTCGCCATATTCGTCATGTTGGCCGTAAGCCTGCCTTACGTGGTCGGTGCATTGTTTTCTGCGGCGCCCGGAATGCCGATCGTCGGAATTCAAACGCCGTTCTATGTGGCCGGCGTCATCATCGTGCTGCTTCAGAACCACGCAATCAATGCCCGCATGATCCGCGCCGAACTGGACAATCGCGACCTGGCCATCAAGGACGCGCTGACCGGCCTGCCAAACCGCATCTTCCTGCAGGAGAAATTGCGCGACATGTGCCGCGAGCTTGCGGCGCCGGCCGCCAATGGCGGCAAGCCGTTTGCAGTGCTCAGTATGGATCTCGACGGTTTCAAACAGGTCAACGACCGTTTTGGCCACGCCGTCGGCGACGTGCTGCTGCGCAAGGTGGCCGAACGATTGAAGCGCGGCTTCCGTCCGGGGGACGTTGTCTTCCGCATTGGTGGCGATGAATTTGTCATCCTTTTGCCCGCAACCTCGGAGATCGAGGCCACCTACCTGGCAAAGCGGGCCATCGAAAAGGTCTCGGTGCCTTTCGACCTCGGGGTCGGTTCCGCCATCCATGTCGGCCTGAGCGTCGGCAGCGCCTTCGCACCCGCCGACGGCGGCGATCCGGAAATCCTGCTCACCTGTTCCGACCATGCGCTCTACGAAGCCAAGCGCACCGGCAAGGGCCGTTACTGGGCACCTGTGCGGGCTACCATCTGACGGCGACGGCTTCCGGCGACAGGCAGGGCGATCCGCTTCTCTCCTGCCCGGCCGGCCATGCCTTGCATCGCGCCGCTCTTGACCGTTGCTTGCAGCGCCTTCTCGATGCGCGGCCGCGCCAGCAAAACCATTTTTCGCCCGGCAAGTATCGGGCAGCCGCCGGCGTAGCAGCCGATACTGCCGGCACCGGCGATTACGATTGTCTTGCCATGCGTGATCATGCGATGGCCCTGCCCTGGTCGAGAGGCCTTGCCGCAATCATACGACGTGAAAACCATAATGTCGGCGGCATGTCTGGCCCTTATGTCTGGCCGTGACAGTCCCTGCGCTTTCGACTATCGCTTTTGCCCATGACGCTGCCTACCGATCCGACCAGAAATCTGGCTGCTCTCATCCGCTGCGCTTCCGTGACGCCCGCCGAAGGCGGTGCGCTGAGCGCGCTGGAAGAAATGTTGAAGCCGCTCGGCTTTGCCGTCGAGCGCCCGGTGTTTTCCGAATCCGGCACACCTGACATAGAGAACCTTTACGCGCGGCGTTCCGGCAACGGCCCGCATCTGATGTTTGCCGGCCATACCGATGTCGTGCCGGTGGGCGATGAAACAGCCTGGACGCACCCCCCCTTTGCCGCCGACATCGCCCATGGCGAGATGTTCGGCCGCGGCGCCGTCGACATGAAGGGCGGCATTGCTTGTTTCGTCGCGGCGGTAGCGCGACACATCGCGCAGAAGGGCGGCCCGAAGGGGTCGGTCTCGCTGCTGATAACCGGCGATGAGGAAGGTCCGGCGATCAACGGCACGACGAAACTGCTCGAATGGGCGGCCGCCAAAGGCGAGAAATGGCATGCTGCGATCGTCGGCGAGCCGACCAATCCCGACGTGCTCGGCGATATGATCAAGATCGGCCGGCGCGGCTCGCTATCGGGCACGGTCGTCGTCAACGGCCGCCAGGGACACGCCGCCTATCCGCAGCTGGCCGACAACCCGGTGCGCGGCCTGGTGACGCTGGTCGACGCCTTGCTTCACCCCGTCTTCGACAACGGAACAAGGGATTTCCAGCCGACCAATCTTGAGGTGACCTCCATCGATGTCGGCAATCCTGCCACCAACGTCATCCCGGCGAAGGCGGCGGCTACCTTCAATATTCGCTTCAACGACACATGGACCGCCGAGACGATCCAGGCCGAGATCCACAACCGCCTCGACCGGGCGGCGAAACGCAAGAAATACCGCGCCGGCAAGGCGACGCCCGTCGACTACGAGATCGCTTGGCGCGACGGACCGAGCCACGTTTTTCTGACACGCGACGACAGGTTGATCGAGACGCTTGGCGGCTCGATCAAGGCGGTGACCGGCAGGAAGCCTGCGCTCTCCACCTCCGGCGGCACCTCCGATGCCCGCTTCATCAAGGATTATTGTCCGGTGGTCGAATTCGGCCTTGTCGGCAAGACCATGCACATGGTCGACGAACGCGTGGCGATTGCCGACCTCGAGACGCTGACGCAGATTTATCTGCGCTTCGTTGAAGACTGGTTTGCGCAGGACATATCCTAGTGATGCTTTCAGCGGATGAAACCTACGCTTCGCTTGCCGGTGCCTGGCGGCTGATGCTCGGCAAGGCCGACGGATTTCGCCTGCTCGACCTTTCGGCGGACGGATTCTGGAACTCCTTTTTTGCCATCGTCGTCGCGGCGCCGGCACTGATCGTCGGCTGGGTCGGTATTGCCAACGAGATCGGCGACCCCAACGCATTCGTCGGCCGTTTCAGCATGTTGATCCGCCTGGCCACCGTCGATATCGGCGCCTGGGTGCTGCCGCTCATAGGCCTCGCGCTGGTGGCGCCGCGGGTCGGCGTCGGCGGCCGTTTCGTCCATTATGTCGTGGCCAGCAACTGGGCCTCGGCGATCATCGCCTGGATGATGCTGCCATCGGCGTTGATCCGGCTTTTCCTGACGTCGGCCAACGAAGTCTCCGGACTCGTGTCGCTGCTGTTGTTCGCGCTGTCGATGGTCTTGACCTGGCGGATGACCAACGTTGCGATCGGCAGGGGTGCGGCCGTCGGCAGCGCCGTTTTTGCCGGCATGTTCGTGGCCTCGCTGATCGTCCTGTTCGGACTGCAGGCGCTGCTCGGGATCAGCGTTCCGGATCAGCCAGGCGTCGGATAGTCGACGCCGACGAGAAACAGCCCGTCGGGCGGCGCCACCTGACCGCAGGCCGCACGGTCGCGCGCCTCAAGCGCCGCCTTGAGGTCGGCAACAGTCCAGCCGCCTTCGCCGACGCGTTTGAGCGAGCCGACCATAGAGCGCACCTGGTTGTGCAGGAATGAGCGCGCCGAAGCGCGGACCTCAATGAAATCGCCCGCCCGGCTGACATCCAGCCGGTCGAGTGTGCGGACCGGGCTGGAGGCTTGGCACTGGGTCGAGCGGAAGGTGGTGAAATCATGCCGGCCAAGCAGCACCTTTGCCGCTTCGTGCATGGCCCCGGCATCGAGCTGCTTCGGTACCCACCAGATCTTGCCCTTGTCGAGCGCCGCCGGCGCGCGGCGATTGACGATGCGGTAGAGGTAATGGCGGCCGATCGCCGAGAAACGCGCATCGAAACCATCCGGCACGGAGGCGGCCTTCAGGATGGCGATGCGCACCTTGGCCGCCTGCAGATGCGCGTTGACGGCGTCGCGCACCTTGTCGCCGGGCCATGCCTTGATCAGATCGACATGCGCCACCTGAGCGGTCGCATGGACGCCGGCATCGGTGCGGCCGGCGGCGCGCAGCGAAACCTGCTCGCCACAGAACTTCTCGATCGCCTGCTCGATCGCCTGCTGCACCGAAGGCTGGTTGGCCTGGCGCTGCCAGCCGGCGAAGAGACTGCCGTCATATTCGATGTCGAGGCGAAAACGCGGCATTCCCGGATCGAAGCGAAATCAGGCGGCGAGGGCTGAGCCGAAGGCCGAGGCGTAGACCAGCCTGCCGGTCTCCGGCGCCTCGCCCCAGGCAAGCGCCTGCAAAGCCTCGCTTTGGTACTCGCTCTCGAACTTCGCTGCACGGGCGCGGCTGTAACCGAAACGTCCATAGTAAGCGGGATCGCCGAGCACCACGGCGAGCGTCTCGCCAGCAGCCTTCAGGCGGATATGCGCCTCGCGGACCAGCGCACCGCCGATGCCGGTGCCGTGGAACGACGGCTCGACCGCCAAAGGAGCCAAAGCCACCGCCGGGAAGCTCTTGCCGCCATTCTGCACGAAAAGCCGTGAAAACAGGATATGCCCGACCACTTGCCCGTCTTCATCCGCCACCAGTTCGACGACGGCATCACCGCCGGTGACCAGCGCGTCGACCAGTCCGGCCTCCGTCTGCTGGCCGAATGCGTGTTCTTCGACAAGGCGGATCGCCTCGCGGTCCCGCGGCGTCGCCGCGCGTATGGACATCATGCTCATGACAATTTCATTCCTTTTTCGAGCTTGGCCCCGCGCAGAAACTCCTGCGCGGCTATGGGCCTTGCGCCCGCACGTTGAACTTCGACCAGCCTGATCGCGCCTGACCCGCAGGCGACCGTCAGCCGGTCATCGAGAATTCCTCCCGGTTCGCCGGCGCCTTGCGAGAGCGTCGAGCGAAGCAGTTTCAGCCGTTCTACACGGCCGCCGATTTCGGCCTCGCACCATGCACCGGGAAAGGGCGACAGGCCGCGAATCTGGTTGTGCACGTCGCCAGCAGGTCGCAGCCAGGCTATGCGAGTCTCCGATTTATCGATTTTCTTGGCGTAGGTCACCCCCACCTCCGCCTGTGTGGTAAATGTCAGCGTATTTCGCTCCAGCCGCTCCAGCGCTTGCACCATCAGCGCAGCACCGAGGGCCATCAGCCGGTCGTGCAGATCGCCGGCCGTCATGTCGGGTCCAATGGGACATTTTTCAACCATTGCCACCGGCCCGGTGTCGAGGCCTTCCTCCATCCGCATCACCATCATGCCCGTTTCGGTGTCGCCGGCCATGATGGCGCGCTGGATAGGGGCAGCGCCGCGCCAGCGCGGCAACAACGATGCGTGGCCATTGAGGCAACCGAGCCGCGGCGCCTCGAGAATGGGTTTGGGCAGAAGCAATCCGTAGGCGACGACCACGGCGACGTCGGCGTGCAAGGCGCGGAACGCCTCCTGCTCCGCCTCGCCCTTCAGCGACACCGGCGTCCGCACCTCGACGCCCAACTGATCCGCCTCGCGCTGCACCGGCGACGGCGTCAACTCGAGCCCGCGCCGGCCGCCGGCGCGCGGCGGCTGCGTGTAGACGGCGGTCAACCCGTGCCCGGCCCCGGCAATCGCCCGCAGCGTCGGCACGGAGAATTCGGGCGTACCCATGAAGATGACACGCAGGGGCATTCGTCGACCCCTATCCCACCATCTTGCCCGGCGCCTTGTCCCTGGCGAGCTTTTTGAACTTCTTGACCACCATGTCCCGCTTCAGTTTTGAGATGTGGTCGATGAACAGCACGCCGTTGAGATGGTCGATCTCGTGCTGCAGGCAGGTCGCCATCAGCCCCTCGGCCTCGATCTCCTGCAGCTTGCCGTCGCGATCGAGATACTTCACCCGCACCGCGGCGGGGCGCTCGACTTCGGCATAGTAATCGGGGATCGACAGGCAGCCTTCCTCATAGACCGAACGCTGGTCGGAGCTTTCAAGGATTTCGGGATTGATGAAGACGTGCGGTGCCGGCGTCTCGTCCTCCTTGGCGAGGTCGATCACCAGCATGCGCAAGGGTTCGCCGACCTGGATCGCTGCGAGGCCGATGCCGGGCGCGTCATACATAGTGTCCAGCATGTCGCCGGCCAGTTTGCGCAAATCGCCATCGACACGCTCGACCGGTTTTGAAACCTGGCGCAGGACGGGATCGGGGAGGATGATAAGAGGCTTGATCGACATGGCGTCTCACCTAAGACCTCGCAGGAAAAGCGTCAACCGGGACGGGGTCGGGTCGTTCACGTTTTGATCTGTGCCGGCAGACCGAATCATCTATGCTGTTGGCATGAACGATCTGGCCACCATCCTGTCCGAACCTGTCGCCCGCCTCGGCGCCACCACGCTCACGCTCGGCCAAGCCCTGGGTTTCGGCGCAATGCTGTTCCTTGGACTGTTCGTGGCGCTCGTCGTTGCGCTCTGGCGATCGGCCAAGGCGCGTGCAGTGGCGGCCGCCGAAGCCGCCGACCACGCCCGTGACGCCGAGGTGCGGATGGCCGGCATCTTGGCAAGCCAGGCGGAAATGCAGGGCCGCATGGGCGCCATCGCCGAAGTGTTCGGGGCGCGCCAGGCGGAACTGACCCAGTCGATCGGCCAGCGCCTCGATGCCATGACCGGCCGCCTGGGCCAGACCATGACCGAGCAGACGAGATCGACGCATGAGAGCCTCGCCAAGCTGCAGGAACGGCTGGCGGTTATCGATATCGCGCAAGGCAATATCCAGTCGCTGGCCGGCCAGGTCGTGCAATTGCAGGCGATCCTTTCCAACAAGCAGACGCGCGGCGCCTTCGGCCAGTCGCGCATGGAGGCCATCGTCGCCGACGGATTGCCGCACGGCGCCTATGAATTCCAGGCGACCTTGTCGAATGGGAGCCGGCCCGACTGCCTGGTGAAGATGCCGAACGGCGCGCCGTCACTTGCCATCGACGCAAAGTTTCCGCTCGAGGCGTGGAACGCCATCCGTGCCGCCGAAGGGGCCGACCTGCAGAAGTCCGCCGCACAGGCTTTCCGCCGCGACATCGAGGTGCATGTCCGCGATATTTCCGAAAAATACCTGATCCAGGGCGAGACGCAGGACACCGCCTTCATGTTCGTGCCCTCGGAATCGGTGTTCGCCGAAATCCATGAGAATTTCGAGGCCGTTGTCCAAAAGGCGCATCGATCGCGGATCGTCATCGTCTCGCCATCGCTTTTGATGCTGTCGATCCAGGTCATCCAGGCAATCCTCAAGGATGCCCGCATGCGCGAGCAGGCGCACCTGATCCAGGGCGAAGTCATCCGGCTGATGGAAGATGTTTCCCGGCTCGACGAGCGGGTGCGCAAATTGCAGACGCATTTCGGTCAATCGGCCAAGGATATCGAGGACATCCTTGTCTCGACATCGAAGGTGACCCGGCGCGGACAAAAGATCGAGGCGCTGGAGTTTGGCGTGCAGCCGGCGGAGGATACCGCTGGTTCGAATGGCAGCGGAGCAAAAGCGGAAAGCAGCGCGCGTGTCGCCGATTCGAAAACCGGGCAATTGAGGCTAAGGGTCGTCGAAGGCGACGATTGAGAGCTACGCCGGAACCGGAGGCGAGCGCTTCGCCCCGGTCTGGCGCTACTGCTCCTCGATGATGGTGGTGCCTTCGAATTCCGGCAGCCAATGCAGCGCCGAGCGATGCCAGATCTGCTTTCTCGGCACCAGTTGCTCGCGCTGCCGTGCCGTGCCGACCCTGATGCCGTAAACCTTCGGTCCCTCGCCCGCCGACGTGGCGTAGAGATGCGAGCCACACTCACCGCAAAACGCCTGGGCGCGCTTGGCGCCGCTCGAACCGGTCTTGATGTAGATTTTCGGCTTGCCCTTGGTGATCCTGTAATTGTCCTCGGACGTCGGCACGGTGACGCGAAAGGCCGTTCCGGTTAGCTTCTGACAATCGATGCAGTGACAAATGGTGGTCTTTTCCGGATCAACCTCGGCCTCGTAAGTGATGGCGCCGCAATGACACCCGCCGTCGATTTTCATCTTCGTTCCTCCCGAGCTTTTGCCTGCGATCATAGCCGGGACTGCCCGACGGCGCATCGATTTCCTCAAGCCATTTTCCTTAGGCCGGTTCTTGTCCGGATGCCCCCGCCAAGGCCTTGCTCCGGCGTTCCCAGGTGCCGGTGGTCTGAGGCTTGACGAACAGCCGCGTCACCTCCGGCATCTCCGCTTTCAGCCGCGTCTCAAGGCGTTCGACGCAGGTCTCTATCTCGGGCGCCGACAAGTGGTCCTCGAACTCGATGCTCAGAGCGGCGACGATCTCCTGCGGACCCATATGCAGCGTCAGCGCGCCATTCGCCCGCTGCACCGCCGGGTCCTGCTGGACGATGTCCAATACTTTCATTTGCACCTCGGGCGAAGCCGGCTCGCCGAGCAGCAGGCTTTTGCTTTCGCGCGCCAGGAAGATCGCGGTTGCGCCCAGGATCAGCGCGATGCCGATCGACGCGGCGCCGTCGAGCTTCGGCATGTCCAGCAGTTCCGCCGCCGATATGCCGGCGAAGGCGACAACGAGGCCGAGAAGTGCCGCGCTGTCCTCGAAGAGTACGGTGTAGACGCTCGGATCCTTGCTGAGCTGCACCGCCTCGAGCCAGCCGTGGCTGCCTTTTTGGTGGCGGAACTCCTTCAGCGCCACCAGCCAAGAGGTGCCTTCGAAGAGAAAGGAAAGGCCAAGGACAGCGTAGTTCACCTTGGCGTTGGCAATCGGCTCCGGCGTCATGATGTGCGTCACGCCTTCGTAGAACGATATGCCGGCGCCCAGTGCAAAAACGAGGAGCGCAACGATGAAGCTCCAGAAGTACAGCTCGCGGCCATGGCCGAGCGGATGCGTACGGTCGGCCGGGCGCGCGGCGCGGTGCATGCCGTAAAGCAGCAGGCTGCCATTGCCGGTATCGACGAGCGAGTGGACGCCTTCCGAGAGCATTGCCGAGCTGCCCGTGAACAAGGCAGCGGCGAATTTGGTCAGTGCGATCGCAAGATTTCCGGCGAGCGCCGCATAGATCACTTTTTTCGACCCGCCATGCGCCGCCACGGTGTGCTGCCTTGGTTGATGCACCGAGATTGGCGGAGCGCCCGCCCACGCTCCACAGCTCTCACAACGCCTGAAGCGCCGAGTTGTTCACGAGGTCAGTTATCCAAAAGGGCGGCGCGGGGCTATTCGACGACCTCGTCCGTCCAGACCTTGAAGCCAGCCAGCGCGCCCGGCCCGAAAATGTGGGTCAGCGGCACATCAGCGGCATCGCGCCCGGAAGCAATCAGGATGCGGCCGATGCGCGGCGCGTTGTTGCGCGGGTCGAACGCGTGCCAGCGGCCGCCGAGATAGACCTCCATCCAGGCGGCGAAATCCATGTCCGACCACGGCTTTGGCAGGCCGATGTCACTGATATAGCCGGTGCAGTAGCGGGTTGGAATATTCAGGGCGCGGCAGAAGGCAACAGCGAGGTGAGCAAAGTCGCGGCACACACCACTCTGCTCGCGATAGGCCTCGGCGGCGGTGCGCGTCGGCCGTGCATTGAAATAGTTGAAGACGATGTGGTTATGGACGAAGTCGCAGACCGCCTGGACGCGCGGAATGCCGAGCGGGGTGCTGCCGAACAGCCGCCACGCTTCATTCGACAGCACGTCGCTCTCGCAATAACGGCTGGGCAGCAGGAACAGCAGCGTCTCCGACGGCAGATCGCGCACCTCGTGCTGCCACGCCGTCAGCTCGCGCGTCTCGAAGGAGCCGGGGTCGCGGATGACCGCGTCGGTGCCGAAGGCAAAGCGCCCGGCCGGCGCAACGAGACGGTTGCACCAATTGCCGAAACTGTCGCGGTAGCTCTCGATCGGCACCGGCGGGTTCGACGTCAGGAAGTCCGGCCGCTCAAGATCGGATGCGCGCGAATAATGGACATTTAGCATCGCGATCAGCGGTGTTTCCTGCGGGAAGTCGAAGCTCATCTGGCAACCGATGTGGATCCGCATTGTCGTCCCTGACCGGCCTGCCTGATCATCAGCCGGCGAAACGCGAGGGCTGATGCTGCAGTGCGAAGAAGACCTTGGCACGGACCGCTGCGGTTTACGAGGGAATTAGAAACCGGTTGACAGCCATCGGCCAGGGCGACTGCACGGCAGCGGCCTCTTGCAGTCGAGCGCGTTCTCTTGTTTCACTTCGCCAGACATCAACTGGAGGAACGAATCATGGCTAAGGGTGCGATGAAGGCAGGCAAGGAAGCCCGCAAGCCGAAGAAGGACGCGAAGAAACCCGCTCCGGCGCCGGCCCTGAAGGCACCGCCGGTGAAGGCGATGAAGCTGAAGGACAAGTAGGGCCGTTTCGGCTTATTTCGACCGGCCGCAAACGCGGCCGGCATGATTGTTCATTAAGCTCGCGCGCGTCCCCTATCGATGCGGCGAAGACAGATTTCACGCATTCAAGAAATCGGCCGAAAGCCATCGAAACGGAGCGTTCCGATGGCTTGAATCAGTGCCGGAGGCGTTATCGCGCGGAGAAGCCGGGCGGCGTCCTGCCGGTGCGCTGCTTGCGCGCGGCATAGCGTGCGTCACGCTTGGCCTTGCGTTCGGCCTCGTCGGCAAGAAAACGGGCGATGCGCTCGTTCTCTTCAGCTTCCCGGATCTTCGCTTCGGCCTGTGCGGCCTCTTCGGCGGCGATGCGTGCCGCTTCGGCGGCTGCCTCGCGCTCGGCCTTTTCGGCCGCTTCGCGCGCCAGCTTTTCCTGCTTCAGCCTGGCCTTTTCGGCCTCGCGTATCGCGCGGGCCTCGAGGATCGCCTTGCGCTCGGCCTGTCGTGCCAGCACCGCTGGATCATCTGCCGCCGGCTTTGCCTTGAAGCGCTCCAGAAGCGCCTTCTTTGCCTCGTTCGCGGCATTGCGCCGCTCGAAAACGTCTTTTTCCCTATAGATAGCCAAGTCCACTTCCCTGAAGTCAATTTGCGAGGCTTACATACGCGTGAAAACCGAGAGTTCAAGCGCCAAAACGGTATGCCAGCCATGAAATTCTGATCTGTTGCAGCCGGGAGACGCCATTTCGATTGAATTCGGCTGAAAGGCACCCGCACTGTTCACCATCTAGGCATCTGGCGGGGCGGCGGACTGATCGCTACCTGCAGCGCCAGGACAAACGCTGGGATGACACACTATGGAACTCGGTCTCTACACTTTCGCCGACGTAAGCCCGGAACCGGGTCCCTGTGCGATCGGTGCGCACGAGCGGCTGCGCAATTTGATCGAGGAGATCGAGCTCGCCGACCAGGTCGGGGTGGACGTCTTTGGTCTCGGCGAGCACCACCGTCCCGACTACGCTGCCTCCGCTCCGGCGGTGGCACTGGCGGCGGGGGCCGAACGAACCAGGCGCATAAGGCTGACCAGCGCTGTGACCGTGCTGTCGTCCGACGATCCGGTGCGCGTCTTCCAGCAGTTTGCCACCCTCGACCTTCTGTCCGGCGGCCGGGCGGAGATCATGGCCGGGCGCGGCTCGTTCATCGAGTCGTTTCCGCTGTTCGGCTACAATCTCGAAGATTATGACGAGCTCTTTGCCGAGAAGCTCGACCTGCTGCTCGCCATCCGCGATCATGTCAGGGTGACCTGGTCGGGCAGTCTGCGCGCTCCGATCAATGATCGCGGCGTCTATCCCCGGCCCTTGCAGGACAAATTGCCGATCTGGATCGCCGTCGGTGGAACACCGCAATCCGTCGCTCGCGCCGGCGTGCTCGGGCTGCCGCTGGCGCTGGCGATCATCGGCGGGGAGCCGGCGCGGTTCGCACCGCTGTTCGACATCTACAGGGATGCAGCCAGACGCGCCGGCAACGATCCGGCAAGCCTTGCCACCAGTCTCAACGTGCACGGCTTCATCGCCGACAGCACGGACCAGGCAGCCGACGATTTTTACGGGCCGCAGGCCGAGGTGATGAACCGTATCGGCCGCGAGCGCGGCTGGGGGCCGACATCGCGGGCGCATTTCGACCAATCGCGCGGCCCAAACGGCGCGCTGTTCGTCGGCAATCCAGAACAGGTGGCCGAGAAGATCATTGCCCAGCACAGGATATTCGGCAACGACCGCTTCCTGCTGCAAATGGCGATCGGCACCATGCCGCACGCCAAGGTGATGAAGGCCATCGAACTCTACGGCACCCAGGTGGCGCCGATCGTGCGCCGGGAAACTGCGAGGGCCGTTCCCGCCGTGGCGGCACCGGTTGCCTGATTCCCAGTCACCTGATTCATTGGCAAGGCCGCGAGGCGGCCTTGCCGGTGACGCCGGCTAACGGAACCTTGAAGCGACAGAGGCGTTTTCGCCAACGGTCTGCACCAATCGCGGTGTGCCGCCGAGGGTCAGAATGAAAGCCGAACCCGCCGCTTCGGGCGCAAGCGCTGCCGAAAGCCCGGATCCGCGCGTCGAGGCACGGGCGGATGCGCATCTGATGCGTTCGCTGCTCGTCGGCATCTTCATCCTTATGGCGATCTACGCGCTTTACTTCGCCCGCGCCTTCTTCATGCCGGTCATTCTGGCTTTCCTGCTGGCGCTGACGCTGACGCCGATCGTTCGCTTCCTGCGCAAGCATGGCATGCCCGATGTCATTTCGGCGACACTGCTGGTGCTGCTTTCGTTCTGCCTCGTCGCCGTCGCGGGATATCTGCTCAGCGGCCCGGTCATCGACCTCATCAACAACACCTCCACGATCGGCCAGCAGCTTACCGAACGTCTGGCACAATTGCGCCGTCCGTTCGAACGGATCGTGGAGATTTCGCGCCAGATCGAGGGCCTGACACAGACTTCCCAGGAGCCGGGCGTTCAGAGGGTGGCGATGGCGCCATCCGGTATTCTCTCGCAGGCGGCCGGCAATGTGCTGTCGGCTGGCGTCAGCGTTACCATCGTCTTCGTCCTGTCGCTGTTCCTGCTCGCCTCGGGCACGATGTTCTATGAAAAGATCGTCCAGTCCTTCCCCAGTCTCAGCGAAAAGAAGCGGGCGCTGCGCGTCGTCTACGACGTCGAACGTGAAATCTCGCATTATCTGCTTACCGTCACGGTCATCAATACATGTCTCGGCATTGTCATCGGGCTCGGCCTTTGGGCGCTCGGCGTGCCCAACGCGCAGGTCTGGGGCGCGGCAGCGGCTCTGCTCAATTTCCTGCCTTATATCGGGGCGCTGACCACCATCACGCTGGTCACGATCATCGCGCTGATCAGCTTCGACACGATTTCCTATGCGCTGCTGGCGCCGGCCTTCGTCCTTATGTGCGATGTCGTCGAAGGCCAGTTCGTGACGCCGACGGTGGTCGGCCGCCGTCTCGAGATCAACGCTGTGGCGATCCTAATCGCCATCGCCTTCTGGTCGTGGCTGTGGGGTTTCGTCGGCGCCTTGCTGGCGGTGCCGCTGCTGGTCGTCATCAAGGTGTTCTGCGATCATTTCGACGGCCTCAGTCATGTCGGCAATTTCCTCGCGGCGCAGCATACGGCGGTGATCGAGGACGAAGAAATTCACGAGGCGAAAAAGTAGCGGCTTAAGGTCAAAAACGTCCCCCGATTGGGGCGGATCACGACCTTGCATCGGTGGCACGTCCGTTGTGCCTGCAGTGCTCAATCAACATTTTGAATTTGCCGCCTCGGCAACGGCTTCCTACATCCGTTCGGCCCACAGGAAACCCCGCGCCGATGACCGCTCTTTCCGTTCTCGACCTGTCGCCGATCGTCGAAGGCAGCAACGCTTCGCAGTCACTCGCCAATTCGCTCGATCTCGCCCGCCATGCCGAGCGGCTGGGATATAAGCGCTACTGGCTGGCTGAGCATCACAACATGCCGGGCATCGCCAGCGCCGCCACCTCGGTGGTCATTGCCCATGTGGCCGGCGGCACCAAGACGATACGCGTCGGCGCCGGCGGCATCATGCTGCCCAATCATTCGCCGCTGGTCATCGCCGAGCAATTCGGCACGCTCAACGCTCTGCATCCCGGTCGCATCGATCTCGGCCTCGGGCGGGCGCCCGGCACCGACATGGCCACGGCACGGGCGCTGCGCCGCAACCTCGATGCTGGCGCCGACAATTTCCCGCAGGACGTCGTCGAGCTGATGGGTTACTTCCAGCCGGCCGAAGACGGCCAACGCATCCGCGCGGTGCCCGGCGAGGGCGAAAAGGTGCCGATCTGGATTCTCGGTTCCAGCCTCTACGGCGCGCAGCTTGCCGCCATGCTCGGCCTGCCCTACGCCTTCGCTTCGCATTTTGCGCCGGCCGAGCTCGACCATGCGCTGGAGATCTACCGCTCGCGTTTCCAGCCTTCGGAGCAGCTCGACAGGCCCTACGTGATGCTCGGCCTCAATGTCTTCGCCGCTCCTTCCGATGCCGAGGCGCGGCTGCTGTTCACCTCGCTGCAGCAGGCCTTCGTCAATCTGCGCACCGGCCGGCCCGGCCGATTGCCGCCGCCAGTCGAAGGATATGAGCGCGACCTCGATCCAATGGCCAAGACCATGCTCGGCCAAGCGCTTTCCTGCGCCGTCGTCGGCTCTCCCGAAACGGTCAGGCAAGGCATCGAGGCCTTCGTGCGCCGCACCGGCGCGGACGAGCTGATGGTCACAGCGCAGATTTTCGACCATGCGGCGCGGGTGCGCTCGTTCGAGATCCTGGCCGACGCTCACAAATCGCTGTCGGAAGCTGCCTGAGAGTTGGTTCGCCACTTGCCACAGTTGCGGGCGAGGCCGGCCTTGGGCAGGGAACCTCGCGAACAGGTGTGCGAAGACACAGCGAACATTTCGCGCGCTTTACGCGGAGGTTTTCGATCCTCATGCTCGTCCGTTTGCGGGAAACGCGGCGTCCATTAAATGACGATCACCTTGGTGCCGATTGTGGCGCGGTCATAGAGATCGATGATGTCCTGGTTCATGAGGCGAATGCAGCCCGCCGACACAGCTTTGCCGATGGACCACCATTCAGGGCTACCGTGCAGGCGATATCCAGTGTCACCTTTCTCGTTGAAAAGATAGAGCGCCCGCGCCCCGAGCGGGTTCATGAGTCCGCCCTCCATATGGGCCGGTATGATGCGGCCTCGCTTCTGCTCGCGCACGATCATCGCAGACGGCGCGCTCCAATCCGGCCATTCGCGCTTCCTCGCAACGTGAGCGGTGCCATGCCACTCGAAGCCCGCCTTGCCAACGCCGATTCCGTAGCGCAGCGCCTGACCGTCTCCCAACACGTAGTAGAGGAACTTCGCTCCTGTATCGACAATGATGGTGCCCGGCGCCTCTTCAGTCGCATAAGGTACTGTCTGCCGATGGAACTTTGGGTCAACCTTGTAGATCGGAACCGGCGGAACGCGAAAACCGGCGTCGGTGAGGCCGCCATAGGCCGAGGGGAAAGTCTTTAATGCGCCGCCGGTAGTGCAGCCGAAGAATACGGTCATCCCAGCAAGAACCAGCCCGATTAGGATCGATTTCACGCGCATGACTCAAGCCGGCGCCCGTGTGAACGATCAGCCGCATCTCGTCATATTCCTAATCCGACACGCTTCGATTGCCAAGATTTTCCTGACTGTCGGCTGGCTGATCGTTGGGCACTTGGCTCGATCGGCGCCGCGTCCTTCAATTGCTCGGTTTTCGAACGACGAACGCCCGTAGTGGCTGCGAATGCCCGGGTCGGCAGGACAGAGGGAGCGCTGGTCCGTCCGGCATTGCAAAGTTTCTGAACAGAGCCCTACGCGCTGACGCTCTGCGCAGTCGCACCTAGCGGACGGCATGAATTGCGGATCATCAGGCGTCCCTTGAGCGTCAGCTTGCGCGGCGGCGCATCCCTGTTTCCGGCGAGCCGGTCGAGCAGCAGATTGGCCGCCTGTTCGCCAATCGCCTGCACCGGCTGTGCGACCGTGGTCAATTGCGGCCGGAACACATCCGACCACGGAAAGTCGTCGAAGCAGGCGACCGAAATATCCTCCGGACAGGACAGGCCGATATCGCGAATGGCCTTCATCGTGCCGATCACCATCGGGTTGTTGGCCGAAAAGATGGCGCTCGGCCGGTCGTGCAGCGAAAGCAGCTGCATGGTGGCGTTGTAGCCGTCGACTTCATGGAAGTTGCCGAAGCGGACGAGCTCGGGCTCGGCCGGCAGGCCGGCGGCCTGGAGGGCCTCGCGGTATCCCGCCATGCGGTCGTGCATCGGCGAGATATCGAAAGAGCCGGAGATGTAGCCGATGCGCCGATGGCCGAGATCGATCAGGTAGGTGATGGCGTCGAACACCGCGCGCTGATTGTCGAGAACGACGGCATCGGTATCGACACCCTGGCAAACACGGTCGAGCAGCACGACCGGCACATTGGCGTCGTCGACAATCCGTTTGAGGATCGCGCCGTCGCCGACACGCGCGACGATCAGTCCGTCGACCATGCGGTCGAGCAGCAATCTGATCTGGTCGTCCTGCGTGTTCAGGTGCTCGTCGGTGCAGCACAGCATGACGGCGTAGCCGGCCCTGTCGAAAGCCTGCTGGATGACCGAAACCACGTCGGTGAAGAACGGATTGGTGATGTGGGGGACGGTGAGCCCGATGGTGCGTGTGGTGCCCATCTTCAGGCTGCGGGCGATGGCGTTGCGCTTATAGCCGATGTCGCGGATCGCCTGTTCGATGCGCTGGCTGAGCTCGGGGCTGACGGTCGCGGTGCCGTTGATCAGCGCCGATACGGTGGCCACGGAAACACGCGCGGCCTCGGCCACGTGAAGCATGGTCGGAGCAGTGAACTTGCGCTGCTTTTTTCGTCCTGACACTGTCATTTTCGAAACGTTTCACCACTCCACGGCAGCAATACGTACGGAATCTTACGATTTTGTGCAAGAATTGAAATGGATCAATCTCGGACTCCAGATATTGCCTTGACATGATCGAAACGTTTAGATTAGCGTTTGAGGTGTTCGGTGACGGCGGAGGGAGGCCGTCCTTGTGATGCAGCACGGCAATTCCATCCCTGCGCAAGGCGTTATGGCGGACGGCTCGGCTATCGTGCTGAGCGCCGAGCACATCTCCAAGTCCTTCGGTGGCATCGCCGCGCTTGTCGATGTCGATTTCGAACTGCGGCGCGGCGAGGTCCATGCGCTGATGGGCGAGAACGGCGCCGGCAAGTCGACGCTGATGAAGATCCTGTCCGGCGTCTATACGGACTATAACGGAACGGTCAGTATCGATGGCGATGCGGTGCGCTTTGCCGGCGTCCGCGAAGCCGAGCGCGCCGGCATCGCCATCATCCACCAGGAGCTGAATCTCGTCCCCGAACTCAGCGTCGCCGACAATATCTTTCTCGGCCGCGAGAAGCTGATCGCCGGGCTGATCGTCGACCGCAAGGCGAGCAGCCGCGCTGCCGGCGCGCTGCTGCAAAGGCTCGGCATCGAGCTCGATCCGGATGCGCGCGTCGGTGCCTTGCGCGTCGGCGAACAGCAACTGGTCGAGATCGCCAAGGCGCTGTCGATGTCGGCACGCATTCTGATCATGGACGAGCCGACCTCGGCGCTTTCGCCAGCCGAATGCCAGCGGCTGTTCCGCATCATCCGCCAGCTCGCCGACAGCGGCGTGGCGATCGTCTACATTTCGCACCGCATCGACGAAGTCATGCATCTGGCCAGCCGGGTCACCGTGCTCCGCGATGGACGCCACGTCCTGACGCGGGCGATGGACCAGCTCGACGAAGACGCCATAATTTCGGCGATGGTCGGGCGAAACCTGCTTGCTTCCTCCCAGGAGCACCGCATCCCCGGCGTCAACACCGTCCTTTCCGTAAGCGAGCTGTCGCTGTCGAAGCCCAATCGCCATGGCTGGCGCACCGTGCTCGACGGCGTCAGTTTCGATCTTGCCGCAGGTGAAATCCTGGGTATCGGCGGGCTGCTGGGCTCGGGCCGGACCGAAATCCTGGAAACCATCTTCGGGTCCAGCGGCGGACGTGCCGGCGGTGAGATCAGGCTCGATGGCGAGGTGGTAGAAATCCGTTCGCCGCGCGATGCGCGCCGGCTCGGCATCGCCCTGGTCACGGAAGACCGCAAGACGCAAGGCCTGCATCTCGAGGCCTCGATCACCGACAATGTCGCGCTGCCGCTGGTCGGTGCGCTGGCGCGGTTCGGCCTGCGCTCGCTGGCTGGTGAGCAAGGGCTGGCACGGGACGCCGTCAAGGCGCTCGGCATTCGCTGCGAGACCGTCGAGCAGCCGGCCGGCACGCTGTCCGGTGGCAACCAGCAGAAGGTCGTCATTGGCAAATGGCTGGCGACGAGGCCGCGGGTGCTGCTGCTCGACGAGCCGACGCGCGGCATCGATGTCGGCGCCAAGCGGGAAATCTACGATCTCATCGTCAAGCTGGCGCGAGACGGGCTGGCGATCGCGGTCATCAGCTCGGAATTGCCGGAGCTGCTGCATCTTTCCGACCGTATCCTGGTCATGGCCGACGGCCGCCAGACGGGAATCCTGTCCCGCGCGCAAGCCAGCGAGGAGGCCATCATGCGGCTTGCGGCGCCGCGACGGACGATGACGAGGCCTGCCGCATGAGCATTTTGCATATCCTGTCCCGGACGAAGCTCTATTGGGGCCTGATCGCCATCTTCCTGATCGGCGTGCTCGGCTCGCCGATCAGCTCCAAGGGCAACAACATTTTCCTGTCCTACGGCAACCTGCTCGACGTGCTGCGCCAGGTGTCGACCACGGGCCTGATTGCCACCGGCATGACGGCCGTGATCATTACCGGCGGTATCGACCTTTCCGTCGGCTCGCTGATGGCGATCTGTACGGTGGTCTGTGCCATGCTGCTGACGGTCCCCGGCGTGACGCCGGCGGTGGTGCTTGGGGTGCCGACAGTTGCCGTGGCAGCCCTTTGCCTCGGCATTCTCGTCACTCGTTTCATCCTGCTGAACGTCGAAAAATCCCGTGCCGGCGCGCAGGCGACGCACGACATCAGGCTGGACAGCGTTCGCGGGCTGGTGACGCCCGGCATTGTCGGGGTGATCCTGTGCAGTCTGGTGCTGTGGTTCCTGCTGCCGCAGGTAGGCTCAAAATTCGGCGTGCTCGGCGTGCTGCTGGTGGCGCCTTGCGTCGGCCTGCTGTTCGGCGCGCTCAACGGCTTCATCATCGTCGCGGGGCGGCTGCAGCCCTTCATCGTGACGCTGGCGATGATGGTTACTGCGCTCGGCATCGCCCGGCTGACAGCCGGCCAGAACAATGCGGTGCTGCCGGTCTATACCGGCTCGAACGCCACGGCCGATTTCGAAATGCTGCGCTCGCTGGTATTCGGCGTGATCCCGATGCCGGGCCTGTTCTTCCTCGGCGCCATCCTGATCTACGGCGCCGTGCTGCGCTTCACCCCGTTCGGCCGCTATGTCTATGCAATCGGCGGCAATGAGGAGGCGGCGCGGCTGTCGGGCATCGCCGCAGGCCGCGTGAAGATCGCCACCTATGCCGTGTCAGGGCTGCTGGCCGGCATCGCGGCGGTGCTCTATGTCGCGCAGTACCGGCAAGGCAAGCCGGACGCCGGCGCCGGCCTGGAGCTCGACGCGATTGCCGCCGTGGTCATCGGCGGCACCAGCCTGATGGGCGGACGCGGCAGCCTCACCGGGACGTTCTGCGGCGTGCTGATCTTCGGGCTGCTCTCCAACATCCTGCAGCTGCACAACATCAATTCGAACCTTCAGCTGGTGCTGAAGGGGATGATCATCATCGGTACCGTGCTCGTACAGGAGCGCAATGCCGGTGATCTTCTCTTCTATCTGCGGCTGCCCGGTGGGCAAGCGCACAAGGAAACGGCCGCGGCAAAGCGGCCGTCGCAAGAGACCGCGTCTCTGAATATTGGAGGAAACAAGAAATGAAACGACGTGAATTGTTGAAGCTCGCCGGGCTGACAGCGGCACTCCTGACCACGACCGCCATGCTTGCCGGCGGCGCCCATGCGCAGGACAAGAAGTGGAAGATCGGCTTCTCGCAGGTGACGACCATCGAACCCTGGCGGGCTCAGTTCAACAAGGACATCCTGGCCGAAGCGGCCAAGCATCCGGAAGTCGAACTGATCATCACCGACGGCGAGGACAAGACCGAGAAGCAGGTGGCCGACGTCGAGAACCTGATCCGTCAGGAGGTCGATGCGCTCTTGGTATCGCCGAAAGAATCCGCCGGTCTGACCGGTGTCGTGCAGCAGGCGATCGATGCGAAGATCCCGGTCTTCGTGCTCGACCGCAACGTCGAAACCAATGACTACACGCAGTTCGTCGGTGGCGACAACAAGCTGATCGGCCGGGCTGCCGGTGAATATGCCGTCGAGCTGCTTGGGGGCAAGGGCAAGGCCGCCGGCAACGTCGTCGAGATCTGGGGCGGCATGGGCACCCAGCCGGCACACGATCGCCATGACGGCTTCCATGAATTCACCGACAAGGAGCCGGGCATAAAATATCTGCTCGACCAGCAGTCGGGCGACTGGAAGCAGGACCAGGCCTACAACATCATGGCGACCGCGTTGCGCAACAACGAGAAGATCGATCTTGTCTACGGCCATAATGATCCGATGGCCTATGGTGCCTATCTTGCCGCCAAGGACGTCGGACGTGAGAAGGACATCAAGTTCATCGGCATCGACGGCCTGCCCAATGAAGGCGTGCAGCTGGTCGCCAATGGCGAACTGACGGCGACGTTCACTTATGTGACGCCGGGCGCCGAAGGGCTGCGGCAGGCGATCAAGTTCCTGAACGGGGAGAAGGTGGAAAAGACCATCACCCTGCCGACGCAGAAGATCACTAAGGAAAATGCCGCCCAGATACTGAAGGACAACGGCCTCTGAGACGAGGCCTTCCTGCCGGGCGTTCAGCGCCCGGCAGGAACAACAATCAAACGCCGGCAGGCAGCAGATTAAGCCAGCTTGGCCAGCAGCTTCATGAAAATGGCCGCCTCCTTGGCGGAAAGCGGCGCCAGCGTTTCCTGCGTGATCTCGCGGGCAAGCGGGATCAGCCGCTCGATCGCGTCGCGACCCTCGGCCGTCAGATTGACCAGCAGGCGCCGTTTGTCGACTTCGTGTTTGCTAAGTTCGACAAAGCCACGCGCTTTCAGCCGGTCGATGACGCCCTTCACGGTCGCCGCATCCATGGCGATCAGGCTGCCAAGCTGGTTCTGCGAGGTCTCGCCAACATCGCGCAATTTGGCCAAAGCGGCAAATTGCGGCGGCGTCAGATCGGCGATGTGTGCGGCGAAGATCGAGACATGGCGCTGATGCGCCTTGCGCAGGATGAAGCCGACCTGCTCCTGCAAGCGATAGTCGTTCTCGTCAGGTTCCTCGGCCTCGACCAGCTTGAGCAGATTGTCTTCGGCGCTCACCGCAGCCCGTCCCATGCCTTGATATCCTTGGCCGCCAGCCCGCCCATGCGGTCGTGCACACGCGGGCCGCAGGTCATTGCGAGGCAGAACAGGATCTCGTCGGGACGCGGGCCATCGCTGATGCCGATTTCCATGGCATCGAAATGGCTGCGCACATAGGCGGCGTTGATGTGGCCGAGCGGCACATCGAGCCGCGCACCGAAAGCGCCGACCTTCTTTGCCGACGGCACGATCGCCTTGGCGTCGCCGAGCCGCTCGCGCATGGCATAGCCGCCCGGCACATGCCACAGCGCGCCATGCTCCAGCTCGCCCGCCATGCCGACGATGGCGCCCTTGCCGTAACCGTCGATCTGTTTCACGTCGCCGCCCAATGCGGCAATAAGCCTGTCCGAGAGCAGCAGCCCGAGCGGCTTCAAATCCTCCATGGCGCTCTGCAGTTCCTCGACGTAACGGCCGGCGAACGGGTTCTTGACCACAGCCATAGCCGCGGCGCGGCGCCGCGGCACCTTCGCCACCGGCCCGCCCTCGTGAAAAATCTCTTCGGTCAGCACGGCGATCTTGCGGATCGGAAACTCAGGCATGAGCAATTTCCCTCTCTAAAGCTTTATTGGCGAGCCCCATCGGACCTGCGATGCGCGCCTGACCGCCGAGGAAAAGCGCCGCGGCGGCAATCAGGCCGCGCCGCCGAAACTCCTCGGCAACGGCAAATCCACCTTCCAGTGCAATAGCGATTTCAGCGGCGGAAAGCGGCCCCACGCCCTGCGTCACCAAACGGTCGCCGAGATCGCTGTCAGGCGCGAGATCGCGCGCCCGTACGCGCCTAACGGCTGGATGACCGGGCAGGTCGACGGCGTTGGCGATCAAGGTCGCGGCGGCATCGGCTTCAGCACCCGTCCGCGCCAGCACCGTGACCGCGTCGGCGATGCCGAGCGAAAAGGAGCGGCCGCGCCAGCCGCTGGTCGCGACGCCGCGGATCCCGTCTTCGGCGCGGATCGTGAGACGATCTGCCAACCCATGACCTGTCCCGGCAATGGCAAGCGTCATCGACTGCCCGTTGCCGAGATGGATCGCGCTGTCGCCGCCATTATTGACATAGGCGCGCTCGAGCCGGCGGCCGGCAAGCAGGGCCCCGAGCACTTCGTCGGCTACCGAGCCGGCGACGGCCGCCATCGGCGTGATGAATTGTTTCGCTAGCGGAACGACCGCCGCTTCCATGCGGCGCGCCGTCGGGCCAGCGAAAGCACGTGACCGCGAGCTGGCCGGGCGCCGCAGTTCGGGCAACTCTTCGACCAGTTCAACCAGGATTGTCTGGAAGCGCGCCACTGCCTGATGATATGCGGCGCTGCATTCACTCGCCTCGCCGAAGGCCTCGACGATCAGGTCGATCGGCCCATGATTGAGGTGAAGCCTCCGGCCGTCCTCGAGCCAATGCGCCTGCGGGCCGTTCATCGCCCAGCCCCGTTTGCGGCCGCGCGACGCAACTGAGCCAGCGGCGGCCAGGGATTGTCAAGGGGTGCGGCCGTGCCGCGGCGCGGATTGAGATATTCGCCGCCCTTGGCCAGGATATCGTCGACGCTGCGGATTTCGGCTTCGTAGCCGCCAAGCCTGACATAATCGTCGCGGCGCATGGTGAACTCGATCGGCGCCACCAGCGCCGGCGTTGGCACATAGCCGAAGGCGCCTTCCGGCACGCGGGTGACGTCGACCATCAGCGTGATGCCGCCGCCCGGCCAGACATAGACCGGCGCGCCGCCGACCGTCACATAGGTCTTGAGGCCCTGCACCGAGCGGGTCAGATTGACCGGGTTCTCGGTGACGCCGGCGCGCAGCGACCCGCCGGCGCCGCCGACGAAAAGCACGGTGCAGAGCGCCGGCTCGCAATTGTCCTCAATCAGTTCAACCGACTTCCGCAGCCGCTCCGGGAACGGTTTCTGCACAGGCTTCAATTCGTCGTCGAGCTCGTAATAGGCGAATTGCTCGCCGGTGGTCGAGACCATCAGCAGCGACATGCCGGGGCGCGCACCCTTTTTGGCGTTCCATTCACCAAGGATCGACAGCGGGTCGGAAATACTGGTGCCGCCCCAGCCGAGGCCGGGCTCCGACACCTTGAAATAACGGCCCGGCGTCGAACGGCGGCCGATGATCTTGATGCCGGTATCCTGCCAGCCAAGCACCTTGCCGGCCTGATGCTCGGAGACGACGCCGGTGATGTGGTCATCGACCACCACCACCTCGTCAACAAGGCCGCGCCATTGGGTCGCGAACATGCCTATGGTGGCCGAACCGCAGCCGACGCGCATGCGCTGTTCGAGCTTGCCGTCGATGACCGGCGGCTTGCCGGCTTCGACGATGACGGTGGCGCCGCCGTCGATGACGAGTTCGACCGGTTTGCGGTTGCACAGGGCGAGCATGGCGTCACAGGTGGCGCGCCCTTCAGCCTTCGAGCCGCCGGTCAAATGATGTACGCCGCCCAGCGACAGCATCTGCGAGCCGTATTCGCCGGTGGTGACATGGCCGATCGCCTCGCCTTGGGCACGGACCGTCGCCGTTTCGGGGCCGATATGACGATCGGTGTCGATCTTCACCTTGACGCCGCAATAGGAGAAGATGCCCTCGGTGACGACGGTGACCAGATCGACGCCCTCGACCTCCTGGCTGACGATGAAAGGCGCCGGCTTGTAATCGGGATAGGTGGTGCCGGCGCCGATGGCGGTGACGAAGCGGCGGCCGGTGTTGACCAGTTCGCCGTCCCATGCCTCGCCTTCCTCGGCAAAGGGTACGATTGCGGCGCCGGTCTCGGCCGCGTGGTCGAGGATGGTCAGCGGATCCATCCGCACGATCCTGCCGCCAACATTGCCGTAGCGATCGCAGGCGCCGGTGCGGCCATCGGCGATGTAGCACATGACCGGACAGGCATCGCAGCGGATCTTCTCGGCCACCAGCTTCTCGCCGGGATCATGTGTCTCGAAACGTTCGGCAAGCTCGCTCATCGGCGCGCCTCCTTGTCGAGGATGGCGGCGCGGATGCGGGTCGGCGTCGCCGGAATTTTGGTGACCAGCACACCTGTTGCATGGCGGATGGCGTTGAGGATCGCCGGCGCCGTCGGGATCAGCACATGCTCGCCCAAGCCCTTGGCTCCGAACGGTCCTTCCGGATCCGGAACTTCTATCAGGATGGTCTCGATCGGCGGCACGTCGCCGATCGTCGGGATCAGATAGTCGTGCAGGTTTTCGGTGCGGCCGGGGATATACTCTTCCATCAGCGCCATGCCGATGCCCTGGGCGATGCCACCCTCAATCTGGCCCTCGGCAAGCAAGGGATTGATGGCCTTGCCGACATCGTGGGCGGCGGTGATTTTTACCAGCTTCACGGTGCCGAGCTTGAGGTCGACCTCCAGTTCGGCGATCTGAGCGCCATAACCATAGACGGCGTAAGGCTTGCCCTGACCTTTTGCATCGAGCGGCTGCGTCGGCGGGTCGTAGCTTTCCTCGGCCCGGAAGACAAAACCTTCGGCGTCTGCCTTCAGCGAGGAAAGATCGATGCGGCGCGTCGCTTCGCCTTCCCTGATGCTCAGGCTTGTGCCGTCCAGCGCAATCGCCGCCTTTTGCGAGACATTGGCGAAACGCAAGATCTCCTCGCGCAAGGCGCGGCCGGCCTTTTCGGCGGCCTTGCCGGTGACGAAAGTCTGGCGCGAGGCCGAGGTCTTGCCGGCATCGGGGGTGATCGCCGTATCGGCGCCTTTCAGCCGCAACATCTCCAATGGCAGACCCAACGCGTCGGCGCAGATCTGCGCGATGACGGTGTTGGAGCCTTGCCCGATATCGACCGCCCCCTGATGCAGGACGACTTCGCCCGATATCGAGATGCCGACCTTGATGGTCGACGGATTGGGCAGCGAGGTGTTGCCGCAGCCGTACCAGCAAGAAGCGATGCCGACGCCGCGTTTTTTGATGCCGCTACCGGCATTGAACGCTTCGGCATCGCGAACGGCACGCTGCCAATGTGAACGGAGGGCCTCCAGGCAGTCGGCGATGCCGACGCCCGACTCAAGCCGCTGCCCGGTAACTGTTTCGGATCCGTTCCGAAGGCAGTTCTTCAGGCGAAAGTCGAGCCGATCCATGCCGAGCTTGTCGGCCAGCTCGTCATAAAGGGTCTCCTGCATGATCGTCGCCTGCGGCACGCCGAAACCGCGAAAGGCGCCGGCAATCGGGCCGTTGGTGTGGATGGCACGGCCTTCGGCGCGATAGTTCGGCGTAGCATAGGGGCCGGAGGCGTGCACCGGCACGCGGCTGGCGACCGTCGGCCCCCAGCTGGCATAGGCGCCGGTGTTGAAATCGCCGGCGAAGACCATGCCGGTGACACGGCCGTCGGCATTGGCGCCGATGCTCGCTCTCATCAGGGCTGGATGGCGCTTGGTGGTCGAGATCATCGATTCGGTGCGGCTGTAGGCGAGCGCCGCCGGTCGGCCGGTTTTCATGGCGACGAGGCCGATGAGCGGTTGCAGCGAGACGTCGAGCTTCGAGCCGAAGCCGCCGCCGGTCGCGGTCGGCACGATGCGCACCTTTTCCGGGGTAAGGCCGAGCACTTTTGCCGTGTCGTCACGGTCCATATAGGGCGCCTGCGTGCAGGCGACGACGACCAGCGTGTCGCCGTCCATGAAGGCATAGCCGGCTTCCGGTTCGATATAGGCGTGCTCGACATAGGAGGTGTCGATGGCGCCAGAAACGACGAAAGCCGCACCGGCAAGCGCGGCTTCGGGGTCGCCACGCTCGACAAAGCCGGAGGTGAGCAGGTTCGCGGGCCGGTTTTCATGGACCAGCGACGCGCCGCCGGCCTGCGCTTCGCCAGTTTCCAGAAAATGCGGCAACTCGGTCCAACTGACAGGGAAATCGGCTAGGTCGAGATCGAGGATAGCCTCGCGTTCGCCGGCAACCAGCGCCACCGCCTCGCCGCGAAAGCGCGAAACCCCTTCGGCCAGCGCCGGCTGGTCGGCGAAGGGCGCGATGACGCCGAAACAATTCTTTCCCGGAATGTCGGCGGCGGTGAAGACGCCGGCAATGCCGGGACGGGATTTCACCCAGCTGCCGAGATCGCCGAAGCTGAAGGCGGCATGATAGTGCGGTGAGCGGACCACCAGCACGGACAGCGCATCGGCGGGGAAGGAATCGCCGCCGAATTTTTCGCCGCCAGTGACTTTCGGCACGCCATCGAGGCGGATCGGGGAGGAGCCGACGGCATGGCCAGAGGATGGCATGCGCTGATCGAGACCGCCGTCGTGGCGCCAGGCATCCATCACCGCCGCGACGATCTTGCGGTAGCCGGTGCAGCGGCAGAGTACACCGCCGAGCGCATCCTGCGTTTCAGCCTCGCTCGGGTAAGGCGTCCTGTCCAGGAGTGCCGTTGCGGCGACCAGCAGGCCGGGCGTGCAGGCGCCGCACTGTGCTGCGCCATGGCTGAGGAACGAGGCCTGCAGTGCCGACAGCCTGCCATTGCCGAGACCTTCGACGGTCGTCACCACGGTGCCCGAGGCGGAAGCCGCGGGCATCAGGCAGGCGCAGACCGGCTCGCCGTCGACCAGCACCGTGCAGGCGCCGCAATCGCCGGCATCACAACCGATCTTGGTGCCGGTCAGCCGCAGCTCGTCGCGCAACACCGCGGACAGCCGCCGCACCGGCGGCACGCAAACGCTAACGGCGGCGCCGTTGACCTCGAAGGCGATGTCGGCGCGCTCCATCCCCATCAGGCCGCCGCCCTTTCCCCAGGGACTGCGCCCACCGCACCAAGCACAGCACGGGCAACGATCTCGCGCGCCGCATCCAGCCGATATTCGGCGCTGCCGCGCACGTCGCCGATCGGCGACAGCTCGTCCATCGGCGCGGATTGGATCGCACTGGCCAGCGCGGGGCCGACGGGCAGGCCGCGCAGTGCCGCCTCGACACTCGCCAGGCGCCTGGCGACGACCGAGCAGGACCCGACGGCGACGGCCGCGTTCCTGACGATACCATCTTCGACGGCCAGGCGTGCGGCGGCCATGGCGATGGAGATGACGAGATAACGCCGCGCGCCGAGTTTCACGAAGGCGGAGCCGCCGGCGGTCGCAGGTTTGGGAATACGGATTGCCGTCACCATTTCGCCGGACTGCAGAGCCGTGCGACGATTGCCGAGGATGAACTTTGCAAGGGGCAGATGCCGGGTCGCGACCGAGGAACGCAGTTCGACTTCGGCATCGAGCACCAGCAGCGCCGGCACACCGTCGGCGGCCGGCGAGGCATTGCAGAGATTGCCGGCAATCGAGGCAACGTTCTGGATCTGCACCGAGCCGACTTCCCGCGCCGCCTGCTTCAGCGCATCGAAGGCCGCCGGCAGCGGATGGCGGATGAGATCGGTCCAGGCGGTGCGGGCGCCAATGAGCCAATGGTTCTCGGCTTCGGCAATGCCGCGCAATGCCGCCAAGCCATTGATGTCGAGGATATTGTCGCGGAAAGGCTTGCTGCCTTGAGCCGGATAGAAATCGGTACCACCGGCAAGGATGCGCCATTGCCCTTCGCCCAGCAACGCGAGGGCGTCGTCGACCGTGGTGGGTTTTGCGTAACGGATCACGCTTTGCCTTCCCAGAATGGGCTTCCCGAGAGGGGATCCTGCCGAAAGACTTTCCCGAGCATTCAAGGCAGGAAATTCATTCGTATGCAAATGATATCAAGCCGGCAGGAATTGTCAAAGCCAGAGTTTGCACGGCTGTTGGCACCGGTGCGCCCGGAACGCATTTGTTATGCCGTGAGAGGTTGACGCAGCCGGCCATCTGGTCAAGTTTCTGCGTCCGGTCGCGTTTTCATTGGAGCCTAAGCTCAGGACGAAGAAAATAAGGAGGCTCCATGGCCGACGAAGCGCTTGTCATTATCGACCTGCAGAACGATTTCTGCCCAGGTGGCGCCCTGGAAGTGGCCGGTGGCGACGAAATCGTGCCGTTGGTCAATGATCTGATCCGGCGGACCGAGCACGTCCTGCTGACGCAGGACTGGCACCCTGCCGGCCATTCGAGCTTTGCCTCCAGCCACCCCGGCAAGCGACCGTTCGAAACGATCGACATGCCTTATGGCGAGCAGACGCTGTGGCCTGATCACTGCATCCAGGGCAGCCTTGGTTCGGACTTCCATTCCGGCTTGGCCTGGAGCAAGGCCGAGCTGGTGATCCGCAAGGGGTTCCGTCCTGCAATCGACAGCTATTCGGCATTCTTCGAGAACGACCGGACGACGCCGACCGGCCTTGTCGGCTATCTCCGGGAGCGAAATATCGATACGCTGACCCTGGTCGGCCTGGCGACGGATTTCTGCGTCGCCTTTTCGGCACTCGACGCGGTCAAGCTCGGCTTTGCGACATCAGTGCGGCTCGACGCCTGCCGCGGCATCGATCTCAACGGCTCCATGGAGACGATGCTGGGCCGGATGCGCGATGCCGGCGTGGCACTGATTTGAACGTCATCCAGCCGAACCTGACGGACTTTTGAGGGGCTTCATGCGGTTTGCGGCGTTGACGGCAAGTGCTGCACTTACTGCCGCAATCCTTTCTCCAGGAGCGGTTCTCGCGGCCGAAGCGCACGAATTGCCGGGCGCCGCCATGTCGCTGTGGTGGGTGTTGCCGTTTGCCGGGCTGTTGCTTTGCATCGCGACCGGCCCGCTGCTGTTCCATCATGCCTGGGAGCACCATTACGGCAAGATCGCTGCCTTCTGGGCGGCATTGGTGACCGGGCCGCTGGCAATCGCCTTCGGCATCCCGTCGGCCACGCAGGCGGTGCTGCATGCGCTGCTCACCGAATACATGTCGTTCATCATCCTGTTGTTTGCGCTGTTCACCATTTCGGGCGGCATCTTCGTTGCCGGCAACATACACGGCACGCCGCTGGTCAATGCCGGGCTGTTGCTGGGCGGGGCGGTGCTTGCCTCGATCATCGGCACAACCGGCGCCTCGATGATCCTGATCCGGCCGCTCATCCGCGCCAACGATAACCGGCGCTTCAACGCCCATGTCGTCATCTTCTTCATCTTCCTGGTGTCCAACATCGGCGGCTCGCTGACGCCGCTCGGCGATCCGCCGCTGTTCGTCGGCTTTCTGCGCGGCGTCGATTTCTTCTGGACGACAGTTCACCTGTTGCCCGAGACGCTGTTCGTCGCCGGCGTGGTGCTGGTGGTTTTCCTGGCGATCGACATCATCATGCATCATCGGGAGGAAGGCGCGCCGAAGATCAAGGATCCGACGCCCGACAGCAAGGTGCGCATCCGCGGCCTGGCCAACATCCCGCTGCTGGCCGGTGTAATCGCCGCGATCCTGATTTCTGCTGCCTGGAAGCCGGGAGTGAGTTTCGCTTTTCAGGGCGTCAGCCTCGAGCTGCAGAATCTGGTGCGCGACGCCGTCATCCTGATACTGGCCTTCATGTCGCTTGTCGTCTCGCCGAAGGAGTTTCGCGGCGCAAACGCCTTCAGCTGGGGGCCGATCGCCGAGGTGGCGAAGCTGTTCGCCAGCATCTTCATCTGCATCGTTCCGGTCGTCGCCATATTGCGGGCCGGCCTCGATGGCGCGCTGGCGCCGTTGGTGCTGCTGGTCAGTTCGCCGACCGGCGCGCCCGACAATCTCGCGTATTTCTGGCTGACCGGGGCGCTGTCATCCTTCCTCGACAATGCGCCGACCTATCTGGTGTTCTTCGAACTGGCCGGCGGCGATGCGCAGCATCTGATGACCGAGCTCGCCTCGACGCTGGCGGCGATCTCGGCAGGCGCGGTGTTCATGGGCGCCAACACCTACGTCGGCAACGCGCCGAATTTCATGGTCTACGCCATTGCCAGGCATCGCGGCATCAAGATGCCGAGCTTCTTTGGCTATATGGCGTGGTCGGGCGCCGTGCTGATCCCGACTTTCCTGCTCGCCGGCCTGCTGTTTTTTGCCTGATCAGCCGACGCCGACATAGCGACGGACCGCCGAGGGATCGGCACGCAGTTCCTCGACATCGACCGTCTCGCGGTTGCGGCCGTTTTCGATGAAGCAAACGCGGTCTGCGACCGAGAGCACGGCATCGACGCGCTGCTCGACAAGAATTGTCGACACGCCGAGCGCTCGCAGTTTCGACACGGTTTCACGGATCTTGGCGATCATCGACGGCATCAGCCCTTCGGTCGGTTCATCGAGCAGGAGCACCTGCGGTTCCAGACACAGGGCGCGGGCCATGGCCAGCATCTGCTGCTCGCCGCCGGACAGCGTGCCGGAACGCTGCCTGAGGCGTTGGCGCAGCAGCGGGAAAAGATCGAGCACGTTCTCGCGCGTCGCCTTGCCCTTGTTGCGGGCCATCAGGCCGATCTCGATGTTTTCCGCCACGGTCATCTCGGCGAACAGCCGCCGGCCCTGCGGCACGTAGGCGACGCCAGCCTTGGGCACCTCATGTGCCGGCAGACCGGTCAATTCCCGGCCTTCGAGCCGGATCGAGCCGGCGCTTGCCGGCACCAGGCCCATGATCGCCTTCAGCGTCGTCGTCTTGCCGGCGCCGTTGCGGCCGAACAGGCAGAGCACCTCGCCCTCGTTCAACACAAGATCCAAGCCATAGAGCACCTGGACTTTGCCATAGAAGCAATCGAGCCCGGATATGGCCAACGCCTTGGACTGGGCCTTGGACTGAGCCTTGGACTGGACCTCAGCCATGGGTGGTCCCCAGATAGGCGTCCTGCACCGCGGCATTGGCGCGGATCTGCTCGGGCGTGCCTTCAGCCAAGATCCGGCCGGCGTTGAAGACGGTGATGCGGTCGGCGAGTTGCATGACCACCGGCATGTTGTGCTCGATCAAAAGCACGGTGGCACTATCGGCGATCTCGCGCACCAGCTCGATGAAATTGTCGATCTCGCTATCGGCCAACCCTTGCGTCGGTTCGTCGAGGATCAGCAGCCGCGGCTTCAGTGCCAGTCCCATTGCCACTTCCAGCAGCCGCTGGTGACCGTAGGACAATTGCCCGGCCGGCATTTGCGCCCGGTCGGCAAGGCCGGTGCGCTCGAGAGCCGCCATGACGCCGGTGTGAACCGCGCCCTTCGAGCGGCCGTCGGTCAGCGTGCGCTGCACCGGCAGGGCAACATTGTCGTAGGCGCTGAGATTGGCAAAGACGCTGGTGATCTGGAACGTGTAGGCGATGCCAAGGCGAACCCTGGCGTAAGCAGGCAGGCTGGTGATGTCGGCGCCGTCGAAGACGATCATGCCCGACGAGGGCTGGATGCGGCCGCTGACCAAGCTGACGAAGGTGGTCTTGCCGGCACCGTTGGGGCCGATGATGGCGCGGATCTCGCCCGGCATCAGCGCGAAGTCGACGCCGTCGACGGCGCGCAAGCCGCCGAAACTGCGCGACAAGCCTTTGGTGGTAAGCAGCGGCATCATGGCAACCACCCGAGCCAGCGCTGGCGGATGCTGCCGAGAATGCCTCTCGGGAAGAACAGCACCAGCAGGATGAGCGCTATGCCGACGATCAGCAGATAGGCCGAGGTGTAGCCGCTGGCGATGTCGATGACATAATACATGAACAGCGTGCCGATCAGCGGACCGAGCGTGGTGGCGGCACCGCCTAGCAGCACCCAGAGCAGCGGCAGGATGGAATACTGCACCGAAGCGAAGCTCGAGCCGACATAGCCGAACAGCAGCGCATAGGCGGCGCCGGAAGCCGCGCAGATGCTGCCGGAGATGACGACGGCGGCAAGCTTGCTGGAGAACGTGTCGTAGCCGAGCATCTTGGTCCGCTCCTCGTTCTCGCGGATGGCGACCAGCACACGGCCATAGCCGGAGCGGACTATCGCCAGGATTATGAGCAGCACGATCGAGAACAGTGCCAGCGCACTCATATAGCGCACGGTCGGGTTGGTGAGGTCGAATGACGTACTGCCCAAGACAAGGACCCGCATCGGCTGCGGCACCACCAAGCCCTGGTCGCCGCCGGTCCAGGCGGCGAAATAAAGAATGAGGAGATAAAATACCTGAGCGAACATCATGGTGACGATCATGAAGGCGACGCCGGAGGTGCGCAGCGCCAGCAGCCCGATCACCAGCGCAAGCAGGGCGCCGCAGGCAAGCCCGGCTGCGAAGGCGGCCGGCACGCTCCAGCCGAGATGGATGACGGCAAGGCCGGCGCCGTAGAGCCCAGCTGAAAAGAACATGGCATGGCCGAGGCTGAGCAGCCCGACATAGCCGAACAGCAGATTGTAGCCCATGGCGAAGACCGCCAGCACCATAATGCGGGCGAGCAGGCCGTGATGATATTCCGGCAGGACAAAACTAAGCCCGAAAAGCAGGGCGATGACGCCGAGGTGCAGCGCATATGGCTTTGCCGGCGAAGCATCCTTCATCGCGATGCTGTCCCGAACAGGCCCTGCGGCCGGAACACCAGCACCATGGCGACAAGCAAGGTGGCTATGATCTTGGCCAGCGTCGGCGAGAAGAACACCGAGATAATGCCGTCGGACAGGCCGATAAGCACCGCGGCGAGTACCGTGCCGCGCAACGAGCCGAGGCCGCCGATGATGACGACGATGAACGAGAGCAGCAGCGGGTCCTGCCCCATCAGATAATGCGCCTGGCTGATCGGCACGATCAGCACGGCGGCCACAGCCGCCAGCATGGCGCCGAGCGCGAAAACGCCGGCATAGACTCTGGTCACCGGGATGCCGAAGGCCTGCGCCGTCTCGCTGTCATATTGCGTAGCGCGCATGACGAGGCCGATTTTCGTGCGCGTCAGCACCAGCCAGGTCGCGATCAGCAGCAGCGCCGACGCGGCGATGATCGACAGCTTGTAGCCGGAATAGCCGAACCATGGCAGGACGATGCGGTAGCTGAACGGCGGCTCGACCGGCCGCGCCTCCGGGCCGTATAAGGTCAGCGCCAATTGCTGGATGATGTAGAGCATGCCGATGGTGGCGACGATGGTGGCTTCCGGATTGTAGTTGAGCCGGCGCAGCACCAGCCGTTCGGCGGCCAGCGCGATCAGGCCGACGATCAATGGCGCCAGCACCAGGGCGGCCAGGAAGCCGAGCGCCGGATGGCCGGATATCGCCGTAGAGATCGCCCAGGCAAGCACCGCGCCCAGCATGAAGAACTCGCCATGCGCGACATTGACGACGCGCATGACGCCGAACACCAGCGACAACCCAAGCGCCGTCAGCGCCAGCACGGCGGAGGTAACGAGGCCTTCGAGGGCGGCGAGGAGCAGGTGAGGTCCGAAGTGCATCGGCTAAGCACCGGCGGATGCGCGAAGCACCCCCCTCAGGGGGCGGGCGGCCAGCAGGCGCGCCGGCGGCCGGG
>NZ_JAMYLM010000021.1:0-91751 GCF_040317995.1 Mesorhizobium sp. M1334
GCGACGCTTCAAGCGCCTGCCGCATGACCTTGGTGTTGCCGGTGCAGTCGAAGGTGTAGTCGGCGCCGCCGATCTGGTCGGCGCCGCGCTTGGTCATGTTGACGAGATGAGCCACGATGTCGCCATCGATCTCCTTCGGATTGACGAAATGCGTCATGCCGAATTTCTCGCCCCATCCCTTCTTGTCGTTGTTCACATCGACGCCGATGATCATGTCGGCGCCGGCAAGCCGCAATCCCTGGATGACGTTGAGGCCGATGCCGCCGAGGCCGAAGACAATCGCCGTCGCGCCTTGCTCGACCTTGGCCGTGTTGATGACAGCACCGATGCCGGTGGTGACGCCGCAGCCGATGTAGCAGATCTTGTCGAAGGGCGCGTCGGCATTGACCTTGGCCACCGCGATCTCGGGCAGCACGGTGAAGTTGGCAAAGGTCGAGCAGCCCATATAGTGGAACAGCCTGTCCTTGCCGATCGAGAAGCGCGAGGTGCCGTCGGGCATCAGGCCCTGACCCTGCGTGGCACGGATGGCGGTGCACAGGTTGGTCTTGCGCGACAGGCAGGACGGGCACTGCCGGCATTCCGGCGTATAGAGCGGGATGACATGGTCGCCCTTCCTGACCGAGGTGACGCCCTTGCCGACGTCGACGACGATGCCGGCGCCCTCATGGCCGAGGATCGCCGGAAACAGGCCTTCCGGGTCGGCGCCCGATAGCGTGAACTCGTCGGTGTGGCAGATGCCGGTTGCCTTGATCTCGACCAGCACCTCGCCATCGCGAGGACCCTCGAGGTCGACCTCCATGATCTCCAGCGGCTTTCCGGCGGCAACGGCAACAGCGGCGCGCGTTTTCATCAGGCAATCCTCCCAAGGCAACCCATAGAGTTTCACATTCCGGCATTGCTGCGGATGATCTCGGAGTCGAGGACCGCAACACGCTCATTCACCGCCGTATCTCCGCGAAAGGCATAGGACTAAAGCAGACACGTAAGTCCCACTTGCAGGGCTTTGATAAATCTTGTGGGGTCCGCTAAGCTCATTGTGGGCACCTTGAATTCGCGCTGGTCCGGGAACAATCGGACTTTAGTGCAAGAACAGGCAGTTTTATCGATGATGAGCGCGGTGCCAGGCACTCTCGCGGCCTTTTTGTGCCTTTTTTTCCAGACCGCCGACGTTGCGGACGTGATGGCCCAGGAAGTGACGGAGAAGCAACTGATCGCAACCGACAGGCCGGAAAGAAAGATAACCGAAATCAGAATAGGTTATTTGCGGGCCTACGCGCCGCAACTGGCGCTTTCGCTGCTGGACCTGCCGCCACGCGACGAAGGTGTTGCCGGCGCCAATGTGGCGATCGGCGACAACAATACGACAGGAAAGTTCCTCAGCCAGAAATTCAGCCTCGACATGGCCGAGGTCAAGCCGGACGCCGACGCGGTTCAAGCGTTCAACGATCTGATTGCCAAAGGTGACCGCTATGTTGTCGCGGACCTCTCGGCCAGGCAATTGCTGTCGATCGCAGACATCGCCCGCGACAAGGGCGTTCTGGTCTTCAATGTCGGTGCTACCGACGACAGCCTGCGCGAGGAAGACTGCCGCATAAATATTTTCCATATCGCGCCGACGCGAAGCATGCTTGCCGACGCGCTGGCGCAGTATCTCGTGTTAAAGAAATGGCCGAATTGGGTGCTGCTCTACGGTTCGCATGAGCAGGATCATCTTTATGCGGCCGCGTTGCGCCGCGCGGCGGCCCGCTTCGGCGGTCAGATCGTCGCCGAGAAGGAGTTCAAAGACACCGGCACGGCGCGCCGCACCGACACCGGCGCCACGCAGATACAGCAGCAGATTTCCGTGTTCACGCAGGATCTGCCGGAGCATGACGTGGTGCTTGTCGCCGATGAGAGCGAGGTGTTCGGAACTTATGTGCCCTACCGCACCTGGACACCGCGGCTGGTCGCCGGCACGGCGGGCCTCGTCGCATCGTCCTGGCATCCCGCGAGCGAGCAATGGGGCGGCATCCAGATGCAGAGCCGCTTCCTGAGGACGACCGGCCGGCGAATGCTGTCCAAGGATATGTCTGCCTGGACGGCGGTGCGGGCGGTGGGCGAAGCCAGCACGCGGACCAATGGCGACGATCCGAAGAAGATCAGCGACTACATCCGCTCGGACGATTTCTCGGTCGCCGCCTTCAAAGGACAGAAGCTGACCTTCCGCAAGTGGAACCATCAGCTTCGCCAGCCAATCCTGCTCGGCGACACCAAATCCGTGGTCTCGACATCGCCACAGGAGGGTTATCTTCACCAAATCTCCGAGCTCGATACGCTCGGCGTCGATCAGCCGGAAACGAAATGCGTCCTTAAGTAGAACCAATCGGGAGGAATTTTCGTGCAGAGACGAGCTTGCGCACTCGCCATTCTCGGCTTCATGGCCAATCCGGCGTGGGCTTACACCGTTTATGTCTCCAACGAGAAAGACAATACGATAACGGTCGTCGACACGGCGACGATGCAAGTGGTGAAGACCGTCGAAGTCGGCCAGAGGCCGCGCGGTATCACCATCTCGCATGACGGCAAGTTCATCTATTTGTGCGCCAGCGACGACGATACGATCGAAATCATCGATACCGCGACGCTGCAGATCGTGGGCACGCTGCCATCGGGCCCAGATCCCGAACTGTTCGTGCTTTCACCCGACGGCAAGACGCTCTACGTCGCCAACGAGGACGACAATCTCGTCACCGCGATCAACATCGAGAGCAAGCAGGTCATGACCGAGATTCCCGTTGGGGTGGAGCCTGAAGGCATGGCCGTCAGCCCCGATGGCAAAACCATGGTCAACACCTCCGAAACCACCAGCATGGCGCACTTCATCGACACCGACAGCCATGAGGTGACCGACAACGTCCTGGTCGACACGCGTCCGCGCTTTGCGCAATTCAAGCCCGACGGATCACAGATCTGGGTCAGCGCCGAAATCGGCGGCACCGTCAGCGTCATCGACAGTCTCAAACGCGAGGTGGTGAAGAAGATCCAGTTCGCGATTGCGGGACTGCGGCCCGAAACCATCCAGCCGGTCGGCATCGCGATCAGCGCCGACGGCAAGAAAGCCTATGTCGCGCTCGGCCCGGCGAACCACGTCGCCGTCATCAATACCGAAACCTACGAGGTGGAAAAATACATCCTGGTCGGCCAACGCGTCTGGCATCTCGACTTCACCCCCGATCAGAAGACGCTGATCACCACCAACGGCAATTCCAACGACATCACGTTCATTGACACGGCGACGGACGAGCCGGTTCAATCAGTCACGGTGGGCCAACAGCCTTGGGGCGTGGCCATATCGCCCCACTAGACCGCAGGGATTATCAGGGAGGCCGACATGACAAATCTTTGCGGCGGGGATGTTGCAGTGCACGAGATAACCAGCCACGCCCCCAAGGAGCCAGCGGCATGCAGCATGTGAGGACAAGCGGAGCTGGAGACGAGGTGGCGGCGCTCGATGTTGCCGGCGTCAGCCACTCCTATGGTTCGAAGCGGGCGCTCAATGATGTCTCATTCTCGATCGCGCCGGGAACTTTCACCGTTCTGCTCGGCCTCAACGGCGCCGGCAAGACAACTTTGTTTTCACTGATCAGCCATCTTTACGGCACCCGCCGCGGATCGATCCGCATCTTCGGCCATGACGTCAGCCGCGCTTCGGGCGAAGCGCTCAGGCGTGTCGGCATCGTGTTCCAGGCACGCACGCTCGACCTCGACCTCAGCGTCCACCAGAACCTCTCCTATCACGCCTCATTGCATGGCATCGGCGGACACCATGCCCGGCAGCGCATTGCCGCGCTGCTGGATACAGTCAACATGCAGGGCCGTCAGCACGAAAAGGCACGCAGTCTTTCCGGCGGCCAAATGCGGCGCATCGAGATCGCGCGGGCGCTGCTCCACCGCCCTTCCCTACTGCTGCTCGACGAGGCGACGGTCGGTCTCGACATCCAGTCGCGTGCGGGCATTCTGGCCACCATCCGCAACCTCGTCGAAACCGAGGGCATCGGCGTGCTGTGGGCGACGCATCTGATCGATGAGGTCGACGACGGCGACCATGTCGTCGTGCTGCGGCAGGGCGACCTGGTGGCCAAGGGTAAGGTGGCCGACGTCGTTGCGACGAGCGGTGCCAGTTCGATCCGCGACGCCTTTTCCAAGCTCAACCGCGTCGAAACAAGCGGCATCGCGGAGATGTCGCCATGAGCGCTCCCGCAATGCCCGCAAAAGTCGCCGCCCTCACGCCGGTGAAGTTCGAACAATTTGGGCTCCCCCACTACCTCATTTGCCTAAAAGGGATCGTCGTGCGGGAGTGCCTGCGCTTCCTGCATCAGCGCGAGCGCTTCATATCCTCGCTGGTTCGGCCGCTCGTCTGGCTGTTCATTTTTGCCGCCGGATTCCGGCAGGTGCTCGGCGTATCGATCATCCCGCCCTATAAGACCTACGTGCTCTACGAGGTCTACATCACGCCGGGCCTGTGCGGCATGATTCTGCTGTTTTCGGGCATGCAGTCTTCGCTGTCGATGGTCTATGACCGCGAAATGGGCAACATGCGCACCCTGCTGGTCAGCCCCTTCCCGCGTTGGTTTTTACTGATCTCGAAGATGCTCGCCGGTGTCGCCGTGTCGATCGCGCAGGTTTACGCGTTCCTGATCGTTGCATGGTTCTGGGGCGTCAAGGCGCCGCCGCTTGGCTATCTCACCGTACTGCCTGCGCTGTTCCTGTCAGGCATGATGCTGTGCGCGCTCGGCATGCTTTTGTCCTCGATGATCAAGCAGCTCGAAAACTTCGCTGGCATCATGAACTTCGTCATCTTTCCCGGCTATTTCGCTTCTCCGGCACTCTATCCCTTGTGGCGTATCCAGGAGGCTAGCCCCCTGCTCTACAAGATCTGCCTCGCCAATCCGTTTACTTACGCCGTCGAACTGATCCGCTTCGCCTTCTACGGCCAGGTTGAGTGGCTGTCGCTAGGCGTCGTTGCCAGCTGCACGCTGCTGTTCCTTGCCGCCGCCATCATCGCCTACGACCCTTCGCGCGGCCTGATGACCCGCAAACAGGACACGGGAGGAAATACCTGATGGCACGAATGAGCCTTGTTCGCGGCCTGGCTCTGATTGCCACGCTCGCGCCGGGCATCAACACCAGGGCGGCGAACCCTGATCCGGATTGGCCCTGCATGCAGCGCAAAGTGCCTCAACTCTCGCTCGGCCAGATCTGGAGCGGACCGGACCTTCCTTCAGCGGCGAAGGACTGGTCGAAGGACCCCGCCATCTCCGCCCTGGTCGAGGAGTTGGCAGCTCGCCGGATGCCGATTGCGGACGCTCAAAAGAAAATCAGGGACTTCGCCGCCTCCTTGCCGGAAGAACAGCTTGCACCCAAAATGGCGATGCTGGTGCAAGGCATGTTCGATCACCTGGACGCCGAGCGCTCGCAGGTGATTTCGGGCATTTCCCGCTACGCCCACAAGCAGCTCGAAATGGCCGCCGCGTTGCGCAAGGAAGGGTCCGATGTCGATGCGTTGCGGGCAAAGCCGGATGCAGATCCCGAAGAGATCGATCGGCGAACCGAACAGCTGAAATTCGCCACGCGAATTTTCAATGAACGCGTCCAATCACTGACTTACGTCTGTGAAGTGCCGACGATAATCGAGCAGCGGCTTTATCAATTGTCCAAGGTCGTCTCGGAAACGCTCGGCGCGAAGAAATAGAACCCTATTCGATCGTCGCGGCGGATATCACGAACCCCGGCCGGGCAGCACGCGCCAGCGCTGCACGAAATAACCGGGATGCGTCTCGATCCACTGAGCGACCAGCGGCTGCGCCTGCATGAACGCGGTCCCGGGATTCATCGCCAGGCCGTCCACCATCTGTTCGCGTTGTTCACAGGTCTGCGGCACAGCCGTCAGGCAGACCATCATAACGAGCGTGTAAAGCATTGCCCCTTGTCCCCATCGAATCCCGAACCCATGCCGGGAGGTTTCCGTGTTACCCACCAGTCTGCAGGGGTCGCACATACAGATCGCTTACGGGTGTGAAGGGAGGTGGCCCCCGCTCTTTCGCGCCGCAACATAACATACCGCTAATCTAACGCCAACGACCGCAGGGCGTTCTCCAGAGCAATCGCGTCAGGTTGCGCCGCGCCAATGCGGTGCCGATGTTTCCAGCGTCGATGATTCCGATTGTTCGTCGATTTCATCAAACCGGGAGCCCGAGTTGCTTTCGCAGGCTTTTGTCGAATGCGGATGCGGGGACGAAACGGCGCAGGAAACTGACCTGGCGCGCCATTTTTCCAGCCGCATAGCGCCCCTTCGGAGCGGGATCGGTCGCAGCCGCCAAAACGGTCCTGGCCACCACTTCCGGCGCATCGCCTTTTTCCATCGCTTTCCGCACAGCTGCATTCATGCCGGCGCGCGCAGAGTCGTAGATATCGAGCAACTGATCCGGCCTGGCGAGATTTTCTTCAAACGAGGTGCGGGTATAGGCGGGCTCCACCAACACGACGCGAATTCCGAAAGGACGCAGTTCGTGGTCGAGCGATTCGGAGTAGCCCTCAACGGCATGCTTGGTCGACGAATAAAGCGCGAAATAGGGAGCTGGAATGAACCCCTGCACCGAGCTCAAATTGACGATTCTGCCCTTGCCTTGGCGGCGCATTGTCGGCAACACCGCTTTGGTTACTCGCATAACGCCAAAGACGTTCACGTCAAACAGCGACTTGGCTTGGGCCACCGAGGACTCCTCCGCGCCACCAAGCAGGCCAACACCGGCATTATTGACAAGCAGGTCGATGCGCCCGGTCTCGGCCAGCACGTCCTGGACAAGTTTCGCCACGGACGTGTCATCGGTCACGTCACAGGCCAGCATGGTAACGCCATCGGATCGGTCGACGACCGCGCGACGGCTGGTTCCGAACACGCGAAAGCCCGCGTTCTGCAGGGCCTTGGCCGTTGTGTGCCCGATGCCGCTGGATGTCCCGGTCACCAGGGCGACGCCTAGATTGGTCCTGTTCATGAAGATCACATCTCTCTTCGTGTTTGCATTGCGGGGGAGAAGCGCGAAAGGTCGGAGCGAAAGGCGTCAATCATGAGCGCCTCCGGTGCTCGCGCCGGCCAGATCATCCGTCCAGCGCCGGAACAGCGCGCTGGCATTGACGCCTCCGAAGCCGAAGCCATTGGAGATTGCGTAGTCCATCGCCATCGGCCGGGCCTGGTTTGCGACGAAGTCGATCCCGTCGCCGGCCGGATCGGGAGCGCTCAGATTGAGGCTCGGCGGTGCCATCTGATCCCTGAGCGCCAGGATTGCGAAGATAGCTCCGAGCCCGCCAGCGGCTCCGAGCAGGTGTCCGGTCGCCGATTTCGTAGCACTGACAGCTATCGCGAAATCGCGCCCGAACACCCTCTTGATCGCTTCGATCTCACCCAGGTCGCCCACCGGCGTGGAGGTCGCATGGGCATTGAGATGACGAACCTCGCGGGGCGAAATCCCTGCTTGGGCGATTGCGATCTCCATGGCCCGGCGCGCACCGTCGCCGTCCTCGGGACCGGAGGTTACGTGATGAGCATCCGCCGTCGTGCCGTAGCCGACAAGCTCGGCCAGCGGTCTTGCGCCGCGCGCCAGCGCGTGGCTCAATTCCTCGATGACCAGCATGCCGGCTCCTTCGCCCATGACGAAGCCGTCCCGCGACTTGTCGAACGGTCTGGAGGCTTGAGCCGGCGCCCAATTGAAGCCGGTTGAAAGAGAGCGTGCGGCAGCAAACCCACCGAGACTGACGATATTCATGCATGCTTCCGTTCCACCGCACACGGCGATATCGGCCTCGTTTGCCCGGATGAGACGAGCCGCATCGCCGATCGCCTGGATGCCGGCCGCGCACGCCGTCACCGGTGCACCGAGCGGGCCTTTGAAGCCATGGCGGATCGAGATGTGGCCCGCCGCGAGGTTTACTAGGAAGGACGGCACCGTAAACGGCGAGAGGCGGCGGACGCCGCGCAGGTCCACCGTGCGCACCGCCTCGGTTATGGCACGGAACCCGCCGATGCCGGACGCGATGATAATGGCCGTGCGCAAGCGATCCGCTTCCAAGACGGGCGTCCATCCTGCTTGGGCGAGTGCCTCTTCGGCAGCCGCGAGCCCGAAGATGATGAACCGGTCTACCTTGCGCTGGTCCTTCGCAGCCAGGACGGTATTCGGATCAAAGCCGGCTTCGGGATCTTCTTCCAGGGAGGGAACCACCCCTCCGATCTTCGCCGGGAGGTCTCCCACCACATCGTCCGGAAGCCTGCGGATACCCGAGCGACCGGCCAGGAGGCGCGACCAGGACGCTTCGACATCGGCAGCAAGGGGCGTGACCGCTCCCATGCCTGTGACAACAATCCGTCGCATCTATTTTCCTATCAATTTGGGTGCGCCGCCAGCGCTGCGCACGCCATTCAAGCGCCGGCTGCTTCGCGAACCTGTTCTGTCGCCGCATCCAGAAATGCCTGCGCGAGGTCGGGGTCGTTGACGACGCGCGAAAGGAGCACCGCACCGACCATTGTCGAGAGAATGGCCATGGCCTTGTCGCCGGGCCGCTCGCCGTCGGCCTCGCCAACCCAACTACCAAACATATCAAGATATTCCCTGATCCCGGCTTCGAACGACGCTCTCACGTCCACGCCCTGTCTGGCGGCATCCGAACCGAGCGCCACGATCGGGCAGCCGTCCATCCTTTCTTCGCGATGGTCCATGCTGAGGTAGAACGCGATCACCGCGCCAAGCGGATCCTCGGGTTTTGCCGTAGTCGCGGCCGACCATCGGTGGGTGGCGCTCTCCATCGCCCGTTTGGACGCCTGCGCCGCCAGGTCCTCCTTTGACGCGAACTGCTTGTAAAAAGCGCCTTGGGTCAGCCCGGCACCCTTCATCAGATCCTTAAGGCCAATGCCGTCAAAACCGCGCTCCCGAAAAAGGCGGCTTGCCACATTGATAACGGTTTCACGGTTTTCCGCAGCCTGAATGCGACTTACGCGCATCGGTAATCTCCCTTTTAGCTTGTGTTCGTAATCTATATCTTATATAGAGGGCGAACGCAATCTATCAAGAGAAGATGCGAGATGATCCACAGAATCCCGGCCGCTCCGCTCTTGGCCGCACTGAGATGGGCATGAAAACGAGACCCGCCATCGTGCTGGCGGGCGTCCCGTTCGGTGGTCTTCCCGACAGCGCCACGGATCCGGCCAGCGGACAGAAAACCACTAAGATTCCACCGGATCAGGAGAGGTCAAATGCTATACAGCTATTGTCGAGAAATCGATCCGACAGAGCTTCGACCACGTAAACAATCATCGCTGGGATGAGGCGGTGAAAGCAGTCGCGCCGAATGTCCATCACCGCGTTTCCGGCGCCCACGCGCTTGGTGGTGAGCGCCACGACAAGGAAGCCCTGCGCCGCTGGTTTGAGCGCCTCGGCCGTGTGCTCCCCAATCTCCATCTCACGGTTAACCACATCTGGGTGAAGGGCTGGCCGTGGCATACTACCGTGTTTGCCCAGTGGGACGGCACCGCAACGTTCACCTTGCGGTGGGGCAGAGTCCATGCACTTGAGGAATTTTACGATTCACAAGCAGCGGCCCGGGGTCTTGCCGCCCAAGCGACAGCTGGGCTTCGAAGAAGCTGTCGCCGAACAGATTATAAGTTAGCAGCAGCGCAGTGAGAGGCCCGTCGCGTTGACCGCAGGTGCGCTATCGGCCTCATCGCTTAGCTGGTGGTCGCCCAGTACGGTCGGCTCGGCAAATGCGTATTTCTCCACCAGCGATGCCTCCCGATCCTCGATTATCAGAATCGACCCGGTAGAACGCGATCACCGCGCCAAGCGGGTCCTCGGGTTTGCCCCGGTCGCGGCCGACCCTCGGAGGGTGGCGCTCTAAATTGCCCTTCTGGACGCCTGCGCCGCAAGGTCCTCCTTTGATGCGATGCTTGTAGAAGGCGCCTTGGGTCAGCCCGGCACCCTTCATCAGATCCTTGAGGCCGATGCCGTCAAAGCCACGCTTCCGCAAAAGGCGGCTTGCCACGTTGATTGCGGTTTCGCGGTTTTCCGCGGCCTGTATGCGACTCACACGCATCGTCGATCTCTTTTTTTAGATTGCATTCGTAATCTATCTGCTATATAGATGGCGACTACAATCTAAAAAAGGAGACACGAAATGATCCGCAAGATCCTGAGCGCTTCGCTCCTGACCGCGCTGTTTCTGGCGACCCCAGCGTTTGCCGAGGAAGCTACCGTCGGACACCCAATCGAAGCCGGCAGCCTGCACAACGGACGCCTCGACATGGTGGTCTATTACGTCCCAATCGACGGCGACCTCCTGGAGGTCACCGCCACCTTCGCGCCCAAGGGCGGAGGCGATCCGCTGCGCGTCGTCATGGGCCTCGCCGACCGCGACTCCGTTGCCTTCTCCATGCCGGGCTACCGGGGCTCTCTCTACGCGTTCTCGAGGTCCGGCGAGGAGGTGACAGTCGCGACTGGGACCGACAAGCATCCGCGCGCCGACGCGCTACCGGACTGACTCGCCGCGCAGGTCGCAGCCGGCCGCTGCCGGTGACGCAGGACACAGCATAGAGAATGAACGCAATCTCTTTCGGCATGAGGCGATGGGCATGAAAAAGCGACTTGTCATTGGGCTGGGCAGCATCCTGGCCGCGGGGTTAGGGGTGGCTGCATTCGTCCCGCTGCCCATTCGCACGCAGGCAACCGCAGTGGCGGATCCGAGGCAGGAAGCGCCGATCGTCAGATTGGTGACGGCGGCGCCAGTGGCTGGATCCGAACGCGGTTTCACGGGCACGATTGCCGCGCGGGTGCAGAGCAATCTTGGTTTTCGCGTACCCGGCAAGATCATCGAGCGCCTGGTGAACGTCGGTGAACGGGTCAAGGCGGGCCAACCGCTTCTGCGGATCGACGACACCGATCTGGCTCTCGCGCTCACCGCCAAGCGCAATGGGGTCGCCGCGGCACGCGCTGTGCTGGTTCAGGCGAGCGCGGACGAAAAGCGCTATGCCGTTCTGGTCAAGAAGGAATTGGCAGCAACTCCGCAGCGCTACGAGCAGGCGAAGGCGGCGTTGGATACCGCGACCGCACAACTCGCCGCCGCCGAAGCGGAAGCGAAAGTCGCGGAAAACGAAGCGGCCTATTCCCTCCTGGTGGCGGACGCGGATGGAACTGTGGTCGAAACCATCGGCGAGCCGGGACAGGTCGTCTCCGCCGGTCAGACAGTGGTTCGGATCGCCCAGGCCGGCCCTCGTGAGGCGGTGGTCGCGCTTCCCGAAACGATCCGGCCGGCGATCGGCTCTGTGGCCGAGGCCGCCGTTTATGCAGCCGATGGGCGCCATAGGGCGCATCTGCGGCAGTTGTCGGATGCCGCCGATCCCCAGACCCGTACCTATGAGGCCCGCTATGTGCTCGACGGGGAGGCCGCGGCAGCACCGCTTGGCGCGACCGTGACTATCCGGATCACAAGCCAGGCGAGCCAGCCGGAGGTCCAGGTGCCGCTCGGAGCCGTGCTCGATGATGGCGGCAAGACAGGCGTTTGGGCCCTGGATCGCGCCACCTCGACCGTACACTTCCGACCTGTCGGCCTTGTTCGTGTGACAAGCGAAAGCGCCGTGGTCTCCGGGCTGAACATGGGAGATCCGGTCGTTTCGCTCGGCGCTCATCTTCTGCAGGAGGGCGCTCGCGTCAGGTCTGCTTCCGAAAGCGGGAGCAACTGACGATGGACCTCAATGTTTCAGCGATCGCCGTTCGCGAACGGGCCGTCACCCTTTTCTTCATCCTCCTGCTCGTGGCGGCCGGCGCCTACGCGTTCCTTATACTCGGGCGGGCGGAGGATCCCAACTTCACCATTAAGACCCTGACGGTCACGACGGCATGGCCGGGCGCGACGGCCCGCGAGATGCAGGACCTTGTCGCCGAGCCGTTGGAGAAGCGGCTTCAGGAGCTCACCTGGTACGATCGGGTCGAGACCACCACGCGGCCGGGCTACGCCTATATGACGGTCACGCTGAAGGACAGCACGCCGCCATCCGTCGTGCAGGAAGAGTTTTACCAGGCCCGCAAGAAGCTGGGGGATGAAGCCCGCAACCTGCCGCCGGGCGTCTACGGCCCCTTCGTCAACGACGAATATTCGGATGTGAGCTTCGCCCTTTATGCGCTGAAGGCCAGAGGCATGCCGATGCGTGAGCTGGCCAGGCAGGCCGAGGCGATTCGACAGGACCTCCTGCACGTGCCCGGCGTCAAGAAGATCAACATCCTCGGTGAGCGCCCCGAACAGATATTCGTCGAGTTCTCCTATGCCAAGCTGGCAACGCTGGGCGTGTCGGCACAGGATATCATCGTCGCATTGCAGCGGCAGAACACCGTCACACCGGCGGGCTCGATCGATACTCAGGGGCCGCAGGTCTTCATCAGGCTCAACGGCGCTTATGACAGTGTCCAGGCTATCGCCGACACGCCGATCGTTGCCGGGGGGCGGACGCTGAAGCTTTCCGACGTTGCCGAGGTCCGCCGCGGCTACGAGGACCCTCCCACCTATCTCATCCGACGCCAGGGCGAGCCCACCATCATGCTCGCGGCCGTTATGCAGGAGGGTTGGGACGGTCGCGCGCTCGGCAAGGCGCTGGAGGACCGAACGGCGGCCATCGCACGAACATTGCCGCTTGGGATAACGCTCGACAAGGTGTCCGACCAGGCCGTCAACATCACCTCGGCGGTCGACGAGTTCATGTTGAAGTTCGCGATGGCGCTCGGTGTCGTGCTGCTGATCAGCCTGCTCAGCATGGGCTGGCGCGTCGGCATCGTCGTGGCGGCCGCCGTCCCGCTGACGCTTGCCGCCGTGTTCCTCATCATGCTGGAGACCGGCCGGTTCTTCGATCGCATCACGCTCGGCGCCCTCATCCTGGCGCTCGGTCTTCTCGTGGACGACGCTATCATCGCCATCGAGGTGATGGTGGTGAAGATGGAAGAGGGCATGGATCGCATCAAGGCGGCGGCCTATGCCTGGAGCCATACCGCGGCGCCGATGCTGTCGGGAACGCTCGTGACGATCGCTGGGTTCCTGCCCGTGGGCTTCGCACGCTCGACGGCCGGCGAGTACGCCGGCAATATCTTCTGGGTCGTAGGGTTCGCTCTCATCGTCTCCTGGATCGTCGCCGTGGTCTTCACGCCCTACCTTGGCGTCAAGATGCTGCCCGCGATCAAACCGGTCGAAGGCGGCGTTCACGCCATATACGACACACCGAACTATCGGCGCCTTCGCCGGCTCATCATCTTTGCCGTGCGCCACAAGTTCGTAACCTGCGGTGTCGTCGGCATCGTCTTCGCACTTTCGGTTGTCGGCATGGGCAGCCTGAAACAGCAGTTCTTCCCGACATCCGATCGCCCTGAAGTGCTGGTCGAGGTTCGTCTGCCGGAAGGCACCAGCATCGAGACGACGACCGCCACAGTGGAGAAGCTGGAGCACTGGCTGGACGGCCAGCCCGAAGCCAAGATCGTGACGAGCTACGTCGGTCAGGGCGCTCCGCGCTTCTTCTTCGCGATGGCACCGGAACTGCCTGATCCTGCCTTTGCCAAGATCGTCGTGCTGACACCGGACGCGGAGGCGCGCGAGGCGCTGAAGCACCGGCTCCGGGAGGCGGTATCGCAGGGGCTCGCGCCGGAAGCCAATGTCCGCGTCACGCAGCTTGTGTTCGGACCCTATACGCCGTTCCCTGTCGAGTTCCGGGTCACGGGGCCTGATCCCGCGCAACTCTATAGCATTTCCGAGAAGGCCCTCGATATCATGCGGGCCGTCCCGGACGTGCGGCAGGCCAACCGCGACTGGGGCAACCGCACGCCCGTACTGCGCTTCATCCCTGACCAGGATCGACTGAACCTCATCGGCCTCTCGCCGGCGGAAGTAGGCCAGCAGCTCCAGTTCCTCCTCACCGGCATCCCTGTCACGCAGGTCCGCGAGGACATTCGCAATGTCCCCATCGTGGCGCGCAGCGCTGGGGCTGAGCGGCTGGATCCGGCGCGTCTGGCGGATTTCTCGCTGATGAGCCGGGACGGCCGCCAGATTCCGCTCGACCAGATAGGCCATTCGGAGATCCGTCTTGAGGAGCCGATCCTGAAGCGTCGCGACCGGACGCCCGTCGTCACGATCCGCTCCGACATAAACGAAGCGACTCAGCCTCCGGAGGTCTCAAAGCAGATCATGAAAGCCCTCCAGCCGCTGATCGCGTCCCTTCCGGCCGGCTATAGCATCGAAATGGGGGGATCGATCGAGGAGGCTGAGAAGGCCAACACCGCTTTGGGCAAGATCTTCCCGGCCATGATCGCCGCCATGCTGATCGTCATCATGCTGCAGGTACGATCCTTCTCGACGATGGCCATGGTCGTGCTGACGGCACCGCTTGGGCTCGTCGGCGTCGTGCCGATGTTGCTCACCTTCAACCAGCCCTTCGGGTTCAACGCCATTCTGGGTCTGATAGGGCTGGCCGGCATCCTGATGCGCAACACCCTGATCCTGACCGAACAAATCAAGGAGAACCGTGCTGCCGGCCTCGACGACTATCACGCCGTGATTGAGGCCACCGTGCAACGCACGAGGCCGGTGATCCTGACGGCGCTTGCCGCCGTGCTAGCTTTCATCCCCCTTACGCACTCCGTGTTCTGGGGATCGATGGCCTATACGCTGATCGGCGGCACGGCGGCCGGCACGGTGCTGATCCTGCTCTTCCTCCCTGCGCTCTACGCCGCGTGGTTTCGGATCAAGCCGACTGCTGACGAGGCCCATGAGGACGCGGCGGAGCAACCGGAATTGCGAATAGCAACGGCTGCCGAATAAGACTCTGTTGTCGGAGGAGACGATTCTCTTCTCGCCCGCCGGTTTTGCCTGAACATATGCAGGCCAGCCGGACGATCTTGCCGCTTACAGATGATCGCCCAGGGCGAGCGCGGCAGATCCGTTTCATCAGTCCTGGAGACATCCATGAATCGTCCGCTCCGAATGCGAACTGATCCCGACGAGGTGCGCGCGCGCATCCTGGAGGTGGCGGAGGGGCACTTTCGCCGCATCGGCTACAACAAAACGTCGGTGGCCGACATCGCCTCCGAACTCAGCATGAGCACGGCAAACATCTACCGCTTCTTCCCCTCAAGGGACGCAATCAAAGAATCCATCTGCGGGAAAGCTTTGAACGAGGTAGCTGACATCGCCCTCGCAATCGCGCGCACGAACGCGTCGGCCGGGGAGAAATTGGGTCAGCTACTGACCGCCGTTCACCATCACAAGAAGATGACGCTGGTCAAGGAAAGGCGCATGCACGACCTGATTGTCGCCGCCATGCAGGAGAACTGGGCGACCATCAAGGCGCATATCGAGCACGTGGTAACTACCTTAGGGGTCATTATCCGCGAGGGCATCGAATCGGGCGAATTCAATGTCGACGATTCCGCTACGGCGGCGCGTGCCGTCCACACCGCGTTCACGCCGTTCCTCCATCCGATCCTGATCGAGCACTGCGTCCAATACGGCGAAGACACCGAAGCGGGCCTGCGCGAGCAGATCCGATTCATCCTGAAAGCTCTCGGCAAGTCGGATTGACCAGCCTGCCGTATGCAGGATCAAGCCGCCGCTGATGACATCCACGAGGACTCGACGGAGGAACTTGACACACGAACAGCAACGGTTGCCGAACCATGTGCCGGAAGAGGTGCAAAGCCGTCCCTCGTCCGAGACAGCTCTCCAAAGGCAGCCATTTCGGGCGATGCCCCCTGACCAGCCGGATGCGGACCTTGCAGCCCGCCCTCCGACGGTCGGCTTAGGGGTCGACTCCGGCCGCTCGGCCTTGATCGCTTTAGCGACCGCTCATGACACAGCTAAGCCATACGGACAAGCGGTTGCGTCGCTCCATTCGGACTTCCATCCTAAATGGTTCGAGCCTTAGGGGTTAGTCGAGTCGAAGCTGCCGCTCAGCGCCACCGCCGTTCTCCTTTATTTGCACGCCACGTCCCTAGTACGACCGAAACTTGTTGAACTAGGCTAACTCGCGCGACCTCTACTGTTCAGTTCCTCGTGCGGATAAAGCTTGCCGAACAGTGGCAGGTACATCGCGCCCTTGCGCATCAGAAAATCGTGGAAGGTCGCCATCGCCGGCGAAATCGCGTGATCGCTGCGCATCACCGAAAACCATTGCCGGCGGATCGGCATGCCGACAACGTCGAGGATAACCAGCCGGCCGGCTTCGGTTTCGGCAGCGATGGTGTGGGCAGAGATGAACGCGATGCCGAGCCCGGCCATCACCGCCTGCTTGATGGTCTCGTTCGAGTCCATCTCGACGCCGAGATCGTCGATGCGGCCGGGCACGTCGCTCAGGAATATTTCCAGTGAGATGCGCGTTCCGGAGCCGGGCTCGCGAATGAGGAAATGCTCCTCGGCGATCCGCTCCTTGGAAATGTCGCGTGCCGACGCCAGCGGGTGGTCGGGCGGTGCGATGATGACCAGCGGGTGATCGCCGAAGACCGAAGCACGCACCGGGACTTCCTTGGCCGGGCGTCCCATCAGCGCGATATCGATGTCGTGGTTCTTCAGATTGTCAATCGTCTCGGCGCGGTTGCCGATGGCAAGGTGCATGTCGATATCGGGATGTTCCTTCATGAAGGCGGCCATCAGCCGCGGCGCGAAATATTTGGCCGTGGAAACGACGCCGAGCCGCAAGCTGCCGGCGCGCACGCCCTTGATCGCATCCATCTTGTCTTCGAGCAGACGAAGCCGCTCCTCGATGGCCTGTGCCGTCTCGACGAAGGCCAGACCTGCGGCAGTGGGACGCATGCCATCCGACGTCCGGTCGAACAAGGCCAGTTGGAACTCCTCCTCCACCTGCCGCAACTGGATCGTCACCGCTGGAGGAGACAGGCCTAACGCCTTGGCCGCGCTGACGATTTTTCCGTGGCTGATGATTGCCTGAACGGTCTTGAATTGCTTAAGCGTGAGGTTTCTCATATGGCATACTAAAATTTTTTTACTGCCGGAGTAAAGTTATTGAATTTTACTTATCCAGCGTCGTTTGTTCTCCTTTCCCAATCCGGCCGACCCCAGGAGAGGCGGCTGGATCGGGAGGTTACGATGCCAGCGGCAACGCTCGACGCTTTTCTGAACTCCTATCTTGGCGAGCCGGACGAACCGCGCTCCGCGGTCGTAGCGACCATCCGTCAGCTGACGCAGGCGGCCACCACGATCCGCAACACCATCAATCAAGGGGTGCTCGGCACGGCCTTTGCCGGAACCCGCGGCGCCAATGCTGACGGCGACATCCAGAAGGATCTCGATGTCTTTGCCGATGACATCTTCCTCGACGCCATGCGCCACGCTCCGGTCGCGCTCTACGCTTCCGAGGAACTGGAGCAGCCGGTGCTGCTCGACAGGCAAGCGGCTCTTGCCATCGCCATCGACCCGCTCGATGGCTCATCCAACATCGACACCAACGTGTCGATCGGAACGGTCTTCTCGCTCCTCCCTGCAATTGGTGCGCCGGATAGGAATCCGGCCGCCTCGTTTTTGCAGGCAGGCGTGAACCAGCTGGGCGCCGGTTTCTTCATCTACGGGCCGCAGTTGGCGCTGGTTCTGTCGCTCGGCAGCGGCACCCATGTCTTCGTTCTCTCGACCCGGCTCGGCACCTTCGTCCAGGCCTACGAGAGCCGGATCATCCCACAGCGAACCCAGGAGTTCGCCATCAATGCCGCCAACTACCGGCATTGGGACGAGGCGGTGCGGCTCTACATCGACGACTGCCTTGAAGGCACCGAAGGCCCACGCGAGAAGGACTTCAACATGCGCTGGATCGCCTCCCTGGTCGCGGACTGCTACCGCATATTGATGCGCGGCGGCGTATTCCTGTATCCGGGCGACAAGCGCAAGACTTACCGCCAGGGGCGACTGCGCCTCGTCTATGAGGCAAACCCGATCGCCTATCTCGTCGAACAGGCGGGCGGTGCCGCCACCGATACGATCACCCGCATCCTCGAAATCGAACCAGAGAACCTTCACCAGCGCGTGCCCATGGTTTTCGGATCGGCGCGCGAAGTCGCGCGCGTCACCCGCTACCACACCGAACCGAGCGCCATCGGCGAACGCGCGCCGCTGTTCAGCCGCCGCGGCCTTTTCAGGGCCTGAACACCATGTCGGCAAAGCACCCCATCATTACCATCACCGGGTCGTCGGGCGCAGGCACCACCTCTGTCAAGCGCATCTTCGAACTGATCTTCCGGCGCGAGAACATCGGGGCCGCCTTCATCGAAGGCGATGCTTTCCATCGCTACGACCGCGCCACGATGAAGGCGAAGGTGGCCGAGGAGGAAAAGGCGGGCAATCCGAACTTCACCCACTTCCATGCCGAGGCCAATGAATTGGCAATCCTCGAAGAGGTATTCGAGGAATATGGCCGCCGGGGAACCGGAAAGACCCGCACCTACATCCATGACGAGGATGAGGAGAAGCAGTACGGCACGCCGCCGGGACATTTCACCGAATGGCGCGAATTTCCTCCGAGCGACCTGCTCTTCTACGAGGGCCTGCACGGCTGCGTCGTCACCGACAAGATCAACCTGGCCAGGCACGCTGACCTTAGGATCGGCGTGGTGCCAGTCATAAATCTGGAATGGATCCAGAAGATCCACCGCGACCGCGCAACGCGCGGCTATTCCACAGAGGCGGTGATGGACGTGATCCTGCGCCGCATGCCGGACTACGTCCGCTACATCGTCCCGCAGTTTTCGCAGACCGCCATCAACTTCCAGCGCGTGCCGATCGTCGACACGTCCAATCCATTCATCGCGCGCTGGATTCCGACACCCGACGAATCGATGCTGGTCATCCGCTTCGCCAATCCCCGCGGCATCGATTTCCCCTACCTGCTTTCGATGATCCACGACTCGTTCATGTCGCGGCCGAATTCCATAGTGGTGCCCGGCAACAAGCTCGACCTTGCCATGCAGCTGATCCTGACGCCGCTCATCCTGCAATTGATCGAACGCAAGAACCGTGTGTCGTGAGGAGGACGCCATGAACAGCCAGGCAGCAGCACTGAAGCCCGTCGCCGCCGTCTCGGAACGCGACATGGCGAACGCCATTCGCGCTCTAGCGATGGACAGCGTCCAAAAGGCCAATTCCGGTCATCCGGGCATGCCGATGGGCATGGCCGATGTCGCAACGGTGCTGTTCAGCCGCTTCATCAATATCGATCCGTCGGCCCCCAACTGGCCCGATCGCGACCGCTTCGTGCTGTCGGCCGGGCACGGCTCGATGCTGCAATATGCGCTGCATTACCTGCTCGGCTACGAGGACATGCCGATCGAGGAGTTGCAGCGGTTTCGCCAGCTGGGCAGCCGCACCGCCGGACATCCGGAATATGGCCATGCGCTTGGCATCGAGACGACGACCGGTCCGCTTGGACAAGGCATTTCGACCGCCGTCGGCATGGCGCTGGCGGAGCGCATGCTTGCTGCCCGCCACGGCGCCGATCTCGTGGACCATTTCACCTACGTGATCGCCGGCGACGGCTGCCTGCAGGAAGGCATCAGCCACGAGGCGATCGATCTTGCCGGTCACCTGAAGCTTTCCCGGCTGATCGTCTTCTGGGACGACAATGCGATCTCGATCGACGGACCGACTTCGCTGTCGACATCGATGGACCAGCCGGCACGGTTCAAAGCCGCTGGATGGCATGTCCAGTCGGTGAACGGCCACGACACCGAAACCGTCGCAGCGGCAGTCGAAGCGGCGCAGCAATCGGACCAGCCGTCTCTGATCGCCTGCCGCACGGTGATCGCCAAGGGAGCGCCCAACCTGGGCGGTTCGGAAAAGACACATGGCGCACCGCTTGGTGATGCGGAGATCGCCGCGACGCGCGAGAACATCGGCTGGGCCTACGCGCCGTTCGAGGTGCCGGACGACATCCTTTTCGCCTGGCGCGAGATCGCCAGCCGCGGTCAAGCGGCACGGCGCGCCTGGGAGCAGCGGCTTGCCGCCTCGCCGCAGCGTGAGGCCTTCGAGAGCGCGGTCGCTGGCGCCCTGCCCGAGGCGGTCTTCGAAGCGCTCGGCGCTTTCCGCAAGGAGCATATCGGGAAGGCGACCAAGGTTGCAACGCGAAAAGCCTCCGAAATGGCGCTCGGCGCAATCAACGCCGCAACCGACCTGACCGTCGGCGGCTCCGCCGATCTGACTCATTCGAACCTGACGATCACCAAGGGGATGGATCGCATAGCGCCTAATGACTATGCCGGCCGCTACATTCACTACGGCATCCGTGAGCACGGCATGGCCGCGGCCATGAACGGCATCGCGCTGCATGGCGGCTTCGTGCCTTATGGCGGCACGTTCCTGTGCTTTGCCGACTATGCGCGCGGCGCGATGCGGCTCTCGGCGCTCATGGGCCAGCGCGTCATCTATGTGATGACGCACGATTCCATTGGTCTCGGCGAGGACGGCCCGACCCACCAGCCGGTCGAGCACCTGGCGATGCTGCGGGCGACGCCAAACCTCAACGTCTTCCGTCCGGCCGACATCATCGAAACGGCGGAATGCTGGGAACTGGCACTGAGAAGCGAGAACCGGCCAAGCGTGCTGGTGCTCTCGCGCCAGAACCTGCCGATGCTGCGCCAGGGGCACGGCGACGAGAACCGGTCGAGCCGTGGCGGCTACATCCTGCGCGAGCCAGCCCGGCACCGCGCCGTGACGCTGATCGCCACCGGCTCGGAGGTCGAGATTGCTATTGCCGCCGCCGAACGGCTGGAGACCGAGCACGGCATCGCCGCCGCGGTCGTCTCGATGCCGTGCTGGGAGCTCTTTGAGGAACAGGACGCGGACTACCGCAAGGCCGTCCTCGGCTCGGCGCCGCGCATCGCCATCGAAGCCGCAGCACGGCTCGGCTGGGACCGCTGGATCGGCGACACCGGCGCTTTCGTCGGCATGGCTGGTTTCGGCGCCAGCGCCCCTGCCCCGGATCTCTACCGGCATTTCGACATCACGCCCGAAGCCGTCGCGGCAGCGGCGCTGAAGCTCATCATCTAGGAGGACGACCCATGGCCCGCATCACCCTTCGCCAGCTTCTCGACCATGCCGCCGAGCACGGCTACGGGGTGCCGGCATTCAATATCAACAACATGGAACAGGGCCTCGCCATCATGGAGGCGGCCAGGGCCTGCGACGCGCCGGTCATCATCCAGGCCTCGCGCGGCGCCCGCTCCTATGCCAATGACATCATGCTGGCCAAGATGATGGAGGCTTTGACCGAAATCCATCCGGCCATTCCGCTCTGCATCCATCAGGATCACGGCAACAACGAAGCCACCTGCCTGTCGGCGATCCGCCACGGCTTCACCTCGGTGATGATGGACGGGTCATTGATGGCGGACGCCAAGACGCCGGCGAGCTACGACTACAACGTCGCCATCACCGAACGTGTCGCACGCATGGCGCATTGGGTCGGCGCTTCAGTCGAAGGCGAGCTCGGCGTGCTCGGCTCGCTGGAAACCGGCCAGGGCGAGGCCGAGGACGGGCACGGCGCCGAAGGTGCGCTTTCCCATGACCAGCTTTTGACCGATCCCGATCAGGCGGTCGACTTCGTGACCGCCACCCGGGTCGACGCGCTGGCGATCGCCTGCGGTACCTCGCACGGTGCCTATAAATTCAGCCGCAAGCCTGACGGCGGCATCCTGGCCATGCAGGTGATCGAGGCGATCCACGAAAAGCTGCCCAACACGCATCTGGTCATGCATGGGTCTTCCTCCGTGCCGCAGGAACTGCAGGACATCATCAACAACTATGGCGGCGAGATGCCCCAGACTTTTGGCGTCCCGGTCGAGGAAATCGAGCGCGGCATCCGCTACGGCGTGCGCAAGGTCAACATCGACACTGATTGCCGAATGGCCATGGCCGGGCAGTTCCGCCGCGTCGCGACGCAGGACCCGCGCGAATTCGATCCGCGAAAATTCCTGAAACCCGCCATGGACGCCCTGCGCGACCTTTGCCGCGATCGCTTCGAACGCTTCGGCACCGCAGGCCACGCGTCGAAGATCAGGGTGATCGCCATGGATGAGATGGCGAAACGTTACATCGCGGGAAAGCTCGACCCGCATATCGCAACTGCGAAAGCCGCCTGAGCGGCAACAGGAGACCTGTCATGAACAAGATCGACATGCCGTCAGCAGGCACGCTCAAGGAAGGCAGCGAACGCTACAAGTCGGGCGTCATTCCTTACAAGAAGATGGGCTACTGGGAGCCGGACTACCGGCCCAAGGAGACCGACCTGATCGCCATGTTTCGGATCACGCCGCAGCCCGGCGTCGACCACGAAGAGGCGGCCGCGGCCATCGCCGGTGAATCCTCTACCGCGACATGGACGGTGGTGTGGACCGACAGGCTCACCGCCTGCGAGCTTTATCGCGCCAAGGCGTTCAAATCCGAGCCGGTGCCGAACACAGGTCCCGGCACCAGGATCGAGCAGCAGTACTTCGCCTATATCGCCTACGACCTCGACCTGTTCGAGCCAGGCTCAATCGCCAACCTGACTGCATCGATCATCGGCAACGTGTTCGGCTTCAAGGCAGTCAAGGCCTTGCGGCTCGAGGACATGCGCATTCCGGTGGCTTACCTCAAGACCTTCCAGGGCCCGGCGACCGGCATCGTGGTGGAACGCGAGCGGCTCGACAAGTTCGGCCGACCGCTGCTCGGCGCGACGACCAAGCCGAAGCTTGGCCTGTCAGGCCGCAACTACGGCCGCGTCGTCTACGAGGCGCTGAAGGGTGGCCTCGACTTCGTCAAGGACGACGAGAACATCAACTCGCAGCCCTTCATGCATTGGCGCGACCGTTTCCTCTACTGCATGGAGGCTGTGAACAAGGCGTCGGCCGCCACCGGCGAAGTCAAGGGCCATTATCTCAACGTCACCGCCGGCACGATGGAGGAGATGTACGAGCGCGCCGAATTCGCAAAACAGCTTGGCTCCTGCATCGTCATGATCGACCTCGTCATTGGCTATACGGCGATCCAGTCGATGGCCAAGTGGGCACGCCGCAACGACATGATCCTGCACCTGCACCGGGCCGGCAACTCGACCTATTCGCGCCAGAAGAACCACGGCATGAATTTTCGTGTCATCTGCAAATGGATGCGCATGGCCGGCGTCGATCACATCCATGCCGGCACCGTGGTCGGCAAGCTGGAAGGCGACCCGCTGATGATCAAGGGGTTTTACGACACGCTGCGCGAGGAGCGCACGCCGCAGAACCTCGAAACCGGGCTGTTCTTCGATCAGGACTGGGCCTCGCTCAACAAGGTGATGCCCGTCGCCTCGGGCGGCATCCATGCCGGCCAGATGCACCAGTTGATCCATTATCTCGGCGAGGACGTCATCCTGCAGTTCGGCGGCGGCACGATCGGCCATCCGGACGGCATCCAGGCCGGGGCGACGGCCAATCGCGTCGCGCTGGAGTCGATGATCCTCGCCCGCAACGAGGGCCGCGACTATCTGCGCGAAGGGACCAAGATCCTCGAACAGGCGGCCAGATGGTGCACGCCGCTCAAGGCGGCCCTGGAGACGTGGAAGGACGTCACCTTCAACTACGAATCGACCGACACGGCCGATTTTGTGCCGACCGCAACGCCGAGCTTCTAGACGAAAGGAACCGTCGCCATGATGACCAATCCGGGAAACAAGGTCACGCAGGGACAGTTTTCGTTCCTGCCCGACCTGACGGACGAGCAGATTTCGGCGCAGATCAAATATGCGCTGAAAAACCACTGGGCGGTCAGCGTCGAATACACGGACGATCCGCATCCGCGAAACACCTATTGGGAAATGTACGGCAACCCGATGTTCGACCTGAGGGACCCGGCGGGCATCCTGCTTGAAGTCAACAATTGCCGGAAAGCCATGCCCAACATGTATGTCCGGGTCACCGCCTTCGATTCGACCAAGGGCTGGGAAGCGCCGCGCATGTCATTCATCGTTAACCGGCCACCTAACGAACCCGGCTTCCGGCTGCTGCGCCAGGAGCGTGACGGCCGCAGCCAGGGCTATTCGATCGTGCCTTATGCGACCGACAGGCCCGAAGGCGAGCGGAGCTAGCCGAAGCCATGCTGGACACGATAGCAAAGGGCGCTGCCGCGCAGGGCGAATCGGTTGATCTGCAGGCCGAGTTCGAAGCGTCCAACATCGACGAGGTGATGGATAAGCTCGACCGCGAACTCGTTGGCCTGAAGCCCATCAAGACCCGCATCCGCGAGATCGCCGCGCTCCTCCTGGTCGACCGGCTTCGCCGCAAGTTCGGGCTGACCTCGGGCGCGCCGACGCTGCACATGAACTTTACGGGCAATCCCGGCACCGGAAAGACCACCGTGGCGCTGAGGATGGCCGAAATCCTGCATCGTCTCGGCTATGCCCGCGAAGGGCATATGGTCGCGGTGACGCGCGACGATCTCGTCGGCCAATATGTGGGCCACACCGCGCCCAAAACCCGCGAAGTGATCAAGCGGGCCATGGGCGGGGTGCTTTTCATCGACGAGGCCTACTATCTCTACAAGCCCGAGAACGAACGCGACTACGGTCAGGAATCGATCGAAATCCTGCTGCAGTGCATGGAAAACAACCGTGACGATCTGGTTGTGATTCTCGCCGGCTACAAGGACAAGATGGACTTCTTCTTCAACAGCAATCCCGGCATGCGTTCGCGCATCGCCCATCACCTCGATTTTCCCGACTACGGCGTCAGCGAACTCAAATCGATCGCCGAGATCATGCTGGCGGAACAGAATTACCGTCTCAGCGAAGCGGCGGCCAAGGCGCTCGAAGAGTATCTCCCGATCCGCATGCGGCTGCCGCATTTCTCCAACGCCCGATCGGTCCGCAATGGGCTCGACCGGGCGCGGCTTCGCCAGGCCAACCGGCTTTTCGCATCGCGCGACCGGGCGTTGACGAAAACCGATCTTATCACCATCGAGGAATCCGATATTCGTGGCAGCCGCGTATTCGCGGAAGGTAAGCTCGAAGGTGAACCGGAGACGAAGGCGCGCTGACAAGATGACGCCGGTTGCTGTGCAGCGACTGGAAACGGACGACAGAATGGGATCCGACGACCATGGGTACCAAGACAATCATCGCGCCCTCGGTGCTTTCCGCGGACTTCTCGCGGCTCGGCGACGAGGTCGATGCAGTCGTCCGGGCGGGTGCCGACTGGATCCATCTCGACGTGATGGACGGCCATTTCGTGCCCAACATCACCTTCGGTCCGGCGGTGGTCAAGGCGATCCGTGATCGGACGGACAAGGTCTTCGATTGCCATCTGATGATCGCGCCGGCCGACGCCTATCTCGCCGCCTTCGCCGATGCCGGCTGCGACGTCATCACGGTGCACGCCGAGGCCGGGCCGCATCTCGACCGTTCGCTGCAGGCAATCAGGAATCTCGGCAAGAAGGCCGGCGTGTCGCTGAACCCGTCAACGCCGGAAAGCGTGATCGAATATGTGCTTGACCGGCTCGATCTTGTGCTTCTGATGACGGTCAATCCGGGCTTCGGCGGCCAGGCATTCATTTCGGCTGTCGTCGACAAGGTCAGGCGGGTCAAGGCGCTGGTTGGCCAACGTCCGATCGACATCGAGATCGACGGCGGCGTCACGCCCGAGACCGCTCCGCTGGTCACCGCGGCCGGCGCCAATGTGCTGGTCGCCGGCTCGGCCATTTTCAAGGGTGGCACCGAGGCTGCCTATCGTGCCAATATCGGCGCCATCAGGCAGGCGGCCGACGGGGCGCTCCAGAAAGCCGCGTAAAACCATCTCATCGGAGGGCAACATGGGGGCAATCCCACCTGTCTGTGATTTCGGCTGGCAAGCCGTCGATTTCGTTTTGCCCGGCATCGACGGCAAATCGCATTCCATCTTCAGCCACGCCGGCCCGAACGGCTTGGTGGTGGCTTTCATCTGCAACCACTGCCCCTATGTGAAGGCGGCGATTCCGCGCATGGTGCGCGATGCCAACGACCTCAAGGCAGAAGGCGTCGGCTTTGTCGCCATCAACTCAAACGATGCCGACGCCTACCCCGATGATTCCTTCGACAACATGAAACTTTTCGCCAGGACGAACGGCTTCACTTTCCCCTACCTCCACGACGAGCACCAGAGGGTGGCGCGTGCCTACGGAGCCGTTTGCACTCCGGATTTCTTCGGGCTCAACAATGAGTTGACGCTGCAATATCGCGGCCGGCTTGACGCGTCGCGACGCGACGTTGGACCGCCTGGGCTCAGGCGCGATCTGTTCGAGGCGATGAAGCAGGTTGCCCGAACCGGCGACGGACCGCTGGACCAGATCGCTTCGATCGGCTGTTCGATCAAGTGGAAGGATGCTGCATGAACGTCGGCGCAGGCAGGCCGTTTCGATCGCCCAAGGCGGTCCTGTTCGATCTCGACGGTACGCTGGTCGATTCGGCGCCTGATATAACGGCGGCCGTCAACGAATTGCTGGCCGGCCGCGATCTGCCGCCGCTGCGCCTGGATCAGGTCAAGGCCATGATCGGCGGCGGCATCAGGAAACTGGTCGAGCGAGCTTTCGCGGCTTCCGGTACGCCGCTCCTCGGCAGCGCGCTCGATGAAGCCAACCGCGTCATGGCGCCGATCTATCGCAGGCATCTGACCGGCCGCACGAGGCTAATGCCTGGCGTAAGGGAGGTTCTCACGCACTTGCATTTGAGCGGAATAGCCATGGGCGTGGTGACCAACAAGCCGCAGTTGGCGGCACGCGAAATCCTGCTGCATTTTGGGCTGACGGACTATCTCGGCGCGATCGTCGGCGGAGACGCGGTGACATACTTGAAGCCGGCGCCAGATACGCTGTTGCTTGCGCTCGACCAGCTTCAGGTCGAACCTCGTGATACGCTGATGGTCGGAGACAGCAGCGCCGACATGGCCGCCGCCCGCGCGGCGGGCATGGCAGTCATTCTGCTGCGTGGCGGATACAGCCAAATTCCCGTTGAAGAGCTTGGCGCCGACCTCGTTTGCGACAGCCTGTTCGATCTACCGTCCGCGATGCAGACGCTGCAAGACGCTGCGTGACCCCAAGCGCAAAGCCCAGGCCAACGCCGGCCGGGCGCACTCCAAATGGCCGGCGGGACCGCGTTATTTGGAGAATTGCTTCAGGTAGGCGATGACATTGGCGATGTCCTCGTCTTTCTTGAGGCCGGCGAACGCCATCTTCGTGCCTTTGACCATCGCCTTGGGATCGCGAAGGTAGGTCGTCAGCGTGGCTTCGTCCCATTTGACGCCCGACTTGCCGGCCTCGGTCATGGCCTTGGAATAGCTGAACCCCGGATGCGTGCCGGCCGTTCGGCCGATGACGCCGTTCAACGACGGACCGACCTTGTTCTGGTCCTTGTCTGCGACGTGGCAGACCTTGCATTTGGCAAACACCTTCTCACCCGCCGCGGCATCCTGTGCCTGAGACTGGGTAGTGACAAAGGTGGCAACGGACACGGCGGTAAAAAATGCGACTGCGCGCATGGCATTTCCTCATTGATCGTGTGAGTGCCCTGGATAATTTACGCGTGTCGATGCCTAGACCGCCGGCATCCGTTTTTGTGCGGGAGAGCGAACTATTCGTCCTTTCCCCCGGGACCGGCAGCACCGGCACGCCTCGAAAAGCTAGCCTGCCGATGAAGGAAGTCAATCGTACAAAGGTCCTGTTTCGCTGCGCTTGTCGGCTGTGGGGGCAGCCGCCATCCTCGCCTCAAAGCCGGTTGTGATGAGCGACCTTTTCGTTCCACCAAAACTTTCCGGGCGTGACCTGGTCGCTTTACGGCTCGAATGCGGATTGCAAGTAATTTCGCAGCCAATGGCCAATAGAAATGGCGGCACTGTGAGGCACCGCCACGCGTGCCTGTTCCGCCTGACTAAAAGCAACGTACGTCGGCTTCAGCCTGCGCGCGTTTCAGTTCCGCCCGCGCCGCCTTCGCTGGCGCGCTTTCGCGAAACAACCCTGCCGCCTCCCCTGTCGTCAGCGACATGCTTTTGAAGGTCTCCGCCCTCTCATAATGAACGTAAGGAAGGATCGAGGCGATAACATCGATCGAGCACGAACAGCTTTCAAGCGCCTGACGTGTCTGGCCATTTGTTTGCATGCAGCCGAGCACGTAGTCGGCAATCGTTGCCGTCGGGTAGTCTCCCGCGGCGCTGGCCGGGTTCGCAAAGGCCAGAGTCGCCGAAAAGACCAGCGGTAGGATAAAAGACCCAACAGATCTGATCATGAGGGAACCTCCAGTTGGCCTTGACACGATGTATCCGGACAGGATCATCGCGCCAATTGGCGACGTACCGCAAAGCCAGTCAAGCTCCCATGGCCTGCTTATAGGACCAAAGGAGGAATGCCCTGTCGACCGGCAAAAGTTGGATTCACGGCCCGCTGCACACCCCGCTTCCAGCGGTCATTTCATGCCTCGCCCACTATCGGCAACCAACCAGGCGCCCGCATACTTACCTCGAAGCGACCTTGTAAATTACATGGAAATAAATTCCAACACGAATCGCGCAATAATACAATAACAATATGGATATTATATATGTCGGCCGCTGGCAGTCATTCTCGCAATAGTGCCACTCAGGATACTTCTCTTGTTTGTATCTTTATATTGCCATGCACCATAGTCGATATTGCACCGCAACATCACTTCAGGGTTTTTGCTTGCTTCGCCTTTTGCGATGACATAGCTTTTTCCTGTTTCCGGCTTCAAGAGCGCCATTGTCAGGGAGCGGTGGCAGTCTTTCGAAGGCCAAGTGGGGCGGGCAATAACGGTGCCCTCTGCTTGTCGGGGTAGGTCGTGACAGCTGCCGGAAATTACTTCCCCACATGAATCGCTTGGGCAGGCCCCTTGTGGGCTTGACGGTCGATTCGTCACTGTGAACCTCGGGAGGGTTTCGGATGCGTGTACTTGCGAAAACTACCTACATACTGACGACCGCGGCTTTTTTGTCGCTCGGCGCTGCTTATACGGCTTCGGCCAATGAAGACCTTGCAAAGCTCGCATCGGATGCGAAGAACTGGGCGATGCAGACGGGTGACTACGCCAACACCCGCTATTCCAAACTCAACCAGATCACTGCGGACAATGTAAAGAACCTGCAGGTCAAATGGAGCTTTTCCACCGGCGTGCTGCGCGGTCACGAAGGCGGGCCGCTGATCATCGGCGATGTGATGTATGTCCACACGCCTTTCCCAAACAACGTCTATGCTCTCGACCTCAAGAACGACGGCAAGATCCTGTGGAAATACGAGCCCAAGCAGGACTCGAACGTCATTCCGATCATGTGCTGCGACACGGTCAATCGCGGTGTCGCCTATGGCGACGGCAAGATCATTCTCAACCAGGCCGACACCACCGTCGTCGCGCTCGATGCCAAGACCGGCAAGGTCGTCTGGTCTGTCAAGAACGGCGACCAGACCGACGGCGGAAAGGGCGAATCCGGCACCTCGGCACCCGTAGTCATCAAGGACAAGGTGCTCGTGGGCGTCTCCGGTGCTGAATTCGGTGTTCGCGGCTGGCTGGCCGCCTACAATCTGAAAGACGGCAAGCTTGCCTGGAAAGCCTATTCGGAAGGTCCTGATGCAGACACCCTTCTCGACCCCGAGAAGACGACCCATCTCGGCAAGCCCGTCGGAAAGGATTCCGGCACCAACACCTGGGAAGGCGAACAGTGGAAGACGGGCGGCGGCACGACATGGGGATGGTATTCCTATGATCCCAAGCTGAACCTGGTCTATTACGGCACCGGCAATCCCTCGACGTGGAACCCGGTCCAGCGCCCAGGCGACAATCGCTGGTCCATGACAATCATGGCTCGCGACGCCGATACCGGTGTTGCCAAATGGCTCTACCAGATGACCCCGCATGACGAGTGGGACTATGACGGCATCAACGAGATGATTCTCGTCGATGGCATGGAGGTCAACGGCGCCAAGCACGACGTGCTGGTGCATTTCGACCGAAACGGCTTTGCCTACACAATGGATCGCGCTACCGGCGAACTTCTCGTTGCCAAAAAATACGATCCGGCAGTGAACTGGGCGACGGAAGTCAACATGGATCCCAAGAGCGACCAGTACGGCCGCCCGCAGGTCGTCGCCAAGTATTCGACCCAGCAGAACGGCGAAGACACCAACTCGACCGGTATCTGCCCGGCCGCGCTTGGAACCAAGGACCAGCAGCCGGCCGCCTACTCGCCGAAGACCGGGTTGTTCTACGTGCCGACCAACCATGTCTGCATGGACTATGAGCCTTACAAAGTGAGCTACACCGCCGGTCAGCCCTATGTGGGCGCCACCGTGTCGATGTATGCGGCGCCCGGCGGTGACGGCAACATGGGCAACTTCATTGCCTGGGATGCAGCCAAGGGTGAGATCGTCTGGTCGAAGCCCGAGCAGTTCTCGGTGTGGTCGGGCGCATTGGCGACAGATGGCGACGTCGTCTTCTATGGTACCCTCGAAGGCTACATCAAGGCGGTCGATAAGGACGGCAAGGAACTCTACAAGTTCAAGACCCCCTCCGGCATCATCGGCAACATCACGACCTACGAGCATGACGGCAAGCAGTACATCGCCGTTCTGTCCGGCGTGGGGGGATGGGCCGGTATCGGTCTGGCAGGTGGGCTGCTTTCGCCCGACAACGCCGCTGCCTGGCATGGCGCCGTTGATCAGGGCCGTGCGCAGGGCGACCAGGCCGCAGTGGTTGGAACCGCCGGTCTGGGTGCCGTCGGCGGTTACGCGGCACTTGCCGACTATACGACACTGGGCGGCCAGCTCACCGTCTTCGGCCTCCCGGACTGATAACCGGGAAGAGCCTTACGACTAGGTTCGAAAAGAGAGCCCGGGTCACCCGAAAGCCGGGAACCGGGCTCTCGATTGCGCCGCGCACCCAAGCACCGATCAATGCCGAGCACGACGGCAGCCAGTGTCCCTGGCCAATGAAGGAAGAGTCTGAATGATCGTTCGCATTGCAGTTTCCGCTCTCGCCCTGATCCTGCTGCCTCTGGCCAGCTCAAGTCTGGCACGGGCCGAAGACAGCATGGAAAAAGCCAAGGCGGTGAAGCAAGAAGGAGGCAAATATCTAGATGCGGACGGAAATCCGACCTACAAGATCGAAAACGGAACCGTCGATTGGTACACGTTCAGCGGGTACCGCCGGTATCACTCCGATTGCCATGTCTGTCACGGACAGGACGCGACGGGTTCGAGTTATGCGCCTGCCCTGGTCAATAGTCTGAAAACCATGGATTACGCCACGTTCCTCTCGATCGTCGCCGAGGGCCGCAAGAATGTCGGCGGCGGCAAGGAAAACGTCATGCCTGCCTTTGGCGACAACAAGAACGTCTACTGTTACCTGGACGACCTTTACGTCTATCTGCGCGCGCGCGCCGATGGCGCGGCACCCCGCGGCAGGCCGCCCAAGCACGAAAACAAGGCTCAGGCAGCCAAGGATGCCGAAGCATCCTGCATGGGTGGATGATATGACCGGCTGCACTACATCGAAGCTGCGCGTCGTTCTGCCGATCCTCGGCGCGCTCGCCTTGCTGCCATCGAACGTTCTAGCGCAAAATGCCGGGCTTGGCGCTGCGGGCGAACTGGTGGATCCCAACATTCTGCGCGTCTGCGCCGATCCCTCGAATATGCCCTTTACCGACAAGAACGGCCAAGGCTTCGAAAACAAGCTGGCTGAACTGGTTGCCAAGAAGACGGGGCGGAAATCAGTCGCCTACACATGGTTTCCCACTGTCGTCGGCTTTGTGCGCAACACGCTGGGGGCCAACCGATGCGACATCATCATGGGCTACGCCCAAGGCGACGAACTGGTGCAGAACACCAACGCCTACTATCGCTCTGCCTATGTGCTCGCATACCCCAAAGGCAACGGCATGGAAGGCATCGAGACGATCGAAGACCCGAAACTTTCAGGCAAGAGAATCGGCGTCGTCGAAAGCACGCCGCCAACCGCCAACATGGCCGCCAACAAGCTTCTGCGGACCGCCAAGATCTATCCACTCGCGGTGGATACGCGTGTCACTCCTTCTATGGGGGAGGTCATGATCAAGGACATGCTGGCCGGCAAGATTGACGCGGCGGTCCTGTGGGGGCCGATGGCAGGTTACTATGCCAGGGAACTCGGAGCCGATATCACCATTGTTCCGCTGCTGAAGGAAAAGAAAGGCTCGCGCATGTCCTACCGCATCACCATGGGCGTACGTCCGTCCGACCAGGAATGGAAGCGGACGCTCAACCGGGTGATCAGGGAGAACCAGGCGGAGATCACCAAGCTCCTGCTGGGTTATAATGTGCCGCTGATCGACGAGCACGATAATCCGATTACGCAATAGTCGGGATGTGTGAGGAGGAGGACAAACCTGCGCGATGAAAAATTGAAGAGAAAGACTAGGCTACTTTCGGTCGTTTTGTTTTTCGGCCTTTCAAAACCTTGTGTTTCATTTGTCCATTTTGAGACGTGATGGACGAGCCATTGCTTCGGTGCCCTGCAATGGTTGGCTAACCACCGGATCGGCCCCTTCGGGCTGGTAGAAGAGGAGAAATGTTATGAAGAAGAGCTGGACAAAACCGACGATGTGTCAGGTTGCTGCGGGCTTTGAAATTTCGCGGTATCTGCCTGCTGAGATTACTCCCAAGAAGTAGGCCGCAGAGGTGCGTGTCCCTGGCAACAGGGGCACGCATCCCCTTGCCGCATGGGTTTTTCGTGAAAGATCTTGAGGCACGCAAAGCGAGCGGGACGTTTTTCGCGGCTGCAAATTGGCTGCTGGTCAGAGAAGCCGCGGGGCGGGCGTTTTCATGCGCTTGAGAATCATCGGATCGGCGGCCGGCGGTGGCTTTCCGCAGTGGAACTGCAATTATCGTCTGAGCCGTGCGGCTCGCACCGGGATGGCTGGCGTGCATTCACGAACCCAATCAAGTGTCGCCGCGTCGGCGGATGGGCTCGGCTGGGTTCTGTTCAACGCGTCACCCGACATTCGCCAGCAGATCGCGGCAACGCCTGAATTGCAGCCCGCGCACGATGCGCCGCTGCGCTCGACGCCCATTCGCGCGGTGGTACTGACCAATGCCGATGTCGATCATATCGCCGGCCTGCTCAGCCTTCGTGAGCGGCAGCCTTTCGCTATCTATGCAACGACACAGGTTCTGGCGACGCTGGAGGCGAATTCGATTTTCAATGTCCTCGATCCGGCGCTCGTGCCGCGACGCATCTTGCCACCGGCGCAAGAATTGGCGATCTGCGACGCAGACGGCCACGACACCGGCGTGGCTGTCGAGAGCTTTCCCGTGCCCGGGAAGATAGCGCTCTATCTCGAAGAAAGAGGTCAGCCCGATGCGAATTTCAGCTCTGACGCCGGCGACACGATCGGCGTCCGTATCGCCGGTTCCGGCAGTCGCGGCTCCGTCTTCTACATCCCCGGTTGCGCCCGCATCGATGCGACCCTGCGCACGCGTCTAGCCGATGCCGCATGCCTTCTGTTCGACGGCACGGTCTTCACCGACGACGAGTTGATTGCTGCCGGCGTCGGTGAAAAGACCGGTGCGCGCATGGGGCATCTGGCAATGTCGGGAGACGCAGGGTCGATCGCCGGCTTGGCCGATGTGAGGATCGGCCGTCGTGTCTTCGTCCACATCAACAACACCAATCCTGTTCTGGACGAGAATTCTCCCGAGCATGCAGCAGTCGCAGCGGCTGGCTGGGAAGTGGCCCGCGACGGGATGGAGATGGAACTTTGAGTGATTTCCACGACGCCGCCAGCAACGGCCTGTCCTCCAGAGAGCTCGAAGCCGTGCTGCGGCAGGTCGGTGCCGAACGCTATCACAACCGCCATCCTTTCCATCACAGGATGACCAGCGGTGCGTTGTCGAGGACCGAGATGCAGGCCTGGGCGCTGAACCGCTATTGCTATCAGGCTGTCATTCCGCGCAAGGATGCCATGATCCTCGCGCATGCCGAGGATCCGGCGTTTCGCGCCGCCTGGCGCAAACGCATCGAGGATCATGACGGCGAGGACGGCTGGAGCGGCGGTATTGCGCGCTGGTTGCACCTGGCGACCTCGCTCGGTCTGGATGCCGAAGCGGTGAAGAGCGAGAGGCTGGCCCTGCCGGCGACACGTTTTGCGGTTGGCGCTTACCTCTCTTTTTGCACGAACCGGACCCTGCTGGAGGCGGTCGCGTCGTCGCTGACCGAGATGTTCTCGCCGCTCATCATCGGCGAGCGGGTACCCGCGATGCTGGCCAGGTACGATTATATCACCGAGGACACGCTGGCCTATTTCAGCCGACGGCCCGAACAGGCCTCACGCGACGCCGACTTCGCTCTTGCCTATGTGCTCGAACATGCCGACACGGCGGAACGCCAGCAGCGGGCGATCGATGCACTCGTGTTCAAATGCGATATACTCTGGGCCATGCTCGACGCGCTTCAACACGCCTATGGCGAGCCGGGCAATATCCCGCCCGGCGCCTTCCGTCCGGAGGCCCCATGATGGCACTGCGCGAAAGAGCCATGGTGTCGCCGCTGTCGGTTCCATCGCTGCCTAAGCACGTGCGCATACAGTATGACCCCGGGCGCCAGGCGTTCGCCGTGCTTTCGCCTGAAAAGGTGTTCTGGCCAAACGACATCAGCCTCGACATATTGCGCCGCTGCGATGGGCGGTCCACGGTCGGCCACATCATTGCCGGCCTTGCCGCAGATTATGATGCCGAACAGGAGGCTGTGGCGGCCGATGTCATTGCCTTCCTGCAGGAATGGTCGGACAAGCTGCTGGTGAAGCTATGAGCGAGCCCCCTCTCCCCCCGATCGGCATGCTGGCGGAACTGACGCATCGCTGCCCGCTGCAATGCCCCTATTGCTCCAACCCGCTCGAATTGCTGAAGGCCAATCGCGAACTCGACACGCAGAGTTGGCTCGACTTGTTCTCGCAGGCGGCCGATCTTGGCGTTCTCCAGGTGCATCTGTCTGGCGGTGAACCGACGCTGCGTCGCGATCTTGAGCAATTGATCGCCGGGCTTTCGGCGCGCGGCGTCTACACCAACCTGATCACTGCCGGCGTCGGCATTGCGGATGGCCGTATCGAGGCATTTGCCGAAGCCGGGCTCGACCATCTGCAACTGAGTTTTCAAGGCGCACGGCCGGCGACCACCGAGCGCATCGGCAATCACAGGGGCAGCCACGAAAAGAAGCTGGAAACGGCACGCCGCGCCCGCGCGGCCGGCTTGCCGCTTACCATCAACGCGCCGATCCATCGCCACAATATCGAGGAGGTACCGGAATTCATCGATCTGGCCCTTTCGCTGGATGCGGAGCGTCTCGAGATAGCCAACGTGCAGTACGCCGGCTGGGCGCTGACCAATCGCGATCAACTGATGCCCGAGCGTGCTGCCGTCGATCGGCAGGCGGAGATCGTCGCGGCGGCGCGCGAACGGCTCACCGGCATCATGAACATCGATTTCGTCACGCCGGATTATTTCGCCATCTATCCCAAGCCGTGCATGGGCGGCTGGGCGCGCGACGCCTTCATGGTGACGCCAGACGGCACCGTACTGCCATGCCATGCCGCCCAGACCATCCCGTCGCTCAGCTTCGAGCGTTTTGGACCTCGCAGCCTGGCCGCGATCTGGACCGATTCCCCGGCATTTAATGCCTTTCGAGGCACGGACTGGATGCAGGAGCCCTGCCGCAACTGTGAGCGGCGCGAGATCGACTGGGGCGGCTGCCGCTGCCAGGCGATGGCAATCGCCGGCGACGCCGCCGCGACGGACCCGGCTTGCGCGAAATCGCCGATCCATGCGCGCATGGCAATGCTGATCGACGAAGCCCAGCGCGCTGCGACGGTTCCTTCGAAGGACGAACTGTTCGTCTACCGGCGTATCGGCGTCGTCACCGAGCCGGCCTGACTGCCGACCTATTCCTACGGCCTTAGCCTCGTGAAAGCCGTTCGGCATGCCACGTCATATGGTCCTGCATGAATGTCGAAATGAAAAAATAGGAGTGATCGTAGTCATCCTGCATCCGCAATTTCAACGGAATGCCTACCTTGGAGCACGCGTCTTCGAGCAGCCAAGGCCTGAGGCCCTCCTTGAGGAAACCGTCTGACGTTCCCTGATCGACCAGGAATTCCGGGAAATGGTATCCATCCTCGATGAGCGAAGTGGCATCGTAGCGCCGCCACGAGGCCTCATCCAGGCCGAGATATTTTTGGAAAGCCGGCTTCGACCAGCCGGCTGTGCTTGGTTGCACGATCGGCGCAAAGGCCGAGCAACTTCTGAAACGCGCGGGATTTTTCAGTGCGATCGTCAGCGCGCCATGCCCGCCCATCGAATGGCCGAAGATCGACTGGCGCGCCATATCGGCGGGAAATTCGCGCCCGATTACGGCTGGCAGTTCCCCGACGATATAGGAATACATGCGATAGTTCTTGGCATACGGCTCTTGCGTGGCGTCGAGGTAGAAACCGGCGCCGGTGCCGAACTGCCAATTGTCCTTTTCATCTGGAATGCCGGCACCACGCGGGCTGGTGTCGGGACACACGACGATGAAGCCAAGTTCGGCGGCAATACGTCTGTACTCGCCTTTTTCCATTACATTCGCATGCGTGCAGGTGAGTCCGGAGAGATACCACACCACGGGGCAACGCCTTTCCCGCGCCTGCGGAGGCACGAAAATGGCAAACGTCATTTCGCACGAGCAGCTCGTCGACAGATGAGAGTAAACGTGCTGGGCACCGCCATGCGACTTGGCAGTCGAGACGAGTTTCAGGTGCTCTGGCATATATTCTTCTCCGCCAATTTTTTGACCGCCGACCATAGCCTCTACGACATCGTGGGCGATCGCGGCAACCTTGGTGGGCTGGCTGGCGCGCAGGGCTCTTGATCGGAGCCGGGATGGCCAACACTGCCCAGTACCTCAGCAATGATTCCGGGAGGACGAGCTCTGCGCAAATGCACCGTGGCTTTCAGCGGCGACAGCAGGTTCGACGCGGCTATGGCGGACGAGCACGCACGCGTCATCGCGTGGGTTCGCAGCATGCGTGACCAGGGACCGAGCAAGAAAGTGTTGCGGGTGATAGTTACCTCCTAATAGGAGGGCTCCTAAGCACGACACCAACTTTCCGACTCTTAGCCACCCTGTGAGCCGACGGCTATTTCCGAGCGTCGAAAGCCACGGACAGGCCCAAGGCAGTTGCTGCCTCGACGATCGCCTCGGTCAGCTCTTCGTCGGATGCGACCAGATAAGGGGCGGCTTGCCGTGCTGCGTTTAATGTCGCTGTGACCGAGATGGTGTCACCACGATCCTCCCTATTGAGGACTGCGGCGATTGCCTGCTCTACTACCGGACTGACCCTCTGCACCTTACTCATCCAACCCTCCCCATAGCTGCCCATAGGGATGGTACTCTATCCGTGGTTGTGTTCCAAATCGATGTACGAAAACGTACACACTCGATCGGCTGGACCGCTACGGCCAGACATCTCTAATTTCGACGGCATTCGGGATCGACCAAGCCTGGCTAGCGGCCTCCACCGGTTTCTCAGCAGATGGCTAGCGCGCTGCAGAGCCATGTCAAATTGCCAGGTACGTACGCGAGCCCGGTCCAGGCGCTCGGCTCGGCCCACGGGCGCCCCTGCGCTGGGCGAAGATGTCGCCTAGAAATAGCCGAGGATGGATTTTACCTCGAGATACTCCAACATGCCCTCGATCCCATATTCGCGTCCGTTTCCAGACTGCTTGAAACCGCCAAACGGGGCGTGCGGATCCCAGGCCGGGTAGTTGAGATGCACCTGACCGGAGCGGATCCGCGAGGCCACGTCCCTGACGGCGTCCAGATCCTGGCCCTGCACATGAGCCCCCAGACCGTAGACGGTGTCATTTGCGATGGTGACGGCCTCCTCGACTGTGTCGTAGGGGATGATGCAGAGAACTGGCCCGAAGACCTCTTCCTGGGCAATGCGCATGCTCGTGCGCACGTCGGAAAAGATGGTCGGCCTCACATAGAACCCGACGTTCAGATCGTGCGCACGACCCGGTCCGCCGGTGAGGAGCCTGGCGCCCTCAGAAATGCCGACGCCGATCATGGTTTGGATGCGGTCGAATTGGGCACGGTTTGCGATTGCACCATGAGTTGTGGCTTCGCAAAGAGGATCGCCAATGACAATCTGGGCTGCGGCCCTTTTGGCGATTGCCTCGATCTCGCAGAGCCGCGAGCGTGGCACGATCATGCGCGTCGGGGCGCTGCATGACTGGCCGAGATTGCGGAAGGCGGCGGATACGCCCAGAGAAACGGCGCGATCGAGATCTGCGTCCGGCAGGATCACGTTCGGCGACTTGCCGCCCAGCTCCTGCGCGACACGCTTGACAGTCGTCGCTGCCGCCTGGGCCACCGCAATGCCCGCGCGGGTGGACCCGGTAATGGAGATCATGTCGACATCCGGATGGGAGGCGAGACCCATACCCACGCCTGGACCATCACCTTGCAGGAGGTTGAAAACCCCGGCAGGGAAGCCGGCTTCCTCGATTGCCTCGGCGAATAGCAGGGCGTCCAAGGGAGAAAGCTCACTCGGCTTCAGCACGATCGTGCAGCCTGCAGCGAGCGCCGGCGAAACCTTGGCGGTGATCTGGTAAAGTGGCCAGTTCCACGGCGTGATCAAGGCGCATACACCGATCGGTTCGTGGGTGACGGCGGTTTGCCCCCGTTGCTTGACGAAGCGAAAGTCTGTCAGCACATCGCGAGCGACCTTAACATGCGTGATCGCCAGCGGCACCTGGGCGCTGCGCGCATAGCCGATCGCCGCGCCCATTTCGAGGCTCAGGCATTGAGCCAGCAGTTCGCCGCGCGCCTCGAGCAGCGCTTGCAGGCGACCGAGCAGACCCGCGCGGTCTTCTGGCGTGGTTCGACTCCAGGTGGCGAATGCCCGGCGGGCCGCTGCAACGGCCGCGTCAACGTCCTTGCCATTTCCAAGCGGAAACTGGCTCACAACCTCTTCTGTGGCGGGATTGACGACGACGCCCGTCGCGGTGCCGCTCGGCTCAACCCATTGACCGTCGATGAAGAACTTGTCCAGGTGGCCGTTGCGGGCCAGGTGTTCGAGAGGCGTCATCACCCTACAAGGTCCTTCATGCGGTAATAGGCGCCGACAATCGGCAGGAACCAGGGGCGCCCGAAATAACCGGGGATCGCTGGCCAGTCGAAATCCTTCCAGGGATTGAGCTCGGGGCGCCCGTCCATGACGTCGGCCATGATGGTGCCCATCAACGTCGACATCTGGGTCCCGTGTCCGCTATAGCCCATCGAGTAATAGATGCCATCGCGCTCTCCGGCGCGCGGCAAACGATCGCGGGTCATATCGACCATGCCGCCCCAGCAGTAGTCGATGCGGGTGCCGGCCAGTTCCGGAAAGACCTCGACCATCGCCGCCTTGAGTATCCGGCCGCTTTTTTCGTCCGATTGAGGGTTGGACACGGCAAAGCGCGCCCTCCCGCCGAACAGAAGGCGATTGTCCGGCGTGAGCCGCCAGTAGACAACGAGATTGCGCGTGTCGACGACATTGCGACGGGTCGGCATGAGGCGCTCGAGTTGCGAAGGCGACAGCGGCTCGGTCACGATCAGAAATGCGCCGACCGGGATCATGCGCCGGCGGATCCAGCCGAGCGGGCCAACCTGGGAAATGCCGCTTGCCAACAGGACCTGCCGCGCGACGATCTTGCCCTTTGGCGTCGTTACCTCATGCCCGCCTGAAACCTTTCGCATCGCAGTGACGGGCGAGCGTTCATGGACCTCTGCGCCACGCCGGGCAGCGGCGGTCGCGAGGCCCCGGACGAACCGGCCGACATGCATGGCCGCGCTCTTGGGAAAGAGCAGCCCGCCATGGTAGCGGTCGGTACCGACTTCGGTTCGCAGGTCCTCGCGCGCGATCATCCTGGTGTCGGGATCGACATTGGCAGCCAGTAGTTCCTGGCTGCGCGCCAGCATGTCGTAGTGCTCGGACTTGGCGGCAAGCTTGAGCTTGCCGACGCGGGAGAAGCTGCAGTCGATCTTCTCTTCCTGCACCAACCGCTCGACCATATCGACGCCGGCGTCGAAAGCCTTGTAGAGCGCATTTGCGGCAGGCTTGCCGTGCCTGCCAGCTATGATTGCATAGTTCTGGGCAAAGCCGTTGTTGCACATGCCGCCATTGCGGCCGGACGCGGCATTGCCGATCGTTTCGGCCTCCAACAGGCCAACCCGGGCGCCCTTTTTGGTAAGGGCCAGCGCGGCGGAGGAGCCGGTCAAGCCGCCGCCCACAATCGCCACGTCGTAGTGGCCTTCGAGCGGTTTGGACGACCCTTCATTGAACGGCTGAGACGTATCCAGCCAGTAAGAGGTAAACTTCATTTTCTTGACCACCAGTGCTGATTTGAGTGGGGCGACATCCGAGCCTAGTCGCGCGCCTACCAGCCGCGCATCCGCTCCCAACGTGCTTCAATCTTGGGGCTGGCCCCGTTGACGACGTTGTAGAAATCATGCTGGGCGGCCGTCGCACACGCATGGTTGGACAGAATCCGGACCCGAGTCCCGAGCGGCAGCTCGGGCATGGACTTTCCAGAACCGGCACGAATGGCGAGGATACCGTGTTCCTGGCTGGCCTGGGCCACGATCACATCTTCAAGCACCCGCCCCTTTTCGTCGCAGACCACGCCGTAACCCTGGTCGATCTGCTGGTTTGCGGTTCCCCGGTCGCGCGAAAGCGCCATCCATCCGGCGTCAACCAGCACCCATCCCTTTTCCGGCTTGGACCCGATCACCGTGGCCAATACGGAAATCGCGATGTCATCGAGTTCGCACACCCCAACGCCGTGCTGGACCAGGTCGAAGAACATGTAGACGCCGGCACGCAGCTCCGTGACCCCCTCAAGATTGCCGGCGAAATGCGCTGTCGGGGTCGAGCCGACGCTGACGATCGGGCAGGCATGGCCATGGGCGCGCAGGATTTCAGCGGCGCGCACCGTGGCTGACCGCTCGTTCTCGCCTGCCTTGACCAGCGCATCGGGCGTGTTCAAGCTATAGGATTCGCCTGCATGGGCGAGAACGCCGACCAGTTTGGCACTGGCCGCGACGACACTGCCGGCCACGTCGAGCAACTTCGGGTCGTCCGGCCTCAAGCCACCGCGATGGTCATCGCAGTCCAGTTCGATGAAAACAGATGGGGTCATACCGGTGGCTTCGCGGACGCTGGCCAGGGCATCGGCCTGCTCGACCGAATCGAGCAACAGCTTCACATCAGCGCCGGTGCGGCGACAAAGCTCCATGGCCCGCTTGGCCGAGGCCGGCGAGATGCCGACCGCATAGGTCATGTCTCGAAAGCCATGGCCCGCGAAATACTCCGCCTCGGCGATGGTCGAGACCGTGATCGGTCCGGGTTCGCGGTGAAACGCGTATCGGACAACATCAATGCTCTTGGCCGTCTTCATATGCGGGCGCAGCACCACGCCAAGCTTCCTGGCGCGCTCAGCCAAGCGCTGAATGTTGCGTCCGAGCCGCCCACGGTCGAGAAGCAGCGCCGGCGTGACCAAGGCGTCGATCGTCCTAGCCGTCTCGCTCACCGCCAGGCTTGCCGCCATCTTGTTCATAGTCTCGTTTCCTAAGTGAACGACTGGTTTGCCAACGCATACATATGGGCTGGCCCCTCGGCGACGGGTCGCTGTCCTTTGACCATGGCGGTCGCAGTGCCGGACCGCTGCAGGCCAAGGCTCGCAAGCCAGTCGCCCAATCCATCCTCGGCATAGACGTCGATGCGAACGAATTGATTGTGAAGCTTCGAAAGCTGGGCCAGGATCAGAAGCCGCGCGTCGTGGTCGCTCTCGGCTGCACAAGGGCCGACGACATAGCCGCGGCCAAACCTCCTGGCGACAGCGTAGCCTGCAATCCGTCCCCTGCGCTCAATGACCAATGCTTTGCCCACATCGGCGAGCGCAGCCACCATCGCCAGCCGGGGCATGCCCGTGGCCCGTTCGTCGAAGGCCTGGATTGCCGCGAGGTCGGAGGCTGTCGCTTGACGGATGTCGTCGCTGATACTCCGCGTCACGGCGACAGCCAGCGAGCCCTGGTGCTGAAGCACCGTGCCCCAGGCAGTGAAGCCGCGTCGCTTGTAGAGCGCCAGCCCCTCTTCGGTTGAGTTGAGCAGCAGGTTGCGACCGTGTGTCGCCTCAAGCAATCCATCAAAGAGCCGGGCCCCGTTGCCACCGCCTTGCGCGGAGCCAGTAACTATGATCATCCCGACCGAGGCATAGGACTGTCCGTAATTCCAGGACATGGCCGTGCCAATCACCTGTCCTGCCCGCTCAAGGACCAGGCCATTGCCGACCATCAGAGCAAATTCCCAATCCTCGTGACGGTAGGGCCAGGCCATCTCCTGCGACAGCTTCAGTGCGCCCGGCAAATGGCGGGTTTCCAATTCCATCAGCTCGATCGGGGCGCTGACGATATCTCTGTCATGCTCAAAGGCCATAAGGTGCAACGCTGTCAGTTGATCCAGAGTCGGATTGAAGTCGGATCTTAGGGTCGCGCCCGGCGGACAGATTTCGCTGCTGTTTTGCCCCGTCAAATCAGCGTTATTATTCGTTTTACGCAGTTCCTCGGCATGCCAAATCGTGCAAATCGGGCGAGGAATACCTGGTACCTTGAATCGCCACTTCGTGGTTGCCCGATCGGCGATGCCCAGGAGGAATTTTGGATGATCTACATCAGCGAAGAGGAGTCAGCCGCCCTCGTCACGCATGAACTTGCTTTCGAGGCGGCGCGCGAGGCTCTCGTGGCGGCAGCATCGCGGCAGAGCTGGGTCTTTCCGGCTGTTCTGGGGCGCACACAGGAGGTGACCAATACCTTCTCAATCAAATCCGGTTCGTCGGGCGAGCTGACCGGCGTGAAAATTGGCTCCTTCTGGTCGGGCAACCCGGCACGTGGCCTTCCCCGCCACAACTCGACCATCGTGCTGCTCGATCAGCATACAGGTCGGCTGGGTGCCGTAGTCGAGGCCGGGAAGGTCAACGCCTACAGGACGGCCGCCGCCGACGCGGTTGCGGCCGATCTTCTTGCGCGCAAGCAAGCCAAGGTTCTGGCGATCTTCGGGGCCGGCAACCAGGCGAGCTTCGAAGTGATGGCGCTGGCACGCATCCGCCCAATCGAAACAGTGCTGGTCGTGGCCCGGCCTTCGCCGCGGCGCGACGCTTTTGTCGATCGGATCGGCGAAAGGGGACTGAAGGCGCGCGCTGCCTTGCCGGAAGAAGCCGTGCGCACGGCCGACATCGTGGTGACGGCGACACCCGCACGCGAACCGCTGTTCGATGCCGCTTGGGTGGGACCCGGAACCCATATCGTCAGCATCGGGTCGGATGCTCCGGGCAACGCGAATTGCCGAGCGAATTGTTTCCCAAGGCACGTCTGTTTTGTGATTTGCTTTCCCAGTCCGTCCAGATCGGCGAGTTCCAACACGTGCGCGACGAGATCGACGCCGGCGTGCTTGTGGTAACACCAATCGGCGACGTTATTGAAAGGCGTGCGCTCGGACGCCGCTTCGACAATGAGATCACTGTCTTCGACAGTTCCGGCATCTCCCTGCAGGACCTCTACATGGCCGACGCGCTGATCCGCGCAAAGGCGTCCCACCGCTGATCAGTTTCGCACCAGGCCCCCAGTCCCGACGGATTTTTCGACACGGCAACAAGGTGGCGGCGCGTGATCCTGCAGTCGTATCAGCGGCGGGCGCCCCAAAGAGTTGCCCGCATGAACCACGGATCGGCGACTAGCGTCTGGCGCGCCAGAAGGCGATACGGTCCTGCAACCGATAGCCCTGGATAATCGCCGGCATGAACCACGGATTGCCACGATAGAGCGGGACGGCCGAAGGCGGTCGAAAGTCGAACGCAGTGCGCGACTGCGCGCCATGCCCCATCAACTTGTGGGCCGCACGCATGCCAATCCATGGCGCCCAGACCACGCCCGAACCGCAGAAGCCAGTTGCATAGACCACGCCGTCCTTCTCGAAGATGCGGGGCAGCATGTCTCGGTTCATCGCCACATTGCCGAACCAGCAATGCGAAAGGCGCACGTTCTCCAACTCTGGGAAAAGGTTCACCAGGCCCTTGCGAAGGAGAAGTTTCGGCGCCGCCGGATCGCCGACGCGGGAACTGTCACGGCCCCCCAGCAGGATACGTTTTCCGTCGGGCGAGGGACGATAATAGAAACCGAGTTGCCGGTTCTCGGTGACCGTCATCAGCTTCGGCATCAGTTGCGCCATGACATCGGGCGCAAGTTCCTCGGTGACGATGATCCGGCTGCGGACCGGAACCAGGCGGCGGCGCAGGAAGGGAGCAGCGCCGTCGGTATAGCCGTTGGTACAGACCAGAACCTGCCGTGCGTCCACCGTCCCCGCCGAAGTCGCGACACGGAACCCCGAACCGTTACTCTCGATCGACTTTACCACTGTATGCGAATGGACCGTCAACCCGGATGCGAGCGCCACCCGCAGGAGCTCAGCATGGAATTTTGCGGGGTGCAGCCCGCCAATGTCCATCCGAACGGTTCCGCCGCGGTAGAAGTCGGTGCCGATATAATTTCGCTGCTCGGCATGCGGAACCGCGTAGGACTCGATCCCCAGTTTCTTTGCCAGCGTCTCGGCGCCGCGCGCCATCTTCTCATACTGTTCATATCCGAAGGCGCCCTTGAATTGGCCAACCAGTCGGAAGTCGCAGTCGAGCCCTTCGGTCTTGATGAAGTCGTAGAGGAATTCGCGTGCGACCTTACCCTCGGCCTCGATCGCCATGGCCTTCTCTTCCCCGAAGCGCCGGGTGATCGTGGCATAGTCCGGCCGGATGCTCGCGCTCGTAATCCCGCCGTTGCGGGTGGAAGCACCCTCGCCCGGATTCATTGCGTCAAAAGCTGCGACCGAGCGTCCTTCGCGCGCCAGCACAAGCCCGGCCGAAAGACCGGCATAACCGGCGCCGACGATTGCCACGTCAAGCTTCTTTGCGAGGGGCTGCCGCGGCAGCGGCATGACGGGCGCTGCTTCCCACCAGTAGGGTGTGTTCTTGTCGGCGATATGAGGCTCTTGCACGGGGCTGACTTCTCCACGGTCGGTGAAACTTCAGATGTGGTCGTCTCGGACGTCGAGCGCATCACGCAGCCCGTCACCGATGAAGTTGAAACTGGTTACCGCGATCGTGATTGCAGCTCCGGGAATGATTGCCAGCCAGGGTGCGCTGCCCAGATATTGCTGAGCGCCATTGAGCATGTTGCCCCAGCTGGGCAGTGGCGGCTGGATCCCGTAGCCGAGGAAACTGATGTAGGCTTCCATGAGAATGGCGCGCGCGACCGTCAAGGTGGAAGCAACGATAATCGGCCCCATGGCGTTGGGCAGTATCTCGCGGAACATGATGTGGGTGCCACTCAATCCCAGCATTCGCCCGGCCAGGACGAACTCGCGTTCGCGTAACGAGCGGACTTCCGCTTCGACTATGCGGGCAACCTCCATCCAGCTGGTGAGGGCGATAATGACGGTGATCATCACAGGACTGGGCTTCAGTGCGGCAGCCAGCGCCAGCAGCAGAAAGATCGATGGGAATGACAGGAAACCATCGACCGTGCGCATCAGGGTGGCCCCGACCCAGCCGCCGCGATAGCCGGCAATTACGCCGACCAGCGTGCCGATGAGCGTCGATAAAACCATGGCAAAGAAACCCACCAGCAGCGAGATTCGTCCCGCCATCAAAAGCCTTGCCGCCAGGTCGCGGCCAAGCGGATCGGTACCTAGAAAGTGGTAGCCCGTCAGCGGAGGGGCAAAGCGGGCCCGCAGATCGATATACAGTGAGTCATAAGGCAGGAGATGGGGGCCGAGGACGCAGGCGAGGCTCAGGAAGATGATCATCGCCAACCCGAGCAGCGCCAAGCGATGACGCATGAAACGACGTGCCGCGCGGTTGTTACTCCATCGGCTTGGAGCTGCATTTGCGGTGAAAGCGGTCATATCGGCTGTCTCCTGTCGGGGAAGTTGCGCGCTCAAGCCAGGCGAATGCGCGGATCGACAATAGCGACGACAATGTCGGCGATCAGGTTTCCAAGCAGAACGAGGATGGCGGAGAACATCAGCAGCCCCATCACAACCGGATAGTCGCTGTAACCAAGGCTATCGAGGAACAACCGTCCCATTCCTGGCCAGGTAAAGACGGTTTCGGTCACGAGCGCGCCGGTAAGGACGCTGGGAAGCTGCATCCCGGCCAAGGTAATCATCGGCAAAAGTGCGTTGCCGACGACATGCTTCATCAAAATCCGGCGTTCACTCAACCCTTTGGCCCGGGCCGTCTTGACGAAGTCCTGGCTAATGGCGTCGAGAGTCGCCGTCCGCATGTAGCGGCTCCAGATCGCGACATGGACCAGCGACAGCACGATACTTGGCAGGATCAGATGGTGGAGATAGCCCAGGATCGAGGCATCGCCGATCTCGGACATATTGCCCGCGGGCAGCCAGCCCAGCTTCAGGGAAAAGACGTAGATGCCGACGAGTCCGAACCAGAAGGTGGGGACCGACAACGCGACCATGGCGCCGACAGTTGCAAGATAGTCGAACAGTGAGTAGCGGCGCGTGGCGCCGCGGATTCCGATCCAGGCGCCAATGGAGATTGCAATCACGGTTGAGGAACCCATCAGCAGCAGCGTGGCAAAGAGATGGCTGCCGATGACCTCCAAGACCGGCGCTCCGTCGCGGAAGGAGTGACCCCAGTCGCCCCGCACCAGCCGCCATGCCCAGTCCAGATATTGGATCCATATAGGGCGATCGAGGCCCAGCAGCCCCTTGAGACGCTCGATATCCTGCTGGGTCATTCCGGGATCAAGCCCGAATTGCGCCAGCGGGCCGCCGGGAAGGAGGTTCAAAATGCCGAAGCCGATGATCGAAACGATCACAAGCAGCACCAGGCTCTGCAAGAGGCGATTGAGCAGGAAGCCGCGCATTCGAGTCCCTCCATTGTGGGTTGATGATTTTGGTCTGTTGCCGCCGCCGCGGCGGAATCGGGCTGGGCGGCGGCAACTGCGTGGATCTAGGCCTTCCACTGCCAGGCCGCGGCATTCCACGACGCGGTGCGGGTGTTGGCGTTGGGCTCGAAGCCGTCCAGCCCTTTCTTGCGCCCGAGGACGATTGTGTACGCGAACAGCGGCAGGAAGGGCAGATCGTGGCGCACGACTTCCTGCACACGATTATAGATCGCGCGCCGTTCTTCCGGATCGAAGCTGCGAGCACCCTTTTCGAGCAGGGCATCGACCTCAGGATTGGAATATTGCCCGGTGTTCGAACCGTGTCCGCCTTGAGCGGCGATTGCCTTCGTATGGAGCCGGTTTGTGGCGTCGGGGTCCGCGGCAATCAGATAGGTGACGCCCACCATGGCGGTGTCGAATTGCGATTTCAGCCAGAACTCGCCCCACATGACTGCAGCCGGCAAATTCGAGATCGTCATCTCGACGCCGATCTCGGCAAACGTCTGCTGCAGGAACTGCTGCGTCTGCTCGCGCAGGTTGTTGCCGGAAGTTGTCGAGTTGGAGAAGGACAGTCGCACCCCATCCTTGGCGCGGATTCCATCCGGCCCCGGCACCCAGCCGGCCTCATCGAGGATTTGGCGCGCCCGGTCCAGATTGAACTCCTGAACCGGCAGTTTCGGGTCATAGTAGTAGGACTCCTTCGGCATGAAGGTCTCGGTGAGGGTACCCACGCCGTAATAGATCGTGTCGACAATCGCCTTCCTGTCCAACGCGGCGTAGAGCGCCTGGCGCACTGCCAGGTCCTTGAACTGCGGGCGGCCCAAATTGAGGTAGATCGACTCCAGGGATGCCCCTGTCTCCAGTGTCACCACGCGGTCCGGCAGTTCGCGGGCTTCAGTATAATGTCGGCGGTGATGAACGACTGATCGACCAGGTCCACGTCGCCGCTCTTGAACTGAGTGTAGAGCACGGTCATGTCGGGGATGTATTTGAAGATGAGCTGCTCGACATAGGGACCTTCGCCGGCGTACTCAGGATTGGCGACGAGCTCGATATGATCGCCCGCAACACGCTGGCCCCATTTGAATGCTCCGGTGCCGACCGGCGCCTGGTTGAACGCGGCTGTGTTCGGATCGGCTTCTTTCCCCAGAATGTGCTTGGGCACGATGAAGGTTTCGGCCAAGAACGAAAGATAGGGCGCGAAGGCCTCCTTCATCCGCCATGTGATCTCGGTGGGCGAAACCACTGTGATGTCCTGGACGAGCGAATGGCCGCTCGTGCGCCAAGCCCGAAACTTCGGGTTCGTGATGAGCTCAAGGGTGAATTTCACGTCTTCGGCCGTGAAGGGCTCACCGTCGTGCCAGCGTGCATTGTCACGCAACCGGATGCGCCAGTTGAGACCGTCCTCCGAAATGCCGCCGTTCTTTTGGCTTGGCACCTCGGCCGCGAGGTTTGGATGTAGGTCGCCTTGGGGATCCATGCGGACCAGCGCGTCGAAAACCGAGAAATGGATCGCGTCATCGACTTCGATATGCGCCATCAGCGGATTGAACACGGTCGGCTCTTGGGAGAGGCCGACGACGACGCGCCCGGCCGGCCCTGCAGGAGGGGTCTTGGCGAAGGCGGGCTTGCCCAACAGATTGGGCGCGATCAGGCCTGCAGCCCCACCTATCGCCATCAGGCGCAGCGCTTCGCGCCTCGAGTAGTTGGACGTAGTCGATGAATTTTTGGTCATGGTAGTTCCTCTCTTGTTATTTCTTATGCGTTTGCTGCTACTGGACGGGCATTGCCCGGCCGCTCTCCTGGAATCGCCGCTACCAGTTGGCGCGTGTAGGCTGCTTGCGGGTTCAGGAATATTTGCGAGGGCGGTCCGCGCTCGACGATCCGGCCCTTCTGCATCACTGCGATTTCGTCGCAGATCTGGCTGGCGACGCGCAGGTCGTGCGTGATGAAGACCATCGACACGCCCGTCTCGCGCTGGATCTGGTCCAGAAGCTGCAGGATCTGCGCCTGGATCGACACGTCGAGTGCGGAGACCGCCTCGTCGGCAATCAACAGCTTCGGCTTGAACATCAGCGCACGAGCGATGCCGATGCGCTGGCGTTGCCCACCCGAGAACTCGTGCGGGTAGCGGCCAAAAGCGCCGGCATCGAGACCGACATGGGCCAGAAGCGCACGCGCTTCATCGCGCGCTTGGACATAAGGCATCCCGTGCGCCAGCGGGCCTACCGTCATGATGTGACCGACCGTCGAGCGTGGGTTCAGAGAAGCGAAGGGATCCTGGAAGATCATCTGGATCCGCGGTCGAAGCGGGCGGAACTTCGCTTCGGAAAGCTTGGCTATGTCACAGCCCTCAAACAAGATCCCGCCGCCGTCACTGTCCAGCAGCTTGATCAGCAGCCGGCCCAGCGACGATTTCCCCGAACCGCTCTCGCCTACGACCCCAAGCGTGCGGCCGGGCGCCAGTTCGAACGAAACCTCGTTGACCGCTGTCACAGTCCGTTGCGCGCCGAACAGCGCGCTGCCACCGCGATAGGTCTTCACCAGACCCTCAACCTTCAGGATCGGCTCTTTGCTCGCAGCGTCCGGACGGGGGCGATCTTCGCCGGTCAAATGCGGTACGGCTGCAATCAGGCGCTGGGTATAAGGGTGCTTGGGCGACTTCAACACCTGCTCGGCGCTGCCTTGTTCGACGACATGGCCCTTTTCCATCACCACGACGCTGTCGGCGATCTCGGCCACCACGCCGAAATCGTGGGTGATGAACATCACGCTCATGCCCTTGCGCCGCTGAATGTCACGGATCAGTTGCAGGATCTGAGCCTGGGTGGTGACGTCGAGCCCGGTGGTCGGCTCATCCGCAATCAGCACCGTCGGCTCGAGCGCCAAGGCCATGGCGATCATGACGCGCTGCCGCTGCCCGCCCGAAAGCCGGAACGGGTACTGGTAATACATGAGTTCGGGATCTGGCAGGCCTACTTCAGTGAGCAGTTCGATTGCGCGGTTCCGACAGGTTTGTGGCGTGCCGAAGCCGTGCGCTGCCATGACCTCGTCAATCTGCGCGCCCACCGTCATCAGGGGATTCAGCGCTGAGAGCGGGTCCTGAAAGATCATCGACACGACCCGTCCACGCAGGTTGCGCAGCTTGTCTGGCGACATGCCAACGATGTTCATCCCTTCCAGCTGGATGACACCCGATGAGAGGCGGATCACCTTCGGCAGAAGCCCCATGATCGCGTTCGCCGTCACCGACTTACCCGATCCGGACTCGCCTATGATGCAAAGGATCTGGCCGCGTTTCAGATCGAAGGAAATGTCCTTGACAGCATGGGTCCGTTCCATGCCTTGCGGCAAATTCACTGTGAGGTCGCGCACCGAAAGCGCCACATCGTGGGGCGCTACAGCCTGGATGCTTGCGATCATCGAGATCACCTCCCCTTTCAACCGAGCGCGTCCACCCTGTTGCGGACCGCTTCATCGCCCTTTGAGCAGAAGCGCCTCACCCTAGCGGCCGTAGTCCGGCCTTCTCGGCGCTTCGCGCGCTGAGGCTGCGAGTGACGGGTTCTGCTCATCCTGGCGGTTCCCTTATGAAATCCGGTCCGTGTACCGGACTCAGTTTCCCTTTTCTTGGAGAACTCTCCGAGTGGGCAAGCCTTGCCTGTCGAATGTCCTCTAGAGCCTGCCTGCCAAAAGGAAGGGTTGCTCCGTTCTTGCAGCCAGTTTGACTGTTCTGTTTCCGCAGAGTCTTCGAAACTTGGCCCTCGGGCGGCAGGAACTTCTGAAAAGAACATCCAGTTCGGCATTTCACTCTGTTCCCGTTTCGGCGCGGAAACCGGGATCAGGCAACCATATCCTTCATTCGGCAATACGTGGCCATGAGGGATAGGACCAAAGATTTCCGGTGTACATCGACACCATTTGCGGGCCATGGCGCCCAAACGGATTGGTGACCGTGCGGCCCATCGCAATGTCGGCCAAGGCGCTGCCGATCAAGGTCGACGACTGCGCCGTATGCCGCCCATGCCGCAGATGACGTGACTGCATGAAATGTACTCCAGCTTGCCCACGCAGCGAGCTCTTAGCGCAATAATTGCCTGTCCTGGGGACTGCTAAACGCAGGAAATTCCGTCCAGGCACAAACTCCGCAGTCTGCCTCTGCGGGCGGCAGGTTAGGATGGTTCAAATTACCGGAGTCCCATCCATGCCCGCGCCGCTCATGCACATCGACTGCAGCCCTTCTCTCCCTCGCGAGGCGGACGTCGTCGTCATCGGCGGCGGGGTGGTGGGCGTGTTCAGCGCTTACTATCTGGCGCGCCGCGGCCTCAAGGTCACCCTGATCGAGAAGGGGCGTATTGCGGCCGAGCAGTCAAGCCGCAACTGGGGCTGGTGCCGCCAGCAGAACCGGGATGCGCGTGAGCTGCCGATGGCGACCAAGAGCCTCGACCTCTGGGAGAAGGTAGCACAGGAGACCGGCCAAGACACCGGCTTTCGCCGCTGCGGGCTCCTCTATCTCTCACAGGACGAAAATGAGCTGGCAGGCTGGGCAAAGTGGCGCGATTTTGCGAGAACGGTCGGCGTCACCACGCACATGCTGAGCGCGGAAGAAGCCACCGAACGGGGCAGAGCGACGCGCCGCAAATGGAAAGGTGGCGTGTTCTCGCCAGCCGACGGAACGGCGGACCCTTCCAAGGCAGTGCCGGTTGCGGCGCGCGGCATCATGGCGGCGGGAGGCACCGTTCATCAGCACTGCGCGGCGCGCGGGCTGGAATTGAGCGCCGGCCGGGTGAGCGCTGTCGTGACCGAAGCGGGTAGCATCCGGACAAAGACCGTGGTCATGGCCGGGGGCGCGTGGGCTTCTTCCTTCTGCAACCAGCTTGGTATGCGTTTTCCGCAAGCTGCCGTGCGTCAGTCCATTCTGGCCGTGGCGCCAGGCGCAAACGGTCTGCCAGATGCCCTGCATACCGCTCGCATCTCCCTGACGCGGCGCAGCAACGGTGGATACACGCTGGCGATCAGCGGGCGGGCGCGTGTCGATCCAACGCCGCAACAGTTCAGGTTCAGCCGCGAGTTTGTACCTATGTTCGCCCGCCGCTGGCGCAATCTCGCCCCGGGCGCCTTCGAGGGCTGGCGTCAGGGCCACGAAAGCCTGCGCAAATGGACCCTCGACGACATCACGCCAATGGAACGGAACCGGATTCTCGACCCGAAGCCCGACATGGGGCAGATTCGGCTGACATATCGGAGAGCCTGCGAATTGATCCCCGAACTCCAACGGGTCGCGATCTCCGATGTGTGGGCGGGTTATATCGACAGTACACCCGACGGCATTCCCGCAGTCGGCGAAGTGGAGGGGATTCCGGGCTTCATCCTGGCGGCGGGATTCAGCGGTCACGGCTTCGGGATTGGCCCCGGCGCGGGGCATATGATCGCCGACATCATCACAGGCAGCGAGCCTATTGTCGATCCGCGTCCTTATAGGCCCGAGCGTCTGAAGACCGCTGCGTGGGGCAAGGTCGCTGAATTCTGAGAGGACCGTCTTGCCAAGGTACAATCGGTCGCACACGAGATTGAGGCACGATGCGGCCAGCACCAAAAACAGGGAAGTAACGATGCGCGAATATGAGATTGCCGCCATTCCTGCCGACGGGATCGGGCCAGAGGTCATTGCCGCAGGTCTCCAGGCGCTTGAGGCGCTGCAGCAGCGCTGCGGCGACTTCAAGCTGCGCGTCCAGCACTTCGACTGGGGCTCGGACTACTACAAGGCCCATGGTCGGATGATGCCCGAAGATGGCGTGGCGCAACTGAAGCGCTTCGACGCCATCTTCTTTGGCGCGGTAGGCGCTCCCGACCTGCCCGACGATATCACGCTCTGGGGCCTCCGGCTGCCGATTTGCCAAGGCTTTGATCAATACGCGAACGTGCGGCCGACAAGAATATTGCCCGGGATCGTTTCTCCGCTGGCGGGTGTTGGCCCTGGCGATCTGGATTGGGTGATCGTGCGGGAGAATTCCGAGGGCGAGTATTCGGGCCACGGCGGCCGCGCCCATCGCGGCTTCCCCGAGGAGGTCGGAACCGAGGTCGCGATCTTCACGCGCGTCGGCGTCACCCGCATCATCCGCTATGCATTCCGGCTGGCGCAGTCACGGCCGCGAAAGCTCCTGACCGTGGTTACGAAATCCAACGCTCAGCGTCACGGCATGGTAATGCGGGACGAAATCGCAGCGGAGGTGGCGCAAGAGTTCCCTGACGTCGCGTGGGACAAGATGCTAGTCGATGCTATGACAGTGCGTATGACGTTGAAACCTCGGAGCCTCGATACGATCGTCGCCACCAATCTTCACGCCGACATATTGTCGGACCTTGCAGGCGCGCTCGCGGGCAGTCTCGGCGTTGCACCGACCGCCAACATTGATCCCGAGCGGCGCTATCCCTCGATGTTCGAGCCAATTCACGGCTCGGCATTCGACATCGCCGGCAAGGGTCTTGCCAACCCGGTCGCCACCTTCTGGACCGCTGCCCAGATGCTCGAACATCTGGGCGAGAGCGCAGCGGCCGTGCGGTTGATGAGCGCTGTGGAAACGGTGACGAGTGAAGGCGTGCTGACGCCGGACGTGGGAGGGACAGCGACCACGCAGGGAGTGACGGACGCCGTCTGCCGAGCGATCCGCGGTTCGAACATGTGACAGGTTTCCAATGAAGCTCGACAAGATCGACATCAAGATCTTATCCCAACTGCAAAAGAACGGGCGAGTCACGAATGTCGAGCTTGCCGACCTCGTCAACCTTTCGCCGAGCCCTTGCCTGATGCGGGTGAAGAAGCTTCAGGCGGAAGGCTTCATCACCGGCTATTCCGCCCAGATCGATGTGTCCAAGCTCGGACAGACTCTAACGATCTTCACCGAAGTCACGCTCAAGCACCATCAACAGAACGACTTCGCGAGATTTCTCACCGCTATTCAGAAAGTCGATTCTGTCATCGAATGCCATCTGGTGTCAGGCGGTTACGACTATCTTGTGAAGTTTGTCACAGCAGGCATCAGCGAGTACCAGACGATTATGGAGCGCATGATCGAATTGGATATCGGAATCGACAAATATTTCAGCTTCGTCGTGCTGAAGTCACCGATCGTGAAATCCCATTTGCCTCTCGACATCATTTTCGACAAATGAGAAGGCAGCTCCGGCTCCGTCCTCAAGCGGCGGGCGCTCGTGCCAAGCTCCATCTTGTTGCGCGCGGCATTTGTCGAATGACGATGTCCACGTTTCGGGTGAGGCCGTCATTGCCACTCGCCTGTCGTCAAATGGCCTGAATATGAATGATGTATAGGCAGGTAGCGCGCACAGCTTGCGGAGTTGCGACAATCTCGCCTCGGGTCACAGTTGGAGCAAAGGCAACAGGCGAAAAGATGAACAAGATTGACACTTTGATCCACCGAAGAGCTGACGATCGCCGGATGACTGCGCAAGCCTGTGTATCGCGTATTCTCCGGAACGCCAAAGCCCGCGGCGTCGATATCTCTGTTGTCGGATCCCTCGCGAAAAACCGTTTCCGCGTCCACTCTGACGTAGATCTGCTGGTGCACGGACGCACTGATCCGGCGCGCCGGGCCATGGTAGAGCGCTTGGTCGCAGACCAGCTTCGGGGAACGAACATTCCTTATGACCTGATCTTTGCCTCAGACGTTTCGTCCGAACGAGTGCAGGAATTGCTTAATGGCAGCGTTTAAGCATCCGGCGTTCGCAAAACTGTCGCCAAAAATCGACCGCGCTGCGAAGGAACTGCAGCAAGCGAGGAATATCTGGCGAATCGGAGTGAGCTGTCACTCGGCGAATGGGGCGCGATCGCAGCAGTTCGCTGGGAGTCCACAATGTCTACAACAGCATCGAGGACATCCTGCTCAGCCTCTCCAACGACATAGACGGCCTCGTTCCCCAAGGGCCTACGATGCACCAGGACGTGCTCGATCAGATGTCGGCGGAAATTGCAGGCATCCGGCCGGCTGTGCTCGACCCCGAGCTTTATCAGTCCTTGAGTGAGTTACACGGATTCCGTCACCTGGTGAGGCATCGGTACGGTTTTGACCTGAAAACCGACAAGGTCCAGGAAAGCCTCGACAGGGTAAAAGAGGCATTTCCGTCTTTCCTCGAGGCCATTGTTTACTTGGAAACCTCTTACTTAGGAAAACACGCACGACAGTGATGGCGGCGGCGACGGTTCAGGAGGCCGGGCATCTGGTGGTCCCTGAACCAATGGCTCAGTCGTGTGCGCCGGAAGAGATTCTGCGGGCGTTGACCCCTGAGAATTGTCGGCTGGTGGCGCTGATCCATCGGTATCGACCGCAAAGCATCACGGAGCTGTGCAGGTTGGCGGCGCGTCCGCAGCCGAACGTATCCCGCTCCTTGGCGGCCCTTGAGCGGGCGGGAATTGTCTCAATGGCGGGCTCCAGGCCGAAGAGCCGTGCAACGAGTCACGACCGACCTCGCTGAGCTTCAGCGTGGCCGATGCGAGGTCGACGATTCGTGGAGACAAATCGCCCGACCATCATCTTTGCTGCGCGATGGGTGACAGGGGCAAAAGTCGATCAGTGGGTGCGCCGCTGACCAGGTTTGGCAAGTGGCGGACGTGAAGCCTCGGTGACGGCGAGCCAAGCGTTCGTACAACGGAGAAAGAAGCGTCTGGGCTGATACTTAGGCCGGGACACATGCGAGAGACCCGGGCGGCATGAGTTTAGCCCTGGTCAATGCAATGCGCCCGCTGATCATGGCTTCATCGCTGCCCGCACATCCTTATCTTCGAGGGTTTGGTCCAGCGTCATCCGCGTGCGTTCGACGATTCGATCAATATCGTCCTCGGTGCAGCAGAGCGGCGGCGCAAAGCCGAGGATGCCGCTGTTGAAGGCACGGACGACAAGGCCGTTTGCCCACGCGCGCTCGAAGATGCGGCGCCCCGGATCGGCCGCCGCCGGCAGCGGTGTCTTGCGTGCCTTGTCGGTGACCAACTCGATTGCTGCCAGCATGCCGCGACCGCGAATGTCGCCAACCAGCGGGTGGTCGGCGAGCGAGCGAAGGCCTTCCATCAACCGCTTCCCCACCTTCCGCCCATTCTCGAGCAGGCCATCTTCATAGAGACGCAGGCATTCGAGCCCGACGGCCGCGCTCACGGGATGGGCCGAATAAGTATAGCCATGGCCGACAGCCGCCTTGCCGGCTCCGTCCGCGATCGTATTGTACACATGGTCCGACATGAAGACGGCGCCCATCGGCACGTAGCCCGAGGTCAGTCCCTTCGCCGTGGTCATGAAATCCGGCACGACCTCGTCTTCCTCACAGGCGAAGAGAGGGCCTGTGCGGCCAAAGGCAGTGATAACTTCGTCGGCAATGAACAGGATGTCGTGTTCCTTGCACACGGCGTGCAGAGCCTTCAGCCAACCTGTCGGTGGAACGAGGACACCGCCCGAACCCTGGATTGGTTCGGCGTAGAAGGCCGCAACGCGGCCCGCGCCGAGTTCTGCAATTTTGGCCCGCAGGGCCGCGACCGATGCGCCGATGATCGCCTGCGGATCGGAACCGACCGGATTGCGATAGGCGTAGTGCGAGGGAATCTTGTGCTGCCAGTCGTAAGGCACGCCGAAACCCGCGTGAAAAGCCGGGATCGCGGTCAGACCTGACCCTGCCGTCGAGGATCCATGGTAGCCCTGCTCCACCGAGATGAACTGGTCCTTTTGCGGCGTACCCTTGGCATGGTAGTAATAGCGAATGAAGCGGATCGTACTGTCGACCGCGTCGGAGCCGCCAAGCGTGAAATAGACATGGTTCAAATCGCCGGGCGCCAGCTCGGCAAGCCTGGCAGCAAGGCGAATGGCAGGCTCGGATCCGAGCCCGAAATATCCCGTCGCATAGGGAAGCTCTCTTAGCTGCTTTGCCGCTGCTTCAATGACGCTTTCCTGGCCATATCCGATATTTACACACCATAGACCGGCGAATCCGTCCAGCAGGGTTTTCCCGCTTGCATCGGTCACGGTTGCGCCTTTGGCGGATTTGAGCACCCGCACGCCCGTCTCCTCGTGGCTCCGATAGCATGAAAACGGGTGAACCAGATGTGCGCGATCGAGTTCGATCAGTGAGTTTGCCAGCATTTGCTTCCTCCGATTCAGCGTAGTGCCTGCCTTACGAGAGCGTAAGTCCGGTGTGGTGCGGTTTCGTCCTTCAGCTCGTTTTCCAGCGTGATCTGCTGCGCGGTCACGGTTCATTTCGGGCCTGAATTCGCCTAGGCCGAAGATAGCCCGCCGCGGGCAGCAGTTCCTCCCGACCAGAACCTGAGCGATGGGCGTTTTGAGTTTCCTTTGTCGCCGGCGCCGCATCTTATGCCGACGCACGGCTGAAGGATCGCGCTCCCGCCGAAGCTCGAAACGAACTCAGGCGCAACTCTCTGCCAAAGCTCTCACGCAATACAAAACAATCTGCTTCAGGGCGCATCGAATGCGGCGACTAGTCTTCTGCGGTCCTCATTATGATCCTTGCTGTTAAAGGCACGCGGTGCCGACAGGATTGGAAGGATCGACGCCTATGACCCAGTTCAGACCGAAATACATCACCTTCGACTGCTATGGTACGCTGACCAACTTCGACATGGCCGGTGCGGCGAGACGCGTTTTCGGCGCGCAGCTCTCCCCGGCTGGGATGGCGCAGTTCATCAAGGATTTCTCGGCCTATCGCCTCGACGAGGTTCTTGGCGCCTGGAAGCCGTACGGCGAGGTCGTGCACAATTCCGTGGAACGGACCTGCAAGCGCAGCGGCGTCGCATTCCGGCCCGAAGATGCCCAGCGCATCTATGCGGAAGTGCCGACGTGGGGTCCGCACCCGGATGTACCGGCGGGCCTGGCCAAGGTCGCCAAGGAGATTCCGCTGGTGATCCTGTCGAACTCCATGAAGAGCCTGATCCTGTCGAATGTGGAAAAGCTCGGCGCACCCTTTCACATGGTCATCACGGCTGAGGAGACCGGCGCCTACAAGCCCCAGATGAAGGGCTTCGAATATATGCTCGAGAAGCTAGGCTGCGGCCCGGAGGACATCACACATGTGTCGTCTTCATTCCGCTACGATCTCATGACGGCTTATGATCTTGGCATCAAGAGCAAGGTCTGGGTGAACCGCGGCCATGAACCTGCGAACCCCTTCTACGAATATACCGAAATCAAGGATATCGGCGGTCTGGCCGGCGCCGTCGGGCTGGAGCCTGTTCGGGAATTCGCCTGAACTTTGTTTGCTGGCGCAGTCGCACCAGACTGAGGCGCTCCCAGAACGTTAATAGTCATTGGTCGCGATAGAGAAAGGGGCGGTTTTCACCGCCCCTTTCTTGTGGTTCCAACGCTTTAGAGCTGCAAGTGTTTCCACCTGCGTGCAAGATAACTAGTTAAGCCCGCCAACATGAAGCGCCTTGACCTCGAGATATTCCTCGATGCCGAGCTGCGATCCTTCGCGCCCCACTCCTGACTGCTTGACTCCGCCGAAAGGCGCAACCTCGGTAGAGATCATGCCTGTGTTGAGCCCGACCATACCGAACTCCAGCGCCTCGGCAACACGCCATGAGCGCTTGAGGTTGTCGGTGTAGAAGTAGGCGGCAAGGCCGAACGGCGTACCGTTCGCAATGGCGATGGCCTCTTCCTCCGTCTCGAAGCGAAAAAGCGGCGCCACTGGACCGAACGTCTCTTCCGATGCCAGGAGCATCCCCGCAGTAGCTTCTCCCAGCACGACGGGCCGTGCATATTGCTTACCCTCCGGCATAGTCTCGCTTTGGGCGATGATCTGCGCACCTTTCGCCTGAGCATCGGCGATGTGACGCTCGATCTTGTCGATCGCGGCTGCGTTGATCATCGGGCCGATCTCAGTGCCCTCATCGGTCCCTGCGCCAACCTTCATCCGCGTGACGAGCCGGCTCAGCTTTTCGGCGAAAGCGTCGTAAACGCCTTCCTGCACAAGAATCCGGTTCGCGCAGACGCAGGTTTGACCGCCATTGCGGAACTTGGATGCGATCACCCCTTCAACTGCCTTATCCAGATCGGCGTCATCAAAGACGATAAAGGGTGCGTTGCCGCCAAGCTCCAGGCTCAGCCGCTTGATGCTATCGGAAGCGCCACGCATGAGCAGCGCACCGACGCGGGTCGAACCGGTGAACGAAATCTTGCGCACCGTCTGATTGGCCATCAGTTCGTTGCCGATTTCGACGGGCATGCCGGTCACAATGTTGATCACGCCTGCAGGGATACCTGCCCGTTCCGCCAGAACGCCGAGCGCCAGCGCCGAGAATGGCGTAAATTCCGACGGCTTGATGACAACCGTACAACCTGCGGCCAGCGCCGGTGCTACTTTGCGTGCGATCATCGCGTTGGGGAAATTCCACGGCGTGATGATGGCGCAGACACCGACGGGTTCTTTCAGCACCAGAATGCGGCGATCGGCCGTGGGTGACGGAATGGTCGAGCCACCGATCCGGCGCGCCTCCTCCGCAAACCATTTCACAAAAGATGCGCCGTAGCGGATTTCTGCTAACGCCTCGGCAAGCGGCTTGCCCTGTTCCAGCGTCAGCAGGAGCGCGAGATCCTGTTCGTGCTGGCGGATGAGGTCGTGCCAGCGTTCCAGAAATCCTGCACGCTCGGCATGCGTCCTTTTCTTCCAGCCTTTGAAGGCCTCGGCCGCGGCATCGATTGCCGCTCTCGTCTCGTTCTCCCCCATTGCGGGAACGGTGCCGAGAACACTTTGGCTGGCCGGGTCAACGACATCGACCACGCCCTTCGTTTCCGCATCCCGCCAGACACCGCCAATCAGCGCCTGCTGGCGAAAAAGGTCGGAGTCGTTGAACATGCCAATCTTCGTCATCGCATTCATGGTCTTTCCTCTGCCCTTTCAGCTTAACCCTGCCAGCACGGCCTGCATGATCGTTTCAGTCCTGTCCTTGCCTGCGATCGTGCCAATCCCCCGCGCGGTTGCGGACTCGATTGCCGACATCACTTCCGCCGCAGCCTGCCCCTCGCCCAGATGCTCGAGCATCATGGCACCGGACCAGATCGCGGCGATCGGATTGGCGACGCCGAGATGCGCGATGTCGGGCGCCGAACCATGGACCGGCTCAAACATGGAAGGCACGCTGCGATCGGGATTGATATTGGCGGAGGCGGCGTAACCCAGCCCTCCCTGAATGGCCGCTCCAATATCGGTGAGGATGTCGCCGAAAAGGTTCGATGCGACGATTACGTCGAGGCTTTCCGGCGCCAGGACCATACGGGCGGCAATGGCGTCGATGTGGTAGTGCGAGACCTCCACATCGGCATAGTCTTTCGCCACCTCGCGCGTGACCTCATCCCAGAAAACCATGGAGTGTTTCTGCGCGTTGGATTTGGTGACAGATGCGAGCTTCTTGCGACGCGCCCGCGCCTGTTCGAAACCGAAACGGATGATCCGTTCGACACCCGCACGCGTGAAGATCGCAGTCTCAACCGCGACCTCATCGGCCGTGCCGGAATGAACGCGCCCACCGGCGCCGGAATATTCGCCTTCCGTATTCTCGCGGATGCACAGGATATCGAAACCATCGGAGCGGAGGGGCCCCTGAACGCCCGGCAACAGCCGGTGCGGTCGTATGTTGGCGTACTGCGTGAAGCCTTTCCGGATCGGCAGGAGCAGTCCGTGAAGCGATACTGAGTCGGGCACTCCCGCGGACCAGCCCACAGCGCCGAGATAGATCGCATCGAATTTTCGGAGTGTATCGATGCCGTCTGACGGCATCATTGCACCCGTCTCCAGGTAGTAGGCGCACGACCACGGGAATCTTGTGTCATCAAGCACGAAACCGCCCTGCTTAGCCGCCGCCTGCAGCACCTGCCATGCCGCCTGCGTCACGTCCTTGCCGATGCCGTCGCCGGGGATCAGCGCTATCTTGTAGGTCTTCATGGATGGAGGTCCTCATTCGCACTGGCGTCACTGGAACAGTAGTCGACCGCCCGCCGCATTTTCCGTCGAGGTTGATGCCTCCGACGGCGTCGAATCGCGTCAGGCGGAACCTGGAAAGCCGATTGTTCTGGAACCGCCGCGCGCTATTCGGCCGGACCTTGACCACTGAACTCAGTCATAAACGCAGACGTAGATCTTGCGCACGGTCTCGATCGTGCGCCAGACGCCGACGAAACCGGGTTTCATCACGAAACTGTCGCCGGCGCGGTAAGTCTTGGTCTCACCGCCCTTCTCCTCGATTTCGACGAGACCCGAAACGATATGGCAGAACTCGTAGATAGTGCCCTTGATCGAATGCGTCTCGCCGGGCGTCGCCTCCCAGACGCCGGTCAGAACCTTCTCACCTTTCGAGGCATCCTGCGCCCAGGTCTTGAAGGATGGATTGCCCGAAATGAGCCGCTCCGGAGCCGGTAATGCCTCCTTCGGCGCGAAGTCTGGAACTGTGTCGATCGTGATCAGAAGTGACATGTGATGTTTCCTTGTTAGTAGCCGAGTGTCCGATCGACGAGGCCGATCAGTTCTTCTCCGGCGCGGTGGCGCCGAATGTTGTCGACGACGGATTGTGCCGCCGTATGCGGTTGCGTCACCGAGGCGATGTGCGGCGTTATCATCACCTTCGGATGCGACCACAGCGGATGGTTTTCCGGGAGCGGTTCTGGATCGGTGACATCAAGCATCGCCGCAGATACGTGACCGGTGTCGAGCGCGTCGATCAGCGCGGTCTGGTCCAGTTGCGGACCCCTGCCGACATGCAGCAGCTGCGCCCCGGCGGGCAGTAAGTGGAAGAACTCCGCATCGAGCATGCCGTGCGTTTGTTCCGTGAGCGGGAGCAGGCAGACGAGAATATCCGTTTGCTTCAGAAAGCCCGCGAGTTGGTCCGTGCCGTGAAAGCAGGCGACGTCCTCGATCCGCTTTTCGCTGCGGCTCCACCCGGCAAGCTGAAACTGGAACGGCTTCAAGCGCTCGATAGCCGCGCGGGCCAGCATGCCAAGGCCGAGAAAGCCAACCCGGCGTTCGGCCGCCTGTCGAGCGGCAATCGGTTTCCACAAGCACTTTTTCTGCTGCTCAAGATAGGCGGGCATCTCGCGGTGGAGCGCCAACACGCCGAGCGCAACGTATTCCTGCATCATGCGTATGATGCCGTTCTCGACCATGCGCACAAGCTTCACATGGCTTGGCACTACGTCCTGCTTGAACTGGTCGACGCCCGCGCCGATGGAAAACAGCACTTCCAGATTGCGGTAGCGCGAGATCTCGTCCGGCGCCGTCCAGGTGATGAGATACCGCACCTTCTCCGGCTCCATCTCATCTCCGGAATGGAAGAATTCCAGATCCGGGAGCTCGCGCGCGAATATCTCGCGGAAGACCGCAGCACGCGCCGCATCGGAATTGAAAAGAAACGCCATGGCGACCGCCCTTCCTTCAGGCCGCAAGACGCGCGCCAAGCCCCTCGATCATCTTCCGGCAAGCGGCGAGTTCACCGATCTCGATATACTCATTGGGACGATGGGCACGGCCGATATCGCCAGGACCGCAAATGATCGCGTCGATGCCGGCCTGCTGGTAAAGCCCGGCCTCCGTGCCGAAGCTGACGGCCGTGAGCGGCTCCTGCCCCGTCAGCTCGGTCAGAACGGCCGCTAGCGCGCTCCCGTTCGCGGGCGCGAGGGCGGGATAGGTACTCAACTCGTGCCACGCCACATCGAAGCCGCTGTCTCGCAGGGCGAAAAGCCGGGTCTTGACAGGCTCAAGCAGGGAGGCTGGAGAAACGCCGGGCACGGCGCGCACCTCGATATCGGCTGTGCAGTGGCCAGGGATGATGTTGACCGCCTGTCCACCGGCGATGACGCCCACCTGCAAGGAAGAATATGGGGGCTCGAAATTTTCATCGAGCGGCCCGTCGGCGAGGGATTGGCCGTAGGCTACGGCGTTCGCGATGACGCCGACCATGGCGTGCACAGCGTTGAGTCCGAGATCGGGGCGTGAGGAATGGCCGGATCGCCCGGTCACCTCGAGCCGCGCGGCGGCCTTCCCCTTGTGCGCGCGCACAGGCTGCATCCGGCTCGGCTCGCCGACAATCGCGCCAAGCGGCCTCTCGCATAAGCTCGGCAACGCGGCCAGGAGATGCGGCACACCACGGCACCCCGCCTCTTCGTCATAGGAGAATGCGAGATGAATTGGCTGCCGCAGGTTCATCGCCGCAAGTCCTGGGAGCGCCGCCAATGTGCAGGCGAGGAAGCCCTTCATGTCGGTGGTGCCGCGGCCGTATAGCCTGCCGCCCTCTCCGCGCAGGACGAACGGATCCGAGCTCCATTCCGGCTCGCCGGCCGGCACGACATCCATATGTCCGGAGATGATGTAGCCCCGACCCTGGCGCGGGCCGATCGTCACGAAGAGGTTGGATCGGTCGCCCTCGGGACCGGGCAGAACCGTCACCTCGGCTCCGGCTGCCTGACAGTAGTCGCGCATCCAATCGACGATCGCGCGGTTTGGCGTGCCCACAACAGAGGGAAATCCAATCAGCGTCGCGAGGATTTCTTCCACGTTCATGGCGGTCCGCTCTAATCGCACATTATCACCGGGTGCAACCAGCGTATCCGCAGGCAGCAGAGTTCGCTGCCGAATTGCGTCATGCTTTGGCCGAAGATTGCGAAAAAGCACCTCGAACCAGCGAAACCTGCTGGCTTTCCCGTATAATGCTACGGCAAAAGAGGCATGTCGCGACATGGCGATCGATCACAACGTCACACCGCGTGCCTTGCGCATTTGTTGAAGGATCGACTGAGATGCAGAGATCAGTACGCCTGAAATCCTTCGAACTGGTCGCGCGGGACATCAATGATGTCGACGTTGAGCTGCTGCACGCGCTGTCGATCTCAGTCCGCTGGCCTCATCGGCCGAAGGATTGGAACCTACTGCGTCGCGCCGGCCAGGGCATCGTTGCCGTTGACGGTATTGGGCGCGTTTTCGGCAGCGCGATGTGGTTTCCTCACGGGGACGATTTCGCCACCATCGGCGTAGTGATCACAACGCCCCGCACGCAAGCGCAAGGAGGCGGCCGATGGCTCATGGACCTAGTCCTCGAGCAGTGCGGCGATCGCAACTTGGCACTCAATGCTACCCATGCTGCCTATCCTCTTTATGTCTCACTCGGTTTCACGACCGAGGCGACTGTATACATGCGCCAGGGGGAAGTCCCACCGATCCTCCCAACAGTGCCGTCCCTGGACGGTCAATTGCAGGCGCTGTCGAGCGACAGGCTAAAGGAGATCACGGCGCTGGACACCCGCGCCTTTGGGACAAACCGCGAGAGGCTGCTCACGTTGCTCGCGGCCGATGCCTCAATCTGCACTTTGAGCCGCGGCAGCGAGATCGTCGGCTATTCCATGTGTCGCGAGTTCGGGCGTGGTCACGTGATCGGCCCGATGGTCGCGGGAAACGATCTCGACGCGGTTCATCTTACAGCCGTGCATCTGAAGGGACTGGCAGGACGATTTGCCCGCGTCGACACCCGCGAGAAGGATGGCGTGTTTGCCGCGTTTCTCCAGCAGTGCGGCCTCGGCATTGCCGAGACCGTTACGACCATGTCCAAGGGGCGCCGCTTTCTGAACCGGGAAGACAATGGGCCTTGGGTCTATGGATTGGCGGGCCACGCCTTGAGTTGAATGCAAGCACGCTGTCGCCTTCAACCAGCGGTCAGAGGACCAGGTCGATCACTGCGGGCGTCGATCAACCGGCTTAATGCGGTTGCCGTCACGCGGCCGGAACGGCTGCCCCTCGAATCTGCTCCGAAGCCCGGATTCGGTCTCCGCTGCCGGCATTATGAGCGTCCGACGCCCATCCGCCACGCCATCCACGATGACATGGCCGATGCCACGCGAGCACGGCTCGATGCGCGCGTTGAGATGATAAATGTCCCGCAGCAGATGTGAGGTGATGATGTCCCGCGTTGGCCCGCATGCGACCAGCCGGCCGTCCGCGATGACCATTGTCTGATCGCTGAAGCGCAGGGCCTGATTGAGGTCGTGCAGGGCGATCAGCACGACCATGCCTCGCGCCCTGGCAAGTTCCCGCATGAGACCGAGCACTTCCACCTGCCGCGACAGATCGAGTGCTGATGTCGGTTCGTCCATCAGCAGGACCTCCGGCTCGCGCACCAGTGTCTGTGCCAGGCTGGCGAGTTGCCGCTGGCCGCCGGAAAGCTCGCCAATGTTGCGGAAAGCGATGTCGGCGATGCCGAGCGCCGCAAGGGTCTCGTCGATGCGAGCCAGATCGTCGTCGCCCACAGACCAGCCCATACCCTGCTTGCGGGCGAGCAACACTGACTCATAGACGGTGAGCACCGCGTTGGCGGACGTTTCCTGTGGCATGTAGCAGATGCCGCTCGTCCGGCGAATGGCCCCCTCGACATGCATTGCTCCCGGTCCGTGCAGGAGGCCGGCGATTCGCCTGAAGAGCGTCGACTTCCCGGCGGCATTCGGACCGATCACGGCCACAATGTCTCCGCCCTCGAACGCTGGCGTCGTCACATCCCGAAGCCGGAGGCTCGTGCCGTAGCGCGCGCCGAGCGCCTCAAGCCGGATCATCACCATGAGCGCCTCGTGCTGGACAGGATGAGCGAGATGAAGAAGGGGATGCCGATCAGCGAGGTGACGATGCCGATCGGGAAGACCGTCCCCGGGATAAGCGACTTGCTGACGACCGAGCTGGCCGACAGGATGAGCGCGCCCGCGAGGGCCGAGGCGGGCAGGAAGAAGCGTTGGTCCTCGCCGATGACCATGCGCGCGATGTGCGGGCCCACGAGGCCGATAAAACCTATGGTGCCGACGAAGGCGACGGAAATAGCGGCGAGGAGGCTCACCAGGATGAGCGTCTCGAGCCGCAGGCGACCGACTTTGACGCCGAAGCTGGCCGCCTTGTCCTCACCGAGCCTCAACGCCGTTAGCGCCCAGACGCGCCGGGCGAAAATGGGTAAGACTGCGAGGAGAATGAATGTGGTGACCGCAAGCTTAGGCCAGGTGGCCTTGGTGAGGCTGCCCATTGTCCAGAAGACGACTGCCGCCAGCGCTTCCGCCGACGCGAAAAACTGGACGAGCGCGAGCAGCGCGTTGAAGGTGAAAACCAGCGCGATGCCGAGCAGCACGATCGTCTCCGCGCTGACGCCGCGCTTGACGCTCAGCACGTGAATTAGGAAGGCCGCCAGCATCGCCATCACGAAGGCGTTGATCGGCACTACATACTCGACTGCGGCGGGGACAAGCCTCACTCCGAAGGCAAGCGCAAGCGCGGCGCCGAAGCTCGCGGCGGCGGATATGCCGAGCGTGAAGGGGCTCGCCAGCGGGTTATTGAGGATGGTCTGCATCTGCGCGCCGGCCACGGCGAGCGCCGCCCCTACGACAATCGCCATCAGGGCCACCGGCATGCGGATGTCCCAGAGCACCACGCGCACCTGCTGCGGCACGGTGTCGGGGAACACAAGGGCCCGCACGACCTCGCCGAGGTCGTAGCGGGCGGGACCGACCGCAAGGTCGACGCACAGGCTGAAGAGCAGGGCAGCGCCGAGGCCGGCAAGGATCAACTGCCGCCGCCAGACGAGGGCGCGGTAACGCCCTCGTCCATCGGTGCTGTCGAGCGCGGTGCTGACGGCCGTCGATTCAATCGACATCGGTCAGCGAGACCCAGTGGCCGGGCCTGTATGCGATCGGCAGGAATTTCTTGTGCAACTCGCTGAAGGTCGCCTCAGGATCAAGGTCGGCGAAAAGATCGGGATGCAGCCACTTCGCCATCTGCTGGATGGCCACGAACTGATAAGGACTGTTGTAGAACTGATGCCAGATGGCATGCACCGCGCCGTCCTCGACGGCCTTCACGCCGGTCAGCGCCGGCCGCTCGGTCAGCGCCTTCAGCTTGCGCACCGCCTCTGCCTCATCACGGCCGGGGCCGACGCCGACCCAGGCACCGCCCGGTACATAGGCTTCCCACGAGCCGCCGGTGACGATGATCTGATCCGGGTCGGAGGCGATGATCTGTTCCGGATTGAGTGTGCCGAAGGTGCCGGGGATGATGTCCTTGGCGATGTTGTCACCGCCTGCCATCTCAACGAATTTGCCGAAATTGTCGTCGCCGAAGCTCATGCAGCAATCGTCCGAATAGCCGCCGGCGCGTTCGATGAAGACCTTGGGCCTTTCCGGCTTGGCCTTCTCGATTACGTCGGTAACGCGCGCGATCTCGGCGGCGCGCCAGGTGATGAATTCCTCGGCGCGCTTCTCCTTGCCGAACAGCCTGCCAAAAAGGCGCATGCTGGGTTCGGTGTTGGTAAAGGGACGCTCGCGGAAATCGACATAAACCAACGGAATGCCGGCAGCGGTGAGTTTCTCGATATACTTGGCGTCTTCCGTGGCCTGCTTCGACTCGATGTTCATTACGATGACGTCGGGCTTGAGCGATACCGCCTGCTCGACATCGAAAGTGCCGTCCTTGAAACCGCCGAATGTGGGGATATTCGCCATCCTTGGGAATTTTTCCAGATAGGCGGCGTAGTTGTCCGGATCCGCTTGGCTGAAATCCTCGCGCCAGCCAGCGATGCGCTTGAACGGATCCTGGGTGTCGAGCGCCGCGACGAGATAGACCTGCCGGCCCTCACCCAGGATTACCCTCTCGACAGGGACGTTCACCTTGACCTGGCGGCCCGTGATGTCAGTCACTGCAACCATTTCGGCCCTGGCGGCCAGCGTCATCGACAGAGCGACGATAGCGGCCGCCATCGTCGCTGCTGGGATCTTTCCGAAATTCATCGCGCCCTCTCTTGAAATGAATTAGCCAGAGGTGGCTTATAAAAGATGACTTCAATTCTCAAGAAATATCTTTTAGAGCCATTCCAGACTGGTACGACGACAAGGGGTCAGGAATGGCGGGCGAGCCCAATTATTCGCTGCGGGACGAGATACGCGACTATTGGTCGACGCGCGCCGGAACATTCGACCTTTCGGTGGGGCATGAAATCTTCTCACCGCGCGAACGCCTGGCGTGGCACAGGCTGATACTCAAGCACTTGGGGCGCGGGGATGGGCGTCGCGCGCTCGACCTCGCTTGCGGCACCGGGGTCATATCCCATCTCATGCACGACCTGGGTTATGCCGTGACCGGGCTCGATTGGTCAGAGGCCATGCTTGCCCGCGCGCGTGCAAAGGCGACGCAGAGGGAAAGCGGCATCCGGTTTCTGATCGGCGACGCCGAGCGAACCCTTGAAAAAGCAGAAAGCTATGACGTCCTCGTCACCCGTCATCTCGTCTGGACGTTGGTGGATCCGCGAGCGGCATTCGCCGAATGGTTCTCGCTGCTCAAGCCTGGCGGACGGCTGCTGATCATTGATGGTGATTTCGTCAGTAAAACCTGGGTAACCTCTCTGCGACAAGTCCTGGAAAGGGCCGTTGGCCGGACAGTCGGGCCGGTCCACGAACTGGATCAGGTGATGGCGGACCGCCATGGCAGCATCCTGTCACGGCTGCACTTTTCGCGTGGCGCCAAAGCGGACGAGGTCTGCGCGCTTCTGGTGGAGGCTGGCTTTGAGATGCCTGTGGTCGACACCCGGCTCGGCGCAATTCATCGTGCGCAGGCGCGGCACATGAACTTCCTCAGGGCGCTGGAACGTTCGACGCAGCATCGCTACGCGATCTGCGCGACCAAGTCGGCCTGGTAGTTGGGGAATTCTAACGATTTCCACAATCACTTATCGGCGATCGTCGGCTCTCACCCCGCCATTCTGATCTGACATCCGTACCGCAGACAGAATCCGATTGCTCGCAGTGGCCTCTAAAGACGCGACAGCACAGGGCGAAAGACCACCGCGGAAAGAGACTTAGAAAAGAAGCTGTACGGATTGTCCCTGCGCCGAGAGCAGTTTGACGGCCTTCCGGTCAAACGAGACGAAAGTCTCCCCGCCAAGCCAGCCGCCGTCAAAAGCGATCACGCCGTCCGCGAAATCGCCGCCGGCATCGAGGACTGACAGCCCTGCCTCAACTGCCGGCCGGTTGATGACAACATTCGCGGTGTTCAGCAACGCCCGGATCGCCGCGGCAATATTTTCGCGCTCTGTCTGGTACTGCCGGGCCAGAATCCAGGCGAACTCGCACAAGGCCTGCAAGCTCACGGCCACGATGTCCGCTTTGGCCAGCAGGTCGACGGCAATGGCCGCCTGCGCCTCATCATCGGCGACATAGGCGCGCAGCAGCACATTCGTGTCGGCCGTCACCCTCATTCCTTGCCGGACCCGGCCGCAGCGCCCGCTTCCGCTATCGCCTCGTTGATCTCCTCGATGCTGAGCACCCGGCCGTTCGTCTTGCCTCTGAGGAAGCCGTGGAGGTCCCGGAACGACCCCTTCGCCCGTGCAGCCCTCAATTCCGCCCGACCGTCGGGCAGCAGATCAAGCTCGATCTTCTCGCCCGGTTTGATGCCCAGATGTTGCAGCACGCCCTTGCGGAAGGTCACCTGTCCCCTTGTCGTCACTGTCAACGTTGCCATGTTAAACATTTCCTGTTCTTGCGATAAGATAATGCAAATCTGCATTATTATCAATGCAGATGGTCGGGGGCCAAGCTTGGCGCCCATGCGGCGACTGAATGGCATTGATGCCTTTTAGAAAGCCGTCAGGCATCGTGGATTCGCGCTCGCCCCCTCGTTCGACTGATTCTGATGTTGGCCGAACCGGTTGATCTGCCCTGCGACGTCGGAGTTGTACAGGAGCCCTCCGTGCCGAGCAGATACTCTACGTCCCGCTTATGTGGCCGTAAGTTGTCAGTCCGCTGCGTCAAGTTCGAGCCGGAGATTAAGAAGAACGGAGCCATCGCCGCATAGGCGTCTGCCTGCGTGGGTCTGGACGGACTCACTCATGCGCAATATGAATTATGAATGGAGATGAGGCCTGCCGTGGCGCCGCGTCGCTAAGGCAGGTGGCGTTCGTTCAATGCTGTTGCGCCGGGCGGGTTGGCCTTCTGGTCTAACGCTGCCCGCAGAAGTGTCGATATTAGGGGATCTGGTCATGACCGACAACAAGCCAGACGTTACGAAGGATTGGCAAGCGACGCAGGGCCAGAAGTCCTCCGCCACGCGTCTTCGCCTTTTCGCCGCACTCTCGTGGATCGTCGCCATTGGCGGCGAGATCTACGGAATCATGCTGCTTCGCCAGAACAAGTTCGACCAGGCACACCTGCCGCTGGTCATCGGCCTTCTGGTCGGCATCGCGATTTTCGCAATCGCCGGGAACTTGCTGTGGAAGGCGGCCAACAGGCACGATCCGGCCCGTGCATCCGACGCGGCCAGGTTCTTCTTCCAAAACCAGCTCGGCGCAATCATCACGCTGATTGCCTTCCTCCCGCTGGTTTTCCTGATCCTCACCGACAAAAACATGGATCCGCGGACCAAGAAGGTTGCCGGCGGCGTCGGCGCTGCGCTGGCCGTGCTCGCGACCGTCATGGGGATCAGTTTCACCCCCCCGTCGGTCGAACAGTATACCCAGGATATGAACGCATGCGCGGCCCAGATCAAGTCGGGGCAGCCCACCACCGCCTGTTCGCCCGATGTCGCCGCCCAGGCGCAGGCGATCGCGACGGACACCGCCGCGGTGACGGCGGCGACGCGGGACGCGAGCCACCCCGCCGGTCAGGATGTCGTCTACTGGATCGCGCCGGAAGCCGGAGCCGCGAAGTCCGCCGAGCCGCATGTTTTCCACCTCTGCGCAGGCGTGAGTCCGCTGAAGGGCAAGACCGTGAATAGTGGCTCCGTGACGGAGGCCTACGCACAGAACGCCGTCCGCATCACGAAGCAGATCGATATGGAACAGAAGCAGTGCGGGTTCACCCCCACAACCAGCACCAACTGAACCCGCCTGCGCTCGATCGCGTCTATCGGGGCCACAGCGCCAGCCCGGAGAACAATGATGCATAGATGGACGGTGTGTATACCCGTAGAGGGTTAAAGGCCCCTACGATCGGCTTTAGAGGAGACTACGTCGATGACGAACGTGCGCGCCCTTGTCCTCGAACGCCAACACGAACTCAAGCTGCGTGACATCGATCTGCCACAGACCGTCGGCCCGGGCGAAGTTCGCATCAAGATCCATACCGTGGGCATCTGCGGCTCCGACGTGCACTACTACACCCATGGCCGCATCGGCCCGTTCGTGGTCGAAGCGCCGATGGTCTTGGGCCATGAAGCCGCCGGCACCGTCGTCGAAACTGGGGAAGGCGTCGAGCATCTGAAGGTCGGCGACCGCGTCTGCATGGAGCCGGGTATCCCCGATCCCAATTCGCGGGCGAGCCGGCTCGGCCTCTACAACATCGATCCAGCGGTCAGGTTCTGGGCGACGCCGCCGATCCACGGCGTGCTGACGCCCTATGTCGTGCACCCCGCCAACTACACTTTCAAACTGCCCGACAATGTCAGCTTCGCCGAAGGCGCGATGGTGGAGCCCTTCGCTGTCGGAATGCAGGCGGCGGCCAAAGCGAAGATTGCGCCGGGTGACACCGCGGTGGTGATTGGCGCCGGGCCGATCGGCACGATGGTGGCGATCGCCGCGCTCGCCGGCGGCTGCGCCCGCGCCGTTGTTGCAGATCTCGCCCAACCCAAGCTCGACATTGCCGCCGGCTACCAGGGTGTGATCCCGGTCAACATCCGCGACAAGAGCCTGCCGGCGGAGGTCAAGCGCCTGACCGACGGCTGGGGCATCGACGTCGTCTTTGAATGTTCCGGCTCGACCAAAGCATGGGAGACGTTGCTCGATCTGCCGCGGCCCGGTGGTACCGTGGTGGTGGTCGGCCTGCCGGTCGCGCCGGTGGCGTTCGATATCGCTACGGCCTCTACCAAGGAAATCCGCATCGAGACGGTGTTCCGATATGCCCACCAATATGACCGGGCGATCGCACTGATGGGATCGGGCCGGGTCGATCTCAAACCCTTGATTTCGGCGACCTTCCCCTTCGAAGACTCCATCACCGCATTTGATCGCGCGGTCGAAGCCCGGCCGGCGGACGTAAAGCTTCAGATCCAATTGCCGGATTAAGGCGAGTTCCAAATCCCCCGGGCTGCCCTCCCGATCTCCTTGATGCGTTGCGTAGCTTCTTGGGCCGCCAAGGCTGGCTGACGGCAGCCCTGAGCGCTTTTGGTGCTGATGCACGGCATTTACCGGCGGCGCTCCCTCCAAGAACAACTCCATACCCGGCGATGACGGGATCCTCTGGGACCACGAGCAAATCCCTTGAGCGCTGAGGGAACCGACACTTGACAAATCGGCGGCCGTCCGACACGTTCTTAACAAAAGACACAACAAACTTACAAAAGTTCAAGTTGGCACAATCTGGCCGATAGGGAGAAGGCCGATGCGTCTCTGTGACCTAGCGGAGATTTGCGCGTGAGCACGGTGACCGTGACCCGCGAAACGCCCAGATGGGCCCTGCCCCGGTTCATGACGGCCGAGCATCCTTTCCCCTGGCTCGCGCCGATCACGGTGATGCTTCTCGTTTTCGGCATCTATCCCCTCGCCTATTCAGTCTGGCTTTCGTTTCACAAACGCAATGTCGTCTCCCGGCAACTTGACTTCGCCGGGCTCCACCAATGGACGCGTGCCTTCTCGGATGCGCGTATGTGGCATTCGTTGGAAACCACGCTGATCTACACCTTCGTCGCGCTTGCGGTTCAGCTTGCGCTCGGCATCCTCATTGCGCTTCTGCTTGACACCGATCGCAAAGGTTACGGGGTGCTTCGGGCGCTGATGACACTGCCGCTGGTGGTGCCGCCTGCGGTGACCGGAATGATGTTCCTGCTGATGCAGGACGGCTCTTTCGGCGTCCTATCGTTTTACCTCTATGCCCTGGACCTGATCTCGCCGGCACAGCCGATCCTGACGCAGCCCGGAACCGCATTGGCGGCGATCCTGCTGGCAGACATATGGCAGTGGACGCCGTTCATGGTGCTCATCATCCTGGCAGGGCTCAGGGCGCTGCCGAAGGAACCTTTCGAGGCAGCGGCGATCGACGGCGCCACCGGCATCCAGACGTTCTGGCGGCTCACATTGCCGATGCTGCGCAAGGTGATAGCGGTTGCGGTGCTGATCCGCGGCGTCGATCTCTTTCGCATCTACGACTACGTTTACATCATCACCGCTGGCGGGCCAGGCACGGCCACCGAGACGCTTTCATTCTACGCGGGGCGAATCTACTTCACCGGAGACTTCCCCTATGCCGCGACCCTGTCGCTGATCGTGCTCGTCGTCTTGATCGTCGTGTCGAACGTCTTCGTCAGGCTGTTCAAGGTGAGATTCTGATGGAGTCGTCGCGCGCTCAAACGATCGCCCGTGACGTGCTCGCCGTCCTGGTGGTGGCGATCTTCATGTTCCCGATCGCGTGGTGGGCCCTGTCGTCCATCAAACCCTATTCGGCGATCTTCGATCGCAGCGGACCGGTCTACACCGGTTTCACGCCGACGCCGGACAACTACCGCGTGACGTTGCTTGGCGTTTCGCGCGTCGACATCGGCATGGAACAGGGCGGCGAAGCGGCCGGGGTCATCAAGGGGGGCGCGAGTTCCTATGATTCCCGCCAGTCGTTGCTCGACAGTGCCATCATAGCCGTCGGATCGACGGCTATGACGCTGCTGCTCGCAACTCTGGCCGCCTACTGCCTGTCGCGAATGCAGTTCAGCGGCCAGCAGTCCTTCCTGTTCTGGATTCTCTCGCAGCGCTTCATGCCGCCAATCGCGATCGTCATTCCGATCGTTTTCATGTTCCGCGATCTCGGCTTGCGCGATACCTATACGGGGCTCATCCTCGTTCACAGTTTGATCAATCTGCCGCTGGCGGTTTTGCTTTTGAAGTCGTTCTTCGACGACGTCCCGCGCGAGGTCGACGAGGCGGCACTGATCGACGGCGCGACGCGCTGGCAGACGTTCCGGCGCGTGGTCCTTCCCATGGTCAAGGGCGGCATCGCTGCGACGGCTGTGCTGTGTTTCATCTTTTCGTGGACCGAGTTCCTGCTCTCACTGTTCCTGACAACGTCGATCCGCACCGTGCCGGTGAAGATTTCGACCTTTGTCACCTCGACCGCAACCGAGTGGGGCTACATCACAGCGCTCGGCACGTCCGCGATCATACCCAGCTTCATCTTTATCCTGCTGGTTCAACGGCATCTGGTCCGCGGCCTCACCCTCGGGTCCCTGAAGGAGTGAGGCGCAGGCGAGAAGAACGACGACAAAAAACGCAACGGAGGAACGATCATGAGCTTCAGAGAACACGACAAGAAGACATTCGTCGCCGATACCTGCAACGACTTTACGGCGCGCCGAATAACCAAACGCGACTTCATGAGGAAGATGGCGCTCGCCGGTGTCGGCTTTTCTGCCTTCGGATCAGCCATGCTAGGTGGCGGCCGCACCAATCGCGGGATCCTGGGCCTCGGGGTTGAAGAAGCCCGCGCCCAGGACGCCGATATGTTGAAGTGGCTGGCCGATGTCGGCAAACCGTATGCCGGCACCAAAATCCGCTACACTTCGGAAGCTACGCCGCCAACGATCGTCGCCAACCAGCTTGTCGCAGGTGAATTCACCAAGGCAACCGGCATTGAGGTGGAAGTCGAAATCGTGCCGCTGGAGCAGGTTCTCGCCAAGGCGACGCAAGACGTGCAGGGCCAGCTGGGCACGTACGACGTCTATTATCTCGACCAGTCCTGGATGGCGACATTTGCCCAGGATGTCGTCGACCCGCGCGAGTATTATGACCAGAACAAAGAACTGGCGATGCCCAACTTCGACTGGGACGATTTCTCCAAGCCGCTGGTCGACGGCATTGCCATGTACAATGGCAAACAGTGCGGAATACCATTCGATATTCCGATCTTCATCCTGATGTACCGCAAGGATCTTTTCGACAAACACAACATTGCGCTGCCGACAGATCTCGACGCCTACCTCAAGGCCGTGCAGGCGCTTACAGAGGCAGAAAAAAGCAACGGCATCTTCGGCACCGCGTGCCAGGCGAAGTCCGGCCACTATTCGCTCGAATGCGACTGGACCTTCGCGTTGTGGGGCCATGGCGGTTCGATCTTCAACAAAGACAAGAAGTTTGTCGGCAATGACGAGCGCGGCGTGGCCGGGCTGCAATTCTATCAGGAGCTGGTCAAGAACTCGCCGCCCTCTGCGACGACATGGACTTGGGACGGCCAGGGACAGGCACTAACACAGGGTCAGGCGGCGATGGCAATCACCTGGGGCGAAGATTTCCCCGGCTTCGACGCCAACGATTCCAAGGTCAAAGGCCTGTTCGAGGCCCTGCCCGCGCCCAAGGAGGTTCCCGGTCGTCGCGCCGCCGCCGATTGCGGCTTCAACGAAATCCCGGCCGTTGGTCACCAGGGCGGCTCGACGATTTCGCTGTCGCAATATTCCAAGAACAAGGAAGCAGCATGGCTGTTCATGCAGTGGGTCTGCTCGAAGGATGTGATGGCGCGGGTATCGACGCTCGGCGGCGGCGCCTCGCCGATGCGCAATTCTTCCTTCACCGATCCTCGCGTGAAGGCGAAGGCCGTCGTCGGGCCTGGAACGACACGCCACTTCGACGCGATCAAATACACGATCGACAACCAGATGGGATCGGAGCCGGACATGCCGATCTGGGCGGATCTGTCGAACAACGACATTCCGGTTGAGCTCGGCAAATTGCTTACGGGCCAAGACTATGGCGGCAATGCCAAGGCGTGCCTCGATGCCATCGCCGGCATTGTCGACGGCAAAGTCAAGGACGCCGGTCTTTAGCGACTCGTCGTGATTTGGGCGAAGGCGGCTTCCACCGCCCTCGCCCTTTGGCAATGTGGCGGCAATGGTTCCGGATCTCGTCATCGGCATCGATTCCTCGACCTCGGCAACCAAGGCGATCGCCTGGGACCGCAATGGGCTGGCCGTGGCTGAAGGTCGTGCACCGCTTGCAATGTCCAACCCGCGGCCGGGCTATTTCGAGCAGGATCCGGCCGAGTGGTGGGCCTCGACGGTTGCGGCGCTTCGTGCTGTCGCGGCAACAGTTTCGCCGGCACGCATTGCCGCCCTTGCGATTGCCAACCAGCGCGAAAGCTTCGGCCTTTTCGACGAGCAGGGCCAAGCGGTCGGGCCGGCGACGCTCTGGCTCGATGAGCGCGCCCGTGGGAAAGCACGGCGCTTCGGCGAGAGTTTCGGCGCGGCACGCGTCCACGCAATATCCGGCAAGCCGCTGGACGTCATTCCTTGCCTTTACCGCATGATCTGGTTTCGCGAGGAAGAGCCCGAGATTTTTGCCCGCGTGGAGCGAATGGCCGAAGTCCATGGCTATCTGGTCTTTCGCTTGAGCGGCCGGTGGGTGACGTCCACCGCATCCGCCGACCCGATGGGCATACTCGATATGCGAGCTATGGACTGGTCCAACGAAATATTGGACGCCGCGGGCGTGGCGCGGGGAATGATGCCGGACCTGGCGAGGCCCGGCAGCGTTCTGGGCCAACTGACTTCGGAAGCCGCCATACTGACGGGCCTGCGGGAGGGCACGCCGATCGTCGCCGGCGGCGGCGACGGTCAATGCGCCGGAACGGGCGCTGGCGTGTTGCAGCCGCGATGCGCTTACATCAATCTCGGCACGGCGGTCGTCTCCGGCAGCTTTGGCACGGACTACGTCCATGACCAGGCCTTCCGCACCGAGACGGCGGTCGCCGATGATGGCTATATCTACGAGACGTGCCTTCGCGCCGGCACTTTTCTCGTCGACTGGATGGCGCGCGAAATGCTTGGCGTCGATCTGCATGGCGCAAGCGGCCTGGCAGCGCTCGAGGCCGAAGCCGCTGCCAGCCCGATCGGCGCAGGCGGCATAATGCTTCTTCCCTACTGGCAGGGCGTCATGGACCCGCACTGGGACAGTAGGGCCCGTGGTGTGATTGCCGGGCTGTCCGGCTCGAGCAGCCGCGGCGACATCTATCGTGCCGTGCTGGAAGGTATAGCGCTGCATCAGGCCGCGACAAGTCAGCGGGCCGCCGCAGCGGCCGCCCAGACCATCGGCCAATTCATAGCCATCGGCGGAGGAGCGAAATCCGACCTGTGGATGCAGATTCTGGCGGATGCGCTCGATCATCCCATAAAGCGTTCGACGACGGTGGAAGCCTCCTCGCTTGGCGCGGCGATGGCGGCGGCAAAGGGCGTGGGCTGGTTTTCCTCCATCGCCGAAGCGTCGCTCGCAATGGCCAGCGAGCCGGCCAAAACCTTCGAACCGGACGCGAAACGGGCCACGCTCTACGCCGAACTTCTTGCGATCCATGCCGATCTTTGGCCAACGCTTTCAACCTGGAACCAGCGTCTCGCGGCCTTCATGGAGACCGATCATGGCTGAAGCGAGCAACTGGAACGCCTTGATCGAGGACGTTGTCGCAGGACGCTGGACAGATCCCAAGACAGGCGCAGCCGCGGTCCTGCCGTTCCAGACAATCGAATTGCTGGAGACGACGGAGGGCCGCGAGGGGGATCTCGTTGCGCCCCTGGCGCTAGGCAGCCGCATCGCCGTGGTCTCCGACATCAACACCGTCGATGTGATGGGCAGGCGCGTCGCGAAGGCGCTGCGTGCCATCGCCGAAATCGACGAAATCGTGCTGCCTGACGGCCTCGACTGCGATGAGGCAACGATCCAGATGGTCAGGGAGAAGACGCGTCACGCCGAAGGCGTCGTGGCCGTCGGGTCCGGCGTCCTCAACGACAGCTGCAAGCATGCAACCTTCCTCGACCAGCGGCCCTATGCCGTCTTCGGCACGGCGGCCTCGATGAATGGCTATGGCGCCTCGACAGCGTCGGTGACGTTGGCTTCAGGGCTCAAGATCTCGCTGCCCTCGCATGCTCCGCGAGGCATCTTCCTGGACCTTGGCGTGTCGGCTGCAGCACCCAGTTGGCTCAGCGCCGCCGGGCTTGGCGACAGCCTCTGCCGCTCCACCGCCCAGACCGACTGGTGGGCTTCGCATCGGCTGTTCGGCACTTACTATTCCGAGGTGCCTTATCTGCTTCAGGCGGGCGATGAGGAACCGATGCTGGCCCATGCGCCTGGCCTTGCCAGGCACGACATCACCGCCGTCGGACATCTCCAGCGCGTCCTGACGCTGTGCTCGATGGGCGTGTGCTTTGCCGGCGTTTCCCATCCCGGGTCCATGGGGGAGCACCAGATCTCCCATTGGGTCGACATGTTCGCGCAAGCACATCATCCAGGCACCACGCACGGCCAGCAGGTTGGGGTTGCCTCGCTGGTCATGGCGCGTCTGCAAGCGCGGCTGCTGGACATGGAAGAGCCGCCGCAGGCAAAGCCAACCGTCATCGACGAGGCGGCGATGCTGGCACGCTATGGAGCGCAGCTTGGACCACTTTGCATTGCCGAGATGAGGAAGACAGCACTCGACGCCAGCCAGACGGAAATCTTCAACCGGAAACTCGCGGAAATCTGGCCGGCCCTGCGCCAGGAGGTTCGGCCAATGGCAATGCCGGTTGCCCGCATGGAGGCAGCACTGAAGGCTGCGGGGGGGCCGGTCACCGGCGCGGAACTAGGCCTGCCGCGCGCGCTTTGGCACAATGCCATTCGCTATTCGCGAGAAATCCGCGGCCGCTGGTCCTTTGTCAATCTGGCCGCCGATGCGGGACTCTTGGAAGAATTTCTGGACAGCGAATGGTGAGAGCGCATCCGATCGCCAATGGCTCGCATGGCGAAAATGAGATCCAACCGGCAAGGGCAATCGAAGGGTAGCAATTTATGGCGTCTGTCACCATCAGCAACATAAAGAAGGACTATGGCGCCCTCTCGATTATCGATGGACTCGATCTCTCGATCGAGGATGGCCAGTTCGTCGTTCTGTTGGGGCCGTCCGGCTGCGGCAAGTCCACGTTGTTGCGCATGATAGCCGGTCTCGAGCCCATCACGTCCGGTGAGATCGCCATAGGCGACAGGGTCGTCAACACGCTTCATCCCAAAGACCGCAACATCGCGATGGTCTTCCAGAATTACGCGCTTTATGCGCACATGACCGTCTTCGACAACATGGCCTTTTCCATGCAGTTGAAGAAGCGCCCCAACGAAGAAATCAAACAGAAGGTCGGGTGGGCGGCATCGATCCTCAACCTGACTCCCTATCTGGAACGGTACCCTCGCCAGCTTTCGGGCGGCCAGCGGCAGCGTGTCGCCATGGGCCGCGCCATCGTGCGGGACCCAACTGTGTTCCTGTTCGACGAGCCGCTGTCCAACCTCGATGCCAAGCTGCGGGTGCAGATGCGCACCGAAATCAAGGAACTCCACCAGCGACTGAAGACCACCACGGTCTATGTCACGCATGACCAGATCGAGGCCATGACCATGGCCGATGTCATCGTCATCATGCGCGACGGCCGTATCGAGCAGATCGGGCGCCCGCTCGATGTCTACGATCACCCGGCAAACCTGTTCGTCGCCTCTTTCATCGGCTCGCCCGCAATGAACATGTTGCATGGCGAGGTGGCATCCGAGCGCGACGCCTGGGTGGTGCGGACGGACGAGCTATCCCTCCCGCTACCGCCAGGGGCTGCGGTCCGGCCCGGCCAAAAGGTGATCTACGGCATTCGCCCCGAACATCTTCGACCCGTGGTCGACGGGCGCGGCATCCCGGCCAGGATTACGGTTGTCGAGCCGACCGGCCCCGAAATCCACATCTTTGCCAGCATGGGCAACACCGCGATCTGCTCGGTGCTGCATGACCGCATGGAGTTCTCTCCTGGAGCTGTAATCCATCTGGAACCGGCGCCTGAGCGAATCCACCTGTTCGACCAAGGCAGCGGCGAGCGACTGGACAAGGGAAGAAGTTGAATGGCCCAGGTCGTTATCCTCGGCGCCGGCGTCATGGGCTCTGCCATGACGCTTCCGGCCGCTCACGCGGGTAACCGCATCACTCTTGTCGGCACCCATCTCGACGAGGAGATCGTCGACTCGGTGGCCAGCACCGGTCGTCATCCGCGCCTCAACACCACACTGCCTGATGTGGTGGCCGCCAGGTCCTGGACCGAATTCGGGGCAGCGATGAACGATGGACCCCATCTGCTTGTACTCGGCGTCTCGTCGGCCGGCATTCCTTGGGCGATCGAGCGCATTGCCGAAAGCATCAAGTCGCCCGTGCCGATACTGATGATTACGAAAGGACTTGCGGCAAGCGACGAAGGCATCGACATCCTGCCACATCTGCTTGCCCGCGAGATCGAGCAACGCACCGGCTTGTCAGTCCCGGTGATGGCCGTCGGCGGACCGTGTATTGCCGGCGAACTGGCGGCACAGCGCGATACGTCTGTGATCGTTGCCGGACACGATCCCGACCAGGTGGCCGCGGCCTCCCGCCTTCTGCGCGCGCCCTTCTATCACGCGCGATCGTCATCCGATCTCGTCGGCGTCGAGATCTGCGCTGCTTTCAAGAATTTCTACACACTCGCCGTTGGGGCTCCCGTCGGACTGCTGGAGCGCGACGGCAAGGCGCCCAATGGTGCGCTCATGCACAATCTTGCCTCGTCACTTTTCTCGCAGTCCCTCGCGGAGATGGCGATTCTGGTCGATGCTCTGGGCGGAAAAATCGAAACAGTGCTGGGGCTGGCAGGCTCCGGCGATCTTTATGTGACCTGCCAGGCGGGCCGTAACGGTCGCATGGGGCGCCTGCTTGGCCGCGGCCTGCCCTATTCCGTGGCGAAGCGCGAACATATGAGTTCGGACACGGTCGAGGGAGCGCAACTGGCGCTGGACCTTGGTCCGACTTTGAAGAATATGATGGCCCGGGGTGTACTTCCCCATGATCGCCTGCCGCTGACGACCGCCATCATCGACGCGGTTTGTCACGATGCTCCGCTGGTTTTGTCCTTCGACCGCTATCATCGAGGCTAGCGGAGCCGGGGAAACTCGATTGATGCCTCATATCGATGAGCACATGGCTCGGCCGAGCCCGCTCTGGACCCGCTGCCGCGGAGTGGACAGGATGATCTGATGGAGAAACCCGCACGAAAGAAACGCGACGGCCGCCAAGCTGTAACGAGTTCGGTCACGGCTGATCGTGAGGAAGGGCTGCTCGTGCGCGCCGCCTGGCTTGCTTACGTCGGTGACCTCACGCAGGCGCAAATTGCCAAGTCTCTTGGCCTGACCCGCCTTCGCGTCAACCGGATGCTGGCGCATGCGCGCCAGCGGGGGATCGTTCAGATTCGCATCAATTCGAAGGTGGCGAACTGCATCGAGCTGGAGCACCGGCTGCGGGACGCCTATGGTGTCTCGGATCCAATCGTGGTTCCGACACCACCCGATCCCGCGCTGGTGCCACAGGTCATCGCAGCCGCCGCCGGTGAGGCCCTGTCGCTCAGAATCCGCGACGGGATATCGGTGGGCGTGGGATGGGGACGGACGCTCCAGCTTAGTCTGCGGTCAGTGACCGTACGCCCGGTCAAAGGAATGTCGGTCGTTTCCCTGCTTGGTGGGCTCACGCGCGGATCGGCGATCAACATCTATGAGATCGCTTCGCGGCTCGCGGCGCTTTTCGATGCGGAATGCTTCTACATCGCAGCACCGGTGTTCACGGACACGGAGGCCACGCGCGATCTGCTTATGCGCCAGTCCATTCTGGAAGACGCCTTCACCCATGCCCGCGACGTTGACGCCGCTTTCGTTTCGGTGGGCGCGGTGCACAAGGACGCCACCATTTTTCGGATCGGACTGGTAGGCGACGATGATCTCAAATCGCTCCGCGAAGCGGGAGCCGTCGGCGATATTTGCGGCCACTGGATCGGCGCCGACGGACAACTCGTCGATCACCCACTAAACAATCGCGTTATCGGCCTCGCGCCCGAACATCTGCGCGACGTCGACACTGTGATCCTGCCCTCCGGCGGCCTCGACAAGGTTCCGGTGCTGCGCGCCGTGTTGCGTCTGGGAGTCGTCGATGTGCTGATCATCGACGAGAAAACCGCTGAGGCGATCCTTGCGCAAAAGCCCTAGCGCAGACTGACCTCTACCAGCAGAGCGGCTCGCGACTGATCGCTTCTTCGCGTCACAGAACCTCGTGGATTTCCTCGATCGAAGTCTCGCCGATCCGCTTGTCGAGAACGATCTCTCCACGCGCCATGGCCACGACCCGGTCGCAGCATTCGAAAACATGATGCATGTTGTGGCTGATGAAGACGCTGGTGATCTTCTGGGCCTTGAGCGCGCGAACGAAGCCAATCACCTTTCGCGTCTCCTTCACCGAAAGATGATTGGTCGGCTCGTCGAGAATCATGACTTTCGACTTGAAGTGCATGGCCCGGGCGATCGCCACGCCTTGGCGCTGGCCGCCCGACAGTTCGCCGACCAGCGCGTCGGGCGACCTCAGATGCAGATCGACGTCGGCGATCGCCTTGACACTTTCATCACGCATGCGCTTCTGGTCCAGGATGCCGATGCCGAAAACCGAGCCCTTCACCGGCTCGCGTCCGATGAAAACGTTGCGGGCGATGGTCATGGTCGGCACCATCGAATTGTACTGGTAGATCGTCTCGATGCCGCGATCCATGGCGTCGCGCGGGTTAGAGAATCGGACCGGTTCACCTTCGATCCTGATCTCGCCGCCATCGGGCTTTTGGGTGCCTGACAGGATGTTGATCAACGTCGATTTGCCGGCGCCGTTGTCGCCGACGAGGCCCAGTGCCTCGTCTGGGTAGATGTCCAGTGTAACGTTCTTCAAGGCGTGGACGCCGGAATACCATTTCTGGAGTCCCTTGATCGCGATGATGGGTGCCGCCATGATCAGGTCTCCACCTTCATTGCCCTGCCCCGCTTTCGCAGCCAGGCATTCACGACGACCGCGAAGATAGTCAGGAAGCCGATTGCCATCTTGAACCAGTTGGCGTCAACCTGGCTCAGCACCAGTCCGTTGTCGATGACGCGAATAAGGGCAGCCCCTATGATGCCGCCGAAGATGGTGCCGATGCCGCCAGCCAGCGAGGCGCCACCAATGACGGCAGCCGACACGGCTTGCAACTCCAGCCCCTCGCCGATCGAGGGCAGCGGCGCGCCGAGCCGCATCACCTGGATGGTGCCGGCAAAGCCGGCGAGCACCGAACAGATCATGAAGCAGGCGACCTTCACCCGGGCCGTCGGGATGCCCATCGATTGCGCGGCAGGCAGAAAGCCGCCGGTGGCGCGCACCCAGTTGCCGAAATTCGTGCGCGACAGAAGCACCGTCGCCAGGATTGCCACGGCGACAAACCAGAAGAACGACATGCGAAAGAGGTCGCCCGGTCCCACATAGATCGTAAACAGCCATTTGGGCAGAGCGTTGGCCGGGATGACAGGAGGGAAGCCGCCGGAGATTACCACCGTCAGCGAACGCGCGATGAACAGCATGCCAAGCGTGGTGATGAAGCTTGGTATCGCGAAACGAATCGTTATGAACCCGTTGAAGAAGCCGATCAGGGCGGCGATCGCGAGGCCGGCGGCAAAGGCCGGCGCGAACGGCACGCCGGCCGCCAGCATCACCGCCATCGTCATCGGGGTCAGCGCAAAGACGGAGCCCACGGAAAGATCAAACTCGCCGCATATCATCAGCAGGGTCACGCCGATCGCGACCAGCCCCATTTCAGGCAGCAGCCCAAGCATTCCGCGCACGTTCTGTGTGTTCAGAAATACGCCGTTCGAGCGTATCTGAAAGACGAGAAGGAGGAGGAGCAGGAACACGACCGCGGCAAGCTCCGGCTTCTCCAGATAAATCTTCATCAAGCGCTTCATCATTCGCTCCGGCTTGGGATTGTTTGCGCTGGCTTGCCGCATCGGCAAGGGATGGCGGCAGTGTGTCTTCTACCGCCCTTGGCGGGGAGATGCGGTGGCAGGATAAGGGGTGGAGCTAAAGCGCCCAAAGGCCACGCGGCCTGCCCCCAACCCTTGCCTCCTTCCCGTAAAGAACGAGGAGAGGACGCCGGCTTCGCCGCCTACCGCACGCCTTTTGCGGCCAGTTCCTTGAGCTTCGGCACGTCTTCCTTGACGATGATGCCCTTGCCGGTGTCGATGTCTGCCGGCAGAAGACCGACGTTCTTGGCGAGATAGGCTTCCATCACCGGCATGAAGCCCTGCATGTAGGGCTGCTGGTCGACCTGAACCTGGATATAACCCGCTTCCATCTGTTGCAGGACTTCCGAGACGATATCAAAGCCGCCCATCAGCACCTTGCCCGGCTCGACGCCGCGATCGATCAGCACCTGGGCGACATATGCATGCCAAAGGCCGGTGTCGAAATACACCGTGGTGTCCGGGTGGGCAGACAGATAGGCGCCAACACGATCGGCGACGACGGCGCCATCTGTGCCGGTGTCGAGCCGTTCGATGACTACTTCGCGTCCGCCATTCGCGGCCTTGTATTCCTCAAGGAACTTCATGACGCCGGCTGCGCGCTGTTCCGACCAGTTCTGACCGGGCGCGGAGACGCCGACGAGCGCCCTGATCTTGCCTTCCTTGGGGAAGAACTCGGACATCTTCTTGCCGAGTTCGTAGCCGGCGGGAATGAAGCCCTGGCCGATGAAAGCCTGGCGGGCATTGCCGGCTGCACCCTCGGTGTCGTCGACGTTGGACGCGATGACCGTGACGCCGGCAGCGCGGGCGTCGGCGATGATCTGGTCGAAGGCATTGTTGTCGACGATCGAGGTGATCAGCGCGTCCGGTTTTGCCGCGAGTGCCGCCTGCATGTTGGCCGATTGTTGCTCGATCGAGCCTTCGGTCTGCGTGAAGACCATCTGGCAATTGGCCTGGATCTTGGCGCAGGCATCGTCAAACCCCTTCTTCACCGCCTGCCAGAACGGGTTCGACGCCGACGAATGATGCGTGAAGACGATGTTCATCGGCTCCTGCGCGCGTGAGCCGATTGCCGAGCCTCCAGCCAGTACTGCTCCCAAGGCTGCCGAGATAAGTAGCTTCTTCATGGTTCTCCTCCTCCGTAGAAAGCTGCTTCAGGTTCATTTTCAGAGAGTCGATGCGTCAGTCACCCGTCGAAGCGCCGTGAAGGCGCGATCGATCTCCGGGTTCAGTTCCATGCCGAGGCCCGGTCCGGGAGGCACGGTGATCATGCCGTTCTTCACCTGCGGCAAAGCGGTCACAAGGTCGCGGTACCAGGTCTTGTAAAAGGCCCTGACACTCTCCTGGACAAGCGCGTTCGGCGCATTCAGCGACAGGTGGGTCGATGCGCCGAGCACCACTGGACCGGTGCAGTCGTGTGGCGCGACCGGCAGGTGCCATGCCTCAGCCATGGCAGCGATCTTGCGCGCCTCCGAGAGCCCGCCGCACCAGCTGATATCGAGCATGATGACACCGGCCGCTCCAGTTTCGAGAAGGTCGCGGAAGGCCCAGCGGGAACCGAGCGTCTCCGAAGCCGATATCGGCGCCAGCGAAGCCTCGGCATAGCGTTTCAGGCTGGACAGGCTGTCCATCCTGATCGGATCTTCGTGCCAGAAGGTCTTGTAGGGGGCAAGCTCGCGAGCGATCTGGATGGCCGGCAGCAGCTGCCACATTGAATGGAATTCAACCATGATGTCCATCTTGTCGCCGACCGCATTACGGATTTTCTCGAATGGCGCCAGCGCGGAATTCAAGTCGGGCTGCGATATATACTGGCCGCGCGTTTTCTCGGCGGCCATGTCGAACGGCCAGATCTTCATGGCCGTGATGCCTTCCTCCAATAACGAATGCGCCAGTTCGTCGGCGCGGTGAAGGAAGCCGTTCAGATCATCATAGGCGTCGCCGGGCTTATCGAGCCCGTAGTTGGCCGTCGTCTGGCCCGTGGCCTTCTTGATGTATTCGGGTCCGGCACAGGTGTTGTAGGTCCTGATCTCGTGCCTGGTGAACCCGCCGAGGAGCTGTGTGATCGGCTGACCCGTGGCCTTTCCAAACAGATCCCAAAGCGCGATGTCGAAAGCGGAATTGCCCCTGACTTCCGCGCCCGTCGATCGGAAACCGAGATAGCCGACAAGATCGGCGGCGAGCAGGTCGATCTGCAAGGGGTCGCGACCGATCACGCGCGGCGCGACATATTCGTGCAAATAGGTCTCGACGGTCTCGGCCATGAAGAAGGTCTCGCCCAGTCCCACGAGGTCTTCGTCCGTGTGAACCAGGACCCAGAGAAGGTTCGGCCGCTCCTTGAGCCGCAGCGTTTCCAGTTTCGCGATCTTCATTGCCCCCGTCCTCAGGCGATGCCGGCCGCCAGCAGGGCCTTGACGCTCTCGTCAAAATGCCTCGCCATCAGGTCGCGAGCAGACTGGGGATCACCGGTCTCGATTGCTTCGGCGAGCTCGATATGGATCTGGATCATCTCCAACTGCTCGGCATCCGAAGGGCGGCTGCGCCAGCCGATCGGCCAGGTCTGGCGCGATACGCGCTCGAACGCGCCTACGATGAGGCTAAAAACCGGATTCTTTGCCGCCTTGGCGATTTCGAGGTGAAAGGCGAGATCGTGCTCCATGACCTGTTCCGGTCGCTGGAAATTCTCGCGCATGGCAAGCGCGTGCGCCCTGATCCTTTCCACTTCGTCGGCGGTTCTGCGCAAAGCCGCCAGCATGGCGGTGCGGGTCTCGATCGTGCGGCGCACGTCGTAGATTTGCTGCACCGTGATCTGCTCGGTGTGGACACCATGCTCGATCACCAGCGACATGGCGCCATAGTCCAGCTCGGCGACGGTAGCCCGCCTGCCTGCCCTGAGGTCGATAAGCCGCATCGCGGCGAGCGAGCTGAAGGCCTCGCGCACCACAGTACGCGAGACGCTCAATTGCCTCGAAAGCGCGGCCTCGCTGGGCAGCCGGTCGCCTGGTCCGAGTTCATGCGTGCGGATGTGGCGCGTGATCTCGCCGATCGTATTGCTGACCAGGCTCGCTGCGTCGGAATGTTTTGCGGCTACCACCGTGCTCACGCGATCTCCAGTTCAGAAGGCAAACCTGTATGGCAGGTTTTGCAGAGGTGTTGTTAGTACCTAGAAAAGCTGTATGTCAAGCTCAAGTCATTGCCGGGAGACCGTCGGCATCGTCGCCGGAAGAGCGGTGACCCGACGCTTGCATATCCGCTGCTCTTGATGCGACAGACGGCGGTCGGCCGGGTGCGGCGCGCCTGCATGATCGGACAGGCAATCATCTCGCTTGGGCAGGCTGGACAGTCTCATCGTGAACCCCGGCGGGCGCCCGACCATGCCGTCGGAAAATATCTCAGCGGACTATTCACTGATATTTCGATCGACGCACCCCATATGGGTGGACAGATTGTCACTTGAGGATTTGCCTATGCTGATTTCGCGTTGGGGACGGATTGCAGTTTTGTTCGCCGGATTGTTCCTGGCATTTTCGACGGTCGCTGTGGACCATGCCGATGCGCGCCGTGGCGGCAGCTTCGGCAGTCGCGGCATGCGCACTTTCCAGCCGGTCCCGCCGACCAGAGTCGCGCCGCAACCGGCCGCACCGGTCGAGCGCTCGATGACGCCTAATGCGGCAACGAACAATGCGGCCCGTCAGCCGCAGGCATTCCAGCGCCCAGGGTTCTTCAACGGCCTCGGCGGATCGATGATGCGGGGGCTGCTCGTCGGCGGTTTGATCGGCGTTCTTCTGGGCCATGGGTTCGGCGGCTTGGCCGGCATGTTGGGTCTTTTGCTCCAAGTCCTGCTGATCGGCGGCGTCATCATGCTGGCGATCCGCTTTTTCCGCTCGCAATCGACATACAACCCAGCGCCCGCTACGGCCGGTGCCTCGCGGGGCACCGGGACCTTTGGGCGAAACGCAGCAGCTGGGCCCGAGCCGAGCAACGGTACAACTTTCCCCATTCCAGGCATCGGGTCAGGATTTGGCGGAACGAGCCAAGCCAACGCTTCCGATGAGATCACACTCACGCAAACCGACCTCGACACGTTCCAGCAACGGCTGACGGAAGTTCAGGAGGCATTCGGGCGCGAAGATCATGCTGCTTTGCGCCGGTTGGCGACGCCCGAGATGGTGTCCTATCTGTCCGAGGAACTTGCCGACAATGCCAAAAAGGGCGTCAGGAACGACGTGTCGGACGTCAGCCTGTTGGAGGCCGATATTGCGGAAAGTTGGCGGGAGGGTGACCGCGACTACGCGACGGCTGCTTTGCGCTATGAGTCTCGCGACGTAACCCGCGATCGCAGCAGCGGCAAGATCGTTGAGGGCCAGGCCGATCAGCCGACCGAGACAACCGAACTGTGGACCTTCATGCGCCAGAACAGCGGGGACTGGAAGCTCGCCGCAATACAGCAGCCGAGCTGATGTGCTTGCCTTGATTGAACTGTCTGGCCCAGAGTTGTTCAGGTTTCTCGCTACCGCTCGAAGGCCAGCCCGCCCCTTCCGCGCGCTTGATCTTGAGTATGGTGCGGTCAGAACACGGAACTCATGAGCAGCCCTTGTCTTCGTGGTCAATCCGTCACGGGCTGATGCGGTAGCTCGGTAGGGCGCGGCGGCGCCGACTTGGGCGGATCAGTCAATCGGTTCTTCAGAACATCAATGAGGCTGATGGTGATGGCGATCACCGCCGGGCCGAGGACAAGGCCGGATGCCCCAAACAAGACAATGCCGCCGACCGAGCCGACAAAGGCCACGACCGTGTGGAGGCGTAACCGATTCCCCACAAGCATCGGATAGAGCAGATTGTCGATGCCGCCGACAATGACGCCGCCCCAGACGGTCAATATCGCCGCGCTGGCCCAAGCCCCCTCCAGCGCGAGATAGACCGCTGCGGGCACCCAGATCACAAATGCCCCGAGCACAGGCACTATGGCAAGAAGTCCCATGACAAGGCCCCAAAAGACTGGGGTCGGCAGGCCGAGCCACCAGAACATCAGGCCACCCAATGTTCCCTGGACGGCGGCGACGAACACGGTGCCGAGCAGTGTTGCATGGACGGTCTCCGCAAAGCGGGACAAGATGTATGCTGTCTCCGGAGCGCGCAGGGGCGAAAGGCCCGCAACGGCTTGCAGGGCATGTTGGCGATCGCGCAGAAAATAGAACAGAAGATAAAATGTCAGCCCGAACATCGCGACCTGATAGATGGAGCCACGCAACAGCGAGGTGCTTTGTCCAGTCAGCCATTGTACGAATGCTGCGACGGAGCCGGCCGGATCGAATTGGTTCTCGATCCATTGGGCAATGACCGAAAGCGTGGGATAGCCAGACATGAAGCCGTCTGCATCCCAACCACGGATGACCTCCTCCAGATAAGTCGCTCCGTTTACCGCCTCGCGAACGAGCTGTTGTGCGACGAGTGCCAGCGGCAGCCCGACAGCAATCGCCGCGACGCTTACCGATATCAGCGCTGCCAGGTTTCGATTTCCGACCCGTCTCTCAACCCAACGATGAGCCGGAGACAGAATGACTGCCAGGACGAGAGCCCAGGTCAATGCCGGCAAAAAAGGCCACGCAAGCAGATAGCAGACATACAGACCGATCGCTGCGGCTGCCAGAACGCCGAGCAATCTCAATTGTTTCACGTCCGGCATCTGTTTCAGATCAGCCCCTCTCGGGTCTCGCAAGCCCAGCGAGCCTAATTGGTTTCTCAAAAAAAGGGCAGCGTCGGTTGCGGGAGCCTTCCGGCGAGGCTGCCGAGGAGGCGCTTCGAGTGATCTTGAGGGGATTTGACGGCATGCAATCGAACCTGATGTCGCTCGCCTGCGCTTTGACGGCCTTTCAGCTCGTCTGTGACTGGCAGATGGGGCTTGAGCAAAAGCGACGACAGGAAAACGTCTCAGAACTCCCACGGAGATGTCAGAACGAGTCCTTCCGTCTCGAAGTCAGTCAGATTGCGCGTGGCGAGGCGGCCACCGTTTACTCGAGCGATCGCCGCGATCATGCCATCGGGTGCCGACATGCCGCGTCCCTGGCGAGCAGCAGCACCCATAATTTCCCATAAACCAGCGCAGCTTCTTCTCTCAGACCGAAGGTGCGGTCTGCGAAACGCCGGCGCCAGTCCGCCAACCCTTGGTCCAGCCGTTCGGCACGTTGATCCGGTCTTATCTTCTGGATGCCGAAGGCGATCTCGGCAATCGTCACGGTTGGAAGCGCGAGTTCGGCATCGTATCGGATCAGCCAGGCAATGACTGCGTCGTCTGGGGTCTTTTTCAACGTTTCGGAAACTACTGGTATCGACGAAGATCAAAGCTCGACGCCTCGATTCGGCCGGCGACTCTCACGGATCACCACCTCAAGGTCGATGTCTGTGCCGGATTGCGCTGAAAGACGCAGATAGAAGGCAGAAGCAGGCTCGCGACCGGCCTCGCGGACGTCGTAGGATTCGAGGGCGCGCTCGACCACCTCCGCAATCGAGCGGTTTTCACGGCGGGTAAGCCGGTGTGCAAGATCACGCGCCTTATCGCTGCGGACAATAGCCACCTTTTTCCTCCAATGTGGAGACGGATCGAAAGTTCGTCAAGTTAGGTAAGTCCGTAAGGTTCGACAGCCCTTACTCCAACCACCGCAAATCACACAATCCCCCAGGCCCGCCCCCCTTCCCGTCATCTCACGCAGGCCGAGTTCGCCCACGAGATTGAGCGCGCCCTGCTTCGAGATCTTTAGTCGCTCCTGGATAAGAGCCGTGGAGACAGCCGGTCTCGACAGCACCAGCTCGACGAGGTCGGGCAGCTTTGAATTCGCGCGTCTCTCGCGCAGCCGCCGCTCCATCTGCATTCTGGCCATCGTCAGCCGATCGTGCTCCTTCAACCCGGCCAGCGCGGCGTCGCGGATGGCGTCAACAAAAGCCAACAACCGGAGCGATTGCGCGCACGCCTTCGCTCCCGCGCAATATTCTTGGCGCCGACATGCAGGTTGGCGAGAGGTTGGCGGCAAGACCTTCCTGCCGCAGCAGCGCAGCCACGAGAGCGGCCCGAGCCGTGCAACGCGGACCTCGGCCGACAAACGGCACCGAACCGCTGGATTAACCGAGGCCCTAGGATTTCCTGAGGCTGGCGTATGATGGGAAACGAAGGGGCACGGGGGTCTTCGCGAGCGGGTTATCCGATCCCCCGCTCAGAAATTTCTAACAAACATTCCAGACGGTTACGGCTCAGCATTGTACGATTCTTACATCCTGTTGATGGCGGTCAGGGAGAGAGTACTGTCCTCTCTTCGGCGTGCCCCTTGGGGATGGTCGGATGAGTGTCGCTCAAATTGTCAGTCCAATTCTACATGAGGCTATTGCTGCACTCCTGAACGGGGCGGCTCGCGGAGACATTGTCTCGATCAAGGCTGCAATAGAACGAGTCCGTGTGACTGCGCCTAGTCTGCGGGCATCTGACGAAGAGCTAACTGAGGCTATCCTTGAGGTAGCTTCCGCCACTGGCCTGTTCGTGTGTTTCGACGGCCGGGAGTAGCTGTCAGCCACGCGCCTCACTAGGCCGCCTAACGTTCCCGCCCAGCATTCCAGGAATTTTGCTTATCGCGGCCCCGCAAGACGGGCGCGCCGTCCTGCTTGATGTTCGTGATTAGCAGGAACAAATCCGCTCGCGGTGCAGTTCGGTCCTCTTAAGCATGCAGGCCCGAACATGGCTGAAATCGATAAAGCCAAACAGAAGGTTATTGCCGAAGTTGTGCGGCGGTGGATCACTTCAGAGGTAATCCGCAATCA
>NZ_JAMYLM010000022.1:0-86762 GCF_040317995.1 Mesorhizobium sp. M1334
GCGCTCCTTAGGTAGCTGCTCAACAGCGTCGAGGGTGCCACACGCTCGCCGCCGCCCATAGCATCTACAGCGCTGTTGAGGGCGCGCTCGCGAGCGGCTTCGTCACCGCCGAGCTACAGCTCCCGGCGGGGCGATGGCTCGTGTTGCTGCCGAAGCGGCCTGCAACACCTAGCATGCTGCTGCATGGCAGAAGCGCCTGTCACACATAAGCCGGTGCTAGCGCTGAGCTTGACTGGATTGGCACGGTGTTTCGCCGGGTACAAGCAGGTGCGTCAACTACCAAATGCCGTAGTATCGACGCCTCCCCGAAAACTCTAGAACTGAGTTCGTTCCAACGCATAGACGAGAGATATCGCCATGCAGAGCAACGTGACTAGGGTGGAGGAGGTTTCGAAGTGCGTCAGTGCAGCAGTTGAGCTGCCGCGCGAGTCCGGTCTCCCTGTTGTCGCTGACGTTTTTGAGGAGCGTGTCGGCATTCTTAACATATTTATGGGAAGTCCCGACCGTCCAAAGTCCCGCCCGGCCCGTTCCGTTCTTCAAGTGAAGCTGAAAACAACCCCAAAAAACCAAACCAAACGGATTTAATCACTTGCTCGTTGAACGCGACGGGACATGCAGAGGGACCCTGAAATGAACACTGAAATTTTTACGGCTCATGAGTCCAACGTTCGTCGCTACGGGCGGTCGTTTCCTACAGTCTTTACGAAGGCCCTTGGGGCGACAATCTGGGACGAGGCCGGTAACCCTTATATCGATTTCCTCGTAGGGTCCGGCGCACTCAACTACGGACACAACCATCCAGATATTGTAGCGCCAGCAATCGAATATATGGTTGGCGAGAACATTCTCCTATCCCTCGACATGTATACAGCGGCAAAGCGTGACTTCATTGGAGCGTTCGTGGATTCGATCCTGAAGCCCAGGGGGCTTTCTTACAAGATACAATTTCCTGGGCCGACCGGCACAAACGCTAACGAAGCAGCGCTGGCACTGGCGCGAAAATATACCGGCCGCTCAAGCGTCATGGCCTTCACGAATGCGTTCCATGGTATGTCGCTCGGCTCTCTGGCGGTCTCGGGTTCGGCGTCGACCAGGGAATTAGGCGGCGTTGCTCGTCACGATGTGATCCGTGTCCCTTATGACGGATATCCGAACCAAGATTTCGATTCCGCGAGTTACATAGACTCCTTATTGGGCGACCCGGGAAGCGGCATTGAAAAGCCCGCCGCAATCATTCTGGAGACCATCCAGGCAGAAGGCGGCTTGAACACTGCATCTGCTGCTTGGCTCACAGAAATCCAGCGCATTTGCCGCAAACACCGCGTTGTATTGATCGTCGACGATATTCAGGCTGGTGCGGGACGAACGGGCGAGTTCTTCTCATTCGAGTTCGCGGGTATTGATCCCGACATCATATGCCTGTCAAAATCCTTAAGCGGATCAGGTAGTCCGTTCTCCATCGTTCTGATTCGCCCCGACTTGGATATTTGGAATCCCGGAGAACATAGCGGGACCTTCAGAGGCAACAATCTCGCGTTTGTTACTGCACGGGCCATGTGCAAAATGTGGTCCGACAGGCAGTTTACTGCTGGGGTCGAGCGGACGGCCGCCAAACTGCAAAGACACCTTGATAACCTCGTTGCAAAATTTCCAAATTGCATCGAACAAAAGCGCGGCCGTGGTCTGATGGCCGGTCTCAAATGCCGTTCACAGGCCGTTGTCGGTCGTGTGCACGATGTCGCATTCGAAAATGGCCTCCTGATCGAATCTTCAGGACCAAATCGCGACGTCATCAAAGTCCTCCCACCGATAACCATCACCGATGACGAACTCGATCATGGCATCGCCATCCTTGATCACGCACTAAAGGAGCAAGTCAATGAAGGCTAATCAAGCGTCCCAAGCCGCAGCCATCTCGCCTGTTGCGATCAGAGAACGAACCGGCTCGATCAGCACTGCGGACATCATCTCAGTTCTGAAAGGTGAGATCACCGCTCTGCACGTCAAGCAAGCTTTCAGTACGGAAATAGCCGAGGAGATCACCGCCAAATTCAGTGGCAGCCCCGGTCTCAAGGAGCGTAAGGATGGCGTCCCCGGACAATATGTCGGCGCATCCCACTACAGGAAGGATGCAGCGACGTATTTCGCAGAGGCGGCAACTGCGCGACCGTACGTCGACGCCCTTTTTGAGAATCTGGTTGATCCGGTCCGAGCATTGTTCGACGCGTTGAAGCGCGACCTTCGCAAACAGGGCGTTGAATTGCGGCTGGCCCGTTCGGAGCACGGTCAGGCTAATGTTTGTCGCGCTCTTAGTTGGTCTGGCAGCGGCACATTCTCCCTGGACCCCCACGACGACGTCGCGCAAGTGTTATGTGCTGGGAACGATTACGAGCTTTCTGCGGTGGCGCACAACACCGTCGCGGCACTTAACTTCTATCCCAGCATGCCCGAGGAAGGTGGCAATCTGCGGCTCTGGAGCCACAAGCCGACAGTCACCGACCGAAAGTCTCAAGGTGTGGAGACTACGGGCTATCCCTATTCGGCAGCCTATCTCGAGGGCGTTCCTTGTCGCGACTTCCAGCTCAGGGCGGGGGATATCGGCCTGATCGATGGCGGTTTCGTTCATGGAGTCACCGGTCAATCGGGCAACGGAAAGCGTCGCCTGGTGCTGAACAGCTTCTTTGGATTCGCACGCCCGGATCTTGTTCTCTGGTGGACCTAATGTGGGTGGCCGAAAGTTTGATGCGTTTGTGCAACGGAATGTCACATTCAGTGAGGCTTTCCGGCTCTTCGTGCCGCCCAATGATCGAGCAGTGGGACCTTTGAACTCACAAAGTTGGATAAGCACGGCGAGGTGAGCCTCTTCGCTGCCACGCAAGCCAGCCGGCCGGAGGGGCGGAAAAGGGGCGCAGCCGGTCGCATCTCCGTCGCGCTAACAGCTGCGGAGACCGAAGCTCACGCTTTTTAAGTTTTGGAGCGCACGGCGCGAGGACACGACCGCTGATGCGGTCAGTCCCGGTTGACTGCCCGCCGCTCGGTCGGTGAAGCGACCGTCTCCTCTCGGTTGAGCACCACGCGATTGCCAAGGTGATAGTGGACGGCCCGCGCAAGGACACGCCTTTCGATGTCGCGGCCTTTTCGCACAAGGTTGTCCGGTGTGTTGCATGCGAGATGCGTTCGATATCCTGCTCGATGATCGGCCCCCTCCTCGAGATCGGACCTAACATAATGCGCGGTCGCCCCGATGACCTTGACGCCCCTCTCATGGGCTTGGTGATAGGGCTTGGGGCCCTCGAAGCCCGGCAGGAATGAGTGGTGAATGTTGATGCAGTACCCTGACAGCTTGCTCGAAAAATCGGTCGACAGGATTTGTATATAACGCTCGAGGAGAACTAGATCCGTTTGGTTTCCTGCACCACTTTCCAGATGCGTGCTTCCTGCTCCGTCTTGCTGTCGTTGGTGACAGGCAAATGGTAAGATGGCAATTTGCCCAGATGGGTTGACGCAAGGTGCTCGCGACCGTGATTGGAAACCACCGCGGTTACCAACATGGGCAATTCCCGGTGCGCCAGCGATACAGAAGGCCCGTCAGACAATGGTCGAACTTCGAGACCAGTAGCATCACCCGGTTCATCGCGGAACTTGGCCGCAAGACGAACTTTATGGCAAGGCGCCAAGACTGCTCTTTGGATTAGGGAGACAATTTCCTACTCGATTTGGCTTGGCCAAGGCGGAGAAACAACCCGCATGAAGAATTGGCCGGTCTCCGTGTCATTGAATTGATGAGCGTCGAGGATGATACATCCAGCATGGTAAAGGAGCCCCGACACAGCCGACATAATGCCGAGCTGATCGGGACAGGATAGGGTGAGGACCTGGAGCGGTCGCCATTGTCGGTCATTGCTTGGATCTCAGCAGCGTCAGCACTTGAAATGTCTTAAAGGTCACGCCTTCGACATCGCAGGGCGCAGTTCAGGATGGATCAGATCTTCCGTCTTCAGCCATTCGCCCTTCACGCGAGTCCGTTTTGCATCGAACAGGGGGCGTAGCGTTGCCATAGCAGCGTGTCGTTCACCGGCAATTTCGATCTCAAAGTCTCCTTTCGACAGCCATTCGGCACTGACTCCGGTATCTGAGTGGAGGTATCCCATGCCGATACCGCAGCCGACGGTATGCCCGAAACCCGCAGAGCGCAGGTAACCTACGAGTGCCCCGTTCCGCCAGACGGGCTCCGTGCCGAATATCAGCGGTGCAGCTTGGGGAGCAGCCAAGTGGACAAGACGCCGACGCGGCGTTTGCCCCCGCTGGGTCTCCAAGGCCGATCGCCCGATGAAGTCCGATCCCTTGTCCCAGGCAATCGTGAAACCCAGGCCCGACTGAAGGGGCGTATCTTCGTCTCCCACGTCCGAGCCCCAGTCACGATAACCGGCTTCAAGTCGCAATGAGTTCAGTGCGACATAGCCCGCGTGACGCACACCGAGATCCTGCCCCGCTGCGACGAGCGCATCATAAATCCCAAGAGCCTGCTCGACCGGAATATGCAGCTCCCAACCAAGTTCCCCCACAAAGGTCATGCGGAAAGCCATCGCCAGGCCATAGCCTATCTCGATTTCGCGGGATGTCGCGAACCGGAACGCGTCGTCGGAGAAGTCAGCCGGGCTCACGCGTTTCAGTAGATCTCTTGAGCGCGGTCCCATCACTGACAGCGTCGTGTACCCTGACGACACATCTGCGACGGAGACGTGGCCTGCGCCCTTTGCATGCATTTTCAGCCAAGCAAGATCGCGGATGCGCTGCACGGCAGCCGTGACAACCAGAAACTCATCTTCGCCTGTTCGGGCGATCGTGACATCCGATTCCATGCCTCCGCGCTCATTAAGCCATGGGGTATAGACGATCCGGCCCAGCGGAACGTCCACGTCGTTGGTCGACAGCCGTTGGAGGAGTGCGAGGGCGTCTTTACCTTGAACCAGCAGGTGAGCAAAGGATGTCTGGTCGAACAGCGCGACCCCGGAACGGGTGGCCTCGTGTTCCTCGCCACTCAACCTGAACCAGTCGTCACGACCGAATGTGCCGTGCGAACTTGTCGGCGACCCTGGTGCGCCAAACCATTGCACTCGCTCCCACCCGGCGATCTCACCAAAGTTTGCACCAGCTCGGGCAAGTCGATCATGAAGCGGAGACAAACGGACGTTTCGCGCCGTTTTGGCAGACTTGTGCGGATAATGGAGCATCCAGAGATTGCCGACAGCTTCAATGGTCCGGTCATACAGGTATTTGCGATTCCGCTGAAACGGCATGGCGCGCCGGACGTCCATTTCCCAAAAGTCATTTGAGGGCTGACCCTTCGACATCCACTCGGCCATGACTTTCCCGGCGCCGCCGGATGATTCGATGCCGCATGAATTAAAGCCTGTGGCCGTATATAAACCGGTGATCTCCGGCGCAGGTCCGAGGAGAAAGCGGTTGTCCGGCGTGAAGCTCTCAGGACCGTTGAAATTCAGTTGCAGCCCAACGTTTGCCAAAGCCGGCATGCGCTCGATGGCAGCAGAGAGGTAGGGTTCGATGTGATCGAAGTCTTCAGGCAATGAATCGAAGCTGAAATCTTGTGCGATTCCCTCCATGCCCCACGGCTTGCCGTCGGGTTCAAAGAAGCCCACCAGCAACTTTCCGGCGTCGGCCTTCGCGTAAAAACGTGCGTCCATGTCACGGATTGTGGGTAAGTTGTGAGGCAAATCCGGTATCGACTCGGTAACCACGTAAAAATGCTCGGCCGCGTGGAGCGGGATGGTCCAGTTGAGGTCTGCGCCAACACTTCGGCTCCACATTCCGGTGCAGATCACGGCCTTTTCGGCGCGGACAATACCTCCAGCTGTTTCAACCCCGGTGAACCGGCCGTTTTCCACAGCAATCCGGGTGACCGGAGTGCGTTCGAGGATCGTCGCTCCACCTTGTCGGGCGCCGGCGGCGAAGGCGCGCGCGGTATCTATAGGATTTGTCATGCCATCCGAGGCGATCCACGCGGCTCCGAGAACGTCGCTCACGTCCAGCAACGGGACGCGTCGCTTGGCTTCGGCTGCATCGATCATCTCGACTTCCAGTCCGAAGGACCGTCCCATCGACGCCCCACGCTTCAGCTCCTCCAGCCGTGCGGTTGTGGCTGCGACCGTGATGGAGCCGCTTTGCCTGAAGCCCGTCGCCTGTCCGGTTAGCTTCTCCAGGTCCCGGAACAACTCGGCCGAATACTGGGCGAGCTTCGCCATGTTCTCGTTTGCCCGAAGCTGGGTGACTAGACCTGCGGCATGCCATGTAGTGCCGCTGGCAAGCTGGTCGCGTTCGAGCAGGAGGACGTCCCGATGTCCAAGTTGTGTCAAGTGATAGGCAATTGAAAGGCCGATGATGCCGCCGCCGATGATCACGCACTCCACATGGGAGGGAAGTTTTCGCATTTCAAACCTCAGGAAAAGCGCTCCAGTCTGCCGTGGAATATAAGAGAGGCGTCCCGCGGACTCAGCGCACATACGGTGTTCATGTTCAGCGCTTGGGCCACAAACGACCACAAGTCGTGAGAGGTTAAGGGCAGGGCCAGGTCGAAAGTCTCTGAAAGGCGCTCTAAGGGTGCTGAAATTATGCGTTTCGCGATGGTATGGGCGAGGAATTCATCACCTGTGCTGACAGCACCTAGCATGTCCGCAGAGCATCGACAGCACTGCGCAGCCGACAACAGCGCTTTGAAGCGAACGCCTCAAGTTATTATCGCGCCTGGCGAAACTTCCGACTTAGGCTGGATCGGTGCGCAGCCGGTTGAGATCCGGGCATTTTCGTAGCCGCATGCGATCGTTATGCGGGCGCGCAGAATGTCGGCCATGGCGTGCCTCACCCGGTGCGAATGACGCGAATCGCAGCCGCAAGCCGGTTGGCCAGTCGCAAACGCCGCTCGGCGGCAGCCAGAAGCATGACGCCGCCATCCGAGGTGATGCATCCGCCGCGCCGCTCCGGTATGAAAGAGCAACGGGCAGGGTTCCTCTACTGCCGGACTCTACGGCTATTATAGCCTTCGCACAGCGGGTGCTGCTGCGAAGTGGGCGGTTGTCGGCTTTACAAAAACGCTCACCGTTGAACTGGGCGCCTCTGGCGTACGCGTTAATGCAGTCTGTCCGGCGAACGTGCAGGGAGTCAACATAGACCACTAGGCGCGAGCGGAGGCCGAAAGACGCGGCCATTTCACTCGACCTTTGGAGGAGTCTGTACAGAGCCAATCGACAAGCGCTTCATACCCTCGAGATGTTGCTGATACGTGTCTTTTCCAGGGTCGCCTGCCGCCAAGGTGGTGACTCGTCAAGCATTGGCAGCAGATGGCCACATAGAAGCACTTTAGGATGGTCACACCATCGGATCGTCCCTGAGATCAATGTCGGCGTGCGAGTAGCAGGGACTGCACATTCCATTTATTCCTGCGATGCCGGTAGCGGCGCATTACCATGGCGGATTGCATAGGTCCCGCGGACCTGCCTCCGGCTACCGCGGGTCCCACGCTCCGCGTAGTCCAGGATGTCGTTGAACGCTTTCTCCGCTGCTGCGCCGAACTCGTCCGAGTGGGCTTGTCCGTTGAGCACCGATCTTCGGCGACGCTATTCAGTAGCTGTCGCAGAAAAATCGCGGTCCGGGCTCGATGGTGCCCCTGGCGTAGATGCTATGGGCGAGGGGCGAGGGTGTGGCTTCTTTCGGCTGTTAGTATGATCTTCGGTGTTTGATGGCAGCAAATTCGCTGCGGAAATCATTCGACATTGTGCGGCGCCGCTTCGTGGGTCCGCCAATACATTGTTTGTGCAAAAATCATCTGGATTCGAGATCACTGATGCGCGCAGATATGATTGCCCCTGAGCTATCTCATTCTCGTCAAATGAGAGTTGTGCATCCTGCCGAATCTCGATTCCAGATGATCGGTATATGCAAACTGAATTGGAGAAGATGCCGCGGTAAAATGGTATAGTATGGCTAACCCGCCGCTTGCCCGATCGAAACTGTCAGGGGAATAGTTTGCAGAGCGTTGAACCCTTCCGAGAATACCACGCGGAAGCAACCGCGTGGCGACGTCATCTCCACCGGAACCCCGAACTTGGGTTCAGTCTGAAGAATACGGCGCAGTTCGTGGCCGAAAAGCTGGCATCGTTCGGGATCAAACATATTGAAACCGGCATCGCCGAGACCGGCATCGTCGCAGTCATCAAAGGGGATGGCGGCGAAGGACCGACGATCGGGCTCAGAGCCGATATGGACGCACTTCCGATACTCGAAGCCTCGGGAAAGGACTGGTCCTCGGAAGTTCCGGGCCATATGCACGGCTGCGGACACGACGGGCATAGCGCCATGCTGCTCGGCGCGGCAAGGCACCTTGCCCGCAACCGCACCTTCAAGGGCTCCGTTGCGCTGATCTTCCAGCCTGCCGAGGAAATCCTCCCCTCGGGCGCCCAGAAAATGGTTCATGAAGGCTTCCTAGATCGGTTTGGCATCTCCCAGGTATTCGGCTTGCACAACACGCCTGGCGTCGAGGTCGGCAAGTTCGCGACCTGCCATGGCCCCGCCCTGTCCTCGTTGGATGACTTCGACCTGATAGTGAAGGGGAAGAGCGGGCATGCCGCGAGGCCGCATGAGGGGGTTGATCCGATCGTCATCGCTGCCCAGGTGATCCTGGGCCTGCAGACGCTGGTGTCGCGACAAACCAATCCGATCGAGGCGCTCGTCGTCTCCGTGACCAAGATCAACGCCGGCTCGGCTTATAATGTCATCCCTGAGCAGGTTCATCTGGCCGGCACGGTCAGGACATTCTCCCCTGCGCTGAGTGCCTTCGCCGAGCAAAAGATCCAAGACTCGGCGCAAAGCATAGCTCGTGGATTTGGCGGGGATGCGGAGCTCGACTACCGGCGGGACACACCGGTCACATTCAATCACATGGCGGAGACGGATCTCGCGATCCAGGCGGCCCAGAGCCTTGTGGGCGCAGCCTCCGTCGATGCGAAGATGCCCCCACGCAGCTCGTCTGAAGACTTTGCCTACATGCTTCAGGAGAGGCCCGGAGCGATCATGTACCTCGGCAACGGACCTACTGCTGCCCTACACAACCCGGCGTACGATTTTGATGATGAGGCAATCCCGTACGGTATCGGATACTGGGTCAAGCTCGTCGAAACAGTGCTCACACCGCAATCCTAGACTAAGTCTCTATCAGGGCGCTGAAGCTTAGAGTCCGTTTTGGAAATCAGGGATGGGCATTTCGTCGGACAAGGTTTCCACCCATAGCGACGAGGATCATGGCGTGAGAGATGTCGATGCGCTGTTAATAATCGCGCACGACGCGCCGCCAGCGCGTCATGCAGCCGAAGGTGCGCTCGAGAGCCCCGTACAATGTTTGCCAATGTGCCTTTGAGTGGTCGTGTGCATCGAGCGTCCAAGCCGTAGGCGGCAGCTTGCTTAAACCCGTCGTGGTCGGGATGCGAGTCGATTTGTCGCCGGCGAATCAGAGCCACCACAGGATTTAATGCGCCATCGACGGCCCGGCTGCGGCCGGCCTATGGAGGCGCACATGGTCCGGCGCATGGATCGCCCTGTGCTGCGCGTGCACGTGTCGTTCGAAGCGACAAGAATTGGACCCCCAAAATCTGCTCGAGGCCTACGCCCGGCTTGTGCCGACCTTCCGGCGCACGAGCCAACGGGCAGCTGCGGCAGTGTAATTTGCGAACGCGACCTCACGCCTCCGCAACAGCCGAGGTCCCGGCAAGGGACGGGTGAAGGTGAGAGCGACCGTCCGTTTGGTGCGCCGTCGGCTGACCAAGGAACGCCTAGCCCCACCGCGAAGAGAAGCGAGTGACCCGCGGGCGACACGACCCGGAAAAGAACAGGAGCAGCTTGACTTCAAAGACCCCAATCGAAGAAGAGAGGACTCTTAGCGAACTTGTGTTCTGATAGGTTGGACCATGACGCGTGGACCCTTCCTTTGTAGGACTGTTCGGCCGAATATTGCCCGCCCACAACCATTCACAACCGCCTCAACTGTGGTCCCGCCGACAACTGTGGGTCTGCCGGAATCCAGTCGGCTGCTCTCAGTTGCTTCAGCTCGCGGAACAACTCGGCGGAGTACTGCGCCAGCTTAGCCATGTTTTCGTTGGCTCGGAGATGGGGTAACTAGCGCGGCCGCATGCCAGGTGGTGCCTCATGTGAGCTGGTCGCGTTCGAGAAGCAGGACATCGCGATGCCCAAGCCGGGTGAGGTGGAATCCATCGAACGGCCGATGATGCGCCAAGGATGATTGCGTATTCGACCTGGGAGATTGAAGGATTTCACCTTGCCGGAGCCGAGGCCGCCTACTGCCGCAGAGGAGCACCCGCACAGCGAGCGCGTGCAGCGGTCGTCATGAGATTACTCGCCGTAGCATTGTCGCCGACTCTGCCCAAATCGCGCTTGCAACTGAGCGCTGAGATTTGTTAATAAATGCATCGCCATTTGCGCGTTTCAAGATGAATTTCTGCATCTTTGGGTTTTTTTGTGAGGTTTCCGCAGTGGCTTATAGCTTCTCTGCCAAGCATTACGACCGTATCGACGCTCGTATTCTCGAACTTGTCCAGAAGAACAACCGACTGACCTCCGAGGCCATCGGGGAACAGGTCGGACTCTCGGCAACCGCCTGCCAGCGGCGACTGAAGCGCCTGAGGAAAGAAGGTATTATAGAGGCAGATGTTTCAATCGTGTCCGCGAAGGCAATCGGCAGGCCGATCCAGATGCTAGTGCTAGTTACCCTTGAGCGGGAGCGTGTCGACATTATCGACAAGTTCAAGAGAGACATTAAATCTTCCTCCGAAATCGCCACCGGCTTTTACATTACAGGCGAGGCGGATTTCCTGCTCTACGTCACTGCCCGCAGCATGGAAGATTACGAAGAGTATACGCGCCGTTTTTTTTATGAGAATCCCCATATCAAGAGCGTCAAGACCTTGGTCGTCGTGGACAGGGTGAAGGCTGGATTTGCCGTGCCGATAGACGACCCTGAGGACAACTGAGGTCTAGAAGGCTAGGCACGTCGCAAAAATTAGCGGGGCGTGCCGGGCGTCGGCACAACGCGGATTTCGCTCGTATTTAGAGTAATGCTCAGGGCTTCGCCGGGCTTGGGATGGCGACCGAACGGGAAGCGTTCGTGCATCATCAGATGCTCTCCGTTCACTTCGAGGATGACTCGGGTGGCGCCCCCATAATAATGTGATTCAACGACCCTTGCCTGCGCGGGAGTTCCAAATGCCCCTTCCGACGATATGCGGACCTGCTCGGGTCGAACTATGGCACTCGCCGAGCCAGGTTGCCAGGAACCCGACAGGTTTATGCCCGATTTCGACATGAAGTTACCAGTCGAATCGACAGTGCCTTCCACGACAGCGCACCAACCGATGAACTTTGCGACGAATGTGCTTTCGGGGCTTTCGTATATGTCGCCAGGTGACCCGATCTGTTCGATCCTTCCCGCATTCATGACGACGATTCGGTCGGACATCGTCAGTGCTTCCTCCTGGTCGTGGGTCACGAACAAGGTCGTGACGTCGACCCCACGAATGACTTCTCGCAACTCCTCGCGCATGCGCACCCTGAGCTGAGCGTCAAGGTTGGAGAACGGCTCGTCGAGCAGCAGGACTGCTGGGCGCATCGCCAAAGCGCGAGCAAGTGCAATACGCTGCTGTTGTCCGCCGGAGAGCTGCGCCGGGAGCCGCTCGGCGAGGTGGGGAAGCTCGACCAGTGTGAGCATCTCGCTTACCCGCTTGTCCCGGTCGGCGCGGTTCCACTTCAGGTTCTCCAGACCGAAAGCGATATTTTCCGCCACAGTCATGTGTGGGAAAAGCGCGTAGCTCTGGAAGACCATTCCCGTATCGCGCCGATACGGTGGCAGGTGCGTCATGTCCATGTTGTTGATGCGAACCGTGCCGGAGGTCGGCTCGACAAAGCCGGCCACCATGCGAAGAGTCGTCGTCTTGCCGCAGCCGGAGGGACCGAGCAGACAGACCAGCTCCCCCCGTGTCATGCCTAGTGAGACGTTCGCAACAGCGATCGTATCTCCGTAGTGCCGCGACACGGATTGCAGTTCGACGACATAGTCGCCCGCGTCATCCGGGCGGTTTTCAAGATTGCTCGACACAGTCGCTACCCTTTGTTTTTCTTAGGCGAGTCGTTCGGCGCCGATCAAACGCTCAATTGTTAAAATGACTGCCAACGTGACAAAAATCATTATGCTCGACACTGATGCAACAAGCGGGTCGTAGCTGTTATCCACATAGGTGAACAGCTGAACGGGCAATGTTACGTTGCCGCCGTATGTGAGGAATACAGATATCGTCACGTTGCCGAACGAAGTCACGAACGCGAAGATCGCAGCCGACAGCAATCCCGGGAGAATGAGTGGCAGCGTAATCCGGCGGACCACCTGGAGCGGTGTCGCCCGCAAATTCATCGCGGCTTCCTCGAGCACCCGGTTATGTAACGAGAGGCTCGCAAGAATAGTTCTGACAACGTATGGGATTGCGAGAACTAGATGGCCGACGAGAAGCGGCAGCATCGTCTGTGTAATACGCATCCAAGAAAAGAGATACAGGAGGCCGATGCCCAAGACAACTGCGGGAATGATCAACGGCGAGAACGAAAGCGCCTGCAGCAGCCCCTTTCCAGGGAAGGAAAACCGGTTGATGGCAAATGCGGCGGCAAATCCGATCGCCAGCGCAAGGAATGCGACGATGACCGCGACGTAGGTGCTGGTCCAAAGTGCCGTCATGAAAGGTTCGCTTTCAAACGCCCGCTGGTACCATCGCAGGGAGAAGCCGGGGGGAGGGAAATTCATCGTTTCCCCGCGGGTGAATGACGAAATGATCACCAGGACCGCAGGCAGTGCGAGCATTGTATACACGAGTGCACGTATCACAGCTCCGGCCACCTTCATGACGTAATCTGTGAAATCATTGTGCATGGCGACGGCCACCCATAACAAAGCGCGATGCGGCTAGCGCGTTGAAAGCCGCTGTGAAGCCGAGGCCGGCGACGAAGAGGATGAAGGCCATCGCTGCGCCAGAGGGCCAATTGAATTCCGACATGATGCGCTCGTAGATCAGGCTGCCCAGCATGGGGACACGGTTACCACCGATTAAACGAGGCGTTATGAACGCCGAAATCGATAGCACGAATACGAGATTTAATCCGACAAGGATCCCCGGCATCGCGAGCGGAAGGATAACCCGCCGGAACGTAACAAGCCGATTGGCCCGCAAGTTGGACGCGGCCTGTTCCAGAACTGGATCAATCTGCGTGATAACGCTCATGACAGAAAGGATCATGAACGGCAGAAACTGCTGGACAAGTACTAGGATCACTGCCGGCCGCGTGAACAGCATCGTCTGCGGAGTCGACATAATACCAAGACTCAGTAAGAGCGAGTTCAGAAGCCCGTTGCGCCCGAGAACGATGAGCCAACCGAACACGATGACAACCAGGCTAAGCGTCAAGGGCATGATGACGATGATTGTACGCCATCTTCGCGCCAAGGGTGGCAGTCGGGCAAGGGAATATCCCGTCGGAAAGCCGATCACCAAGCAGATCAGGCTCACCACGGAGCCGTCGACAAATGTCTCCCATAAAATGGACGAATAATAGGAGTCCGAGAAGAATCGAAAATAATGTCTCAGTGTAAACCCACCACCTTCAAGAAGGTAGTCGCCGTTGAGGAAGCTGGAGCGAAGTACACCGGTCACAGGGACTATCAAGAATCCGGCTAGTAGCAGGACCATTGGGGCCAGCAAAAGTGTCGCAGGAAGTTTTCGGCTTTGCTTTGAAGGTGAATACACAGCTTTTCCTTGGAAAGTTCTATTAGTAAGTGGGCATGCAGGGCTACTGCGGTCGCGCGAAGTCCTGCATCCAAAGGCAACGACCCTAGCCGCGGAGGATTTTGTTGATGCGCTCGATCCGCGCGCCGCGGTCGGCCATCCACTTCTCCCAGTCGACCTTCTTTTTCAGGGCGACCCGCTCCGGTGAGTTGAATGTCAGGTCTTTCGCGATGTCATCGGGAAGTTTTACGTCAGTCGTCACCCCAAGCCTCAGCGTTCGAGGTAGCCCAAGCATGCCTTCGTCGGAAAGCATTTGGTTCAGGAATGCGAATGCTGCCTCCGGATGCTGCGCATTTTTGACAACATTCATGTAGGACGTTGCCCCGTAGATACCCAGCGGCGAATACACGCTAACGATCGGTTTTCCCTTCGAGCGCAGTTCGTGCCCACGGGCATCTGAAATAACGCCGGCCGTAGCCTCTTCGTTTTCGAACATCTGGACCATCGCAACTGTACTCTGGGCCAAAGCAAGAATGTTTGATTTCGCTTGCTCCAACAAAGTGTACGCAGGCTCCATATTGGAGATCGAACCACCATTCTCCTCTGCTAGCCCCAACAAGTATAGGTTCCACGTGTCGAAAGTCGCAACCGGAAGAGCCAGACGACCCTTGAGATCGGGTCTGGTTATGTCGGTGTATGTAGTTAGTGGTTTTTCGACCAGCTGCGAGTTGTATATGGGTATGTACGTGAAAATGCTGTATGGGACCCCATACTCACCGTACTCATGAAATCCGGGAAGGATGCGTTTGATGTTTGGTACCTCGACTTCCGTTACTTTTTGGATCAGGTCAGCTTTCAGTGCCTCCACCATATACGCGCTGTCGGCCTGGTACACATCGAAAGGAGGGTTCTCTTTATTCGCGACGAGCTTGACCAAGTCGGCAGATTGTGTGCCGGCGGTAATCTCTACTTTTAGCCCCGTCCGCTCCTCAAGCGGCGCAGCTACGCACTTCTGAATCGTTTCGTCGTACAATCCACCCCATCCGCCGAAACGGAGGGTGATACCCGCGAATTTTTTGTCTTGGGCATGGACGTAAGGCGCAGCCAGCGTGCTCATCGTGGTCGCGGTGGCGAGTTTCAGAAATGTGCGTCTTTTCATTTCCCATTCTCCTTATGGTTAGCTGGTACAGCCCCACACGGTGAGCCGCGTCGGGCAATGATGTGTCCCATTGCGCGAACCGCGCACAGAGCGGGCCGAAGCAAGGGGAACTCGAATTGGTGGTCTGGTATGAATTCCAATTTATCGACCAGCGGTCGCGTATGCGCGGGCCTACTAGCCCGGTTCCAGATTTACCTCCCGTGTCAGCTGCTGCCCTGCGGCAAATTCGATAAGGTTCTGGATACCCCGTTCGATAGACCGCTCCAGCAGATCATCCGCGTTACGGGCTTCGCGGGCAGAGCAAATCACTTTCGGGAGCCTCTGAATCTCTAGCCGAGAGCCCCATCCGATTGGAAACGTTCTGCCGAACTCATACCGCCACCAAAAACCCGTGCCGAAACCCCGCAAGTGCCCTGAGGTAAGCGCTTCATAAAGGGGCATTTCCTGAATCGTTGCCGCGCGACCAACGTTGACCAAGAACGCACTCGGCTTCATTGCTGCCAGTTCGGCTTTGCCGAAAAGCCTGTTGTTCTCTGGTATTGGGGTGGCAAGCCAGAACGGCGTGCAGCTCCTAGGCCCGTACAGGGTATCAACGCCTTCCGCTTTTTGCTCCTTGGTCGACCTACTCCCAGGACGTTCATATCGAACTCCTTGGCGTGCTTTGCGACAAGGCCGCCGATGCTGCCGACGCCGATCACCCCAACCATACGTCCTTGAAGCATCGCCCACCGGCTTTCATCCCCGCAGACAGGAACGAAGAACGACCGTCGACTGCACATCTGATACTTGATGATGGCATTCTTCGCGAGGGCGAGCATCAGCATCATGCCCTGTTCGGCTATTGCGATGGCGTTCGCTCCAGCGGTATTGGCAAGCTTCGCCTTGCGTGGGGTGAGCAGCGAAAGTGCACCTATTTGCTTCAAGTCATCAACGCCCACATGCAGCCATCACAGGATCTTCAGGCGTCTGCGTCGCCGCATGAGGCTCAAGATCGGCGTAAGTGGTCTCATAGCGGGACATGTAATCGGCGGGTGCTGACACGACCACTTCGGTTCCCGCCGGCAACGCCATCTTGATATTCTCGACTGTGTGGCATGCCACAAACATAGAACCTTCATCTCACCCGCGATAATAGTTGACCGCCTTTGGGCGGCGCCCAGCTCTCGACTTGCGTCCAGCCGAACCGCATCGTCGAATAGTATTTCATCACCGGGTGCGGTTTCGACTGAAAGACGCCCCGCTGCAGCAGAAAGACTGCGCCGCCAGCATGATTGTTGAAGGATTCCGTTGGGAACCGCGGCATGGGAGTCTTTGCGTCGTCGGGATCGCGCTAACTCTGATCGCCCGTTGCCATCGAATAGTGCTGCCTGCGGGTGGCGATTGGACCTGCGGGGCGTATCCAGGCCCGACGGGTTTCCGCGCTTCGGATGCCACACCTTTTCAGCACCGCACTTCGCTAGAATCGGCTCGTGATTAATCCTGCCACGGATCGGTCAGCTGCTCCGGCTTGCCTGCATCCGGTCGCTGGGCATCGAAGACGCAAGGCATCTGACTCAAACCATTCTCCACACTCACGAAAGTGGACGGAGCCGCTTCCGCGAGGAAACGTTGGACCTTTCCGGGGAATTCACAGATTCAAAAGACGGCCCTCGCCTCGTGCAAGGCTTCCTAGTTCCGCTACATTCCGGTCGGCTTCACCATCGATTCTCACTGTTCGGATCGCCCCCTTTGGGTGTGGTCCTCCAAGCCAGATGGAGAGCTGCAACCTTCAACCTGAAAACTGCTTCTTCGCCGAGAGTTCGCACATTTGCTGCACGCTATCTCCCCCAAATCGAGAAGCGCGGCCCTATCGAGCCTTATATGCAGTTTTTGTGCGAGCAGGCACCTCTATTCTCGGCTTCAGCGGCACCGTCGGGAGGACCAGGACGGCAGGACTGCCGCATGGTGCAGCCGGGCGTCAACACGGGAAGAAGCAGGAGAACCGAAGATGGAAAGAATTCTTCACTTCGAACGGGCGGAATACGCCACGCGACTCGCCGCGGTTAAGGCCGAGATGTCAAAGCGCGGGCTCGATATCCTGCTCATTTCGGAGCCGCCAAATCAAAACTATCTCACCGGCTACGACGCCTACTCATTCTATACCCCGCAAATGGCAATTGTGGCTCTGGACCGCGATGAGCCGATCATGATCACTCGCGGCATGGACGCAACCTCTTCGAAGATCACGACCTATCTTTCTGACGATAGCATCCGGGGATTTTCTGATAGCTACGTGAACTCCACGGAGCGGTCAGCGTACGAGTATGTTGCAAAAATCGTCCAGGAACTCGGCGGAGAGACGGCCGTCATCGGCGTCGAGATGGGCGGCTACTATTATTCCGCACGTGCCCACGCGGACCTGGTCAAGGCGCTCCCGCAGGCCCGGTTCGAAGACGCCGACCTCCTCGTCAACTGGATCCGCCTGGTGAAAAGTCCTGCCGAACTTGTGTTCATGCGCCAGGCTGGCCTCATCGGCGATGCCGTCATCAAGCGCGTCATCGAGACGGCTGAGCCGGGTGTACGGGAGTGCGATCTCGCCGCAGCCGCGTATCATCAAGAAATTTCCGGCACTCCTGAGTTCGGTGGAACCTATAACTCTTCTGTCGTGCATCTTTGCATAGGCGAGCGGGCCCTCGCGCCCCACTCTACGTGGACTGACAAGCCGCTGTCCAACAACACGGTTATCAACTTCGAGGTCCATGGTACACGCCACCGCTATCAGATCAACGTGAGCCGTACCGTCTACCTCGGAAAGCCGTCTACAGACTATGTGAAGCTCGCGGACATCGCCATAGATGCGTTGAATGCCGGACTCGACAGCGTGCGTTCCGGCCAGGCGTGTTCCGAAGTCTTTCGAGCGTTTCACAAGGTGCTGTCGCGGAACGGGATCGAGAAAGACCAGCGGATCGGCTATCCGCTCGGTATCGGATATCCGCCGACAGTCGCCGAGCGTACCGCAAGCATACGCAGGGAAGAGAAGACGGTGCTCCAGCCGGGGATGTGCTTTCACATGATGACAGGCCTTTGGCTCGGTGATCAGTCCGTTACCATCACGCAGCCCTTTGCCGTGACCGAGACTAGGTACGAGCCCTTGACCCGCACGCCACGGACGCTCGTCGTCAAATAAACTGGGCGAACCGGACAATGACGAATTCCGTGATAAAAGAGGCCAGACGAACAGGTATCGCCCTAGAGAGTGGCGGCGAGTGTGGGGCACTTGGGCACTCGACGCGGGGTGTTGATGGATAGCGGGGCCACGCCACAATGACAGATAAGGTATTGGGCATTCTTGAACTGGAGACAAAGCCGGTCGAGCTTCCGGGCTTCATGGCCGGACCAGGTACATTCCCGTTCCCGGTTAAACGCAGGCAGGTTCCGGGGGCATTCACCCGGAATGTCATCGACGGGGACAAGTCCGTGGAAGCCGGTTACGTAGCCGCCGCGCGAGAGTTGGATCGTCAGGGTGTGTCCGCTATCGTTTCCAACTGCGGTTTCACCGGCCTCTATCAGGCGGCGGTGACAGAGGCGGTCTCGATTCCGGTCGCGATGTCGAGCCTGCTGCTGGTGCCTTTCGTAGCGCGGACGCTGAAGCCGGGCTCGAGGATTGGCCTTCTCACTTACGACGCACCCAAGCTGATGGAGAACCACTATGTCTGCGCAGGCTGGTCTTCGACAGATATCAGCTTGGCTGTGGGTGGGATCGAGGGAAGCGAGCTATGGTATGAGTTTGCTAAGTCCGCTCCGAACATCGACGTCTCGATCCTCGTAAGGGACGTGAGGGCTGCGGCTAGGAAGCTCCTCGACGCGAACCCGGATATTGGTGCGTTCGTATTCGAATGCACCGCCTTCCCGGTAGCGGCGGGTGCCGTGCGGAGCGATACTGGCCTTCCTGTTGCTGATGTCATGACGCTCGCCCACATGTTTCTGGGCATGAGTCCGGAACGTTCCGTCAAGCTGAGAAGCAGTTGCCACGGCCCAACCGCGTGACCGGCCTTCGGTACAAGGGCTGTACGTGTCATGCCATTCCCTTTATTGAGACCACGATCGCCTGAGAGAGCAGACGGGCGTACGCTGCTTGTTGTCGTGGACCCCGCGACTACGTTTCCGGCTATGAAATAAAACTCTTGTTAGAAGTGGCAGATGACGAGCCCTCCAGACTGACGAGGATAAGCCAACGGCAATCGTTCAGCACTAGGCTTCTAGTACTACTGAGTTAGAGAGCCGCAGGCTTGCGGTGCGGCGACTCACGTATCGTGAGAGGTTAATTTTAAGTTGCGAGGGCAGAGATGGATCTCCAAAGCGACCGCAGTGGATCGCGCTTTGCGGCCTATGTCGAGGCGCTTGTGGGTGTGATCTGCCACGCCGACCGGGCGGCGCCGGTGCGCGATTCCTACTCCGGCCTGTTGCTGCCGGGCGAAGGCAAGAGCGTGGAGCCAATGGCGGCGGTGACGGCGCCGGCCGGAGTGGCGGCGCAGCACTAGTCGCTGCTGCATTTCATCGGCAACGCGCCGTGGTCGGACCAGGCGTTGCTGGCGAAGGTGCGCGATCTGGCGTTGCCCGTCCATCGAGCGGAGCGGGCCGATCGAGGCGTGTATCATCCATGATACCGGCTTTCCCAAGAAGGGCCGGCATTCAGTGGGCGTGACGCGGCAGTATTGGGGCCAGCTCGGCAGGCAGGACAACTGCAGATCGCGGTGAGGCTATCGATCGCCAATCACGCCGCCTGCCTGGCGGTGGCCTATCGGCTCTATCTGCCGGAAGACTGGTCAGCCGATCCGATCCGACGCAAGAGGCCTCTCAACTTTGCCCGACCCCGAGGCGCCGCCGACCCGACCCGAGCGGCACATCCCGAACTCGATCGCGCCCCTGCGCCGCCGCCTTACGGCCGCCATCGCCAGGAGCCTCGACCGATGTCCATGCTGCAACGCGCCGCGAAAGCCCATGAACATCCACCGACCTTTCTGAGTAGTACTCTAGAGCTGAGGCAGAGCTGCGGGATCGCGATCTGGGATTGCCGTTTTCCGGCAACTTTTTTAGGCTTCGATAATTCCGAGGCTTAACGCTTTTATAGCAGCGACCGTTCTGCTGGTAGTGCTCAGCTTCCGCATCACGTTTTTTAAATGGAAATTCACCGTATTGTCGGTTATCCCTAGTATAATTCCTATTTCCCATGACGATTTACCTCTGGATGTCCACAAAATGCACTCCTTTTCCCGAAGAGAGAGGTTGTGGACTTTCTTTGGCGCGCTCGGACTAACAGACTTCGCAATCCTAAGATGGAAATGCAAGGCGGCTATTTCCAAGTAGGTGATCGTTCTCTCTTGAAAATCGCGGTCCGAGGGCTGAGCAAAACTCATGATCGTAAAGCTGCCAGCGGGGCCGTGTAATGGAACAGTAACGCCTGACCTTAGGCCGAATGTCGCCGCTTCGTCTAATACGCGCCGTTCGTTTTCAGTCGTGCTTGCATCAGTGTACACTTCGCTCCATCGAAAGGCGCCTACCCCCTGTCGACTTTTCTTGATGATCGGGTCTATTCTGTCATAGCCCATTTTCAAGTAGCGCTCCTGCCATTCCTCGGGGTAATTCAACATGACCGCCGAATCCCGTCTGGCCTGCTTCAAAACCTTTTGGTCGGGTGCAAGAGGACCGTAGGCGATCCACGGGCAATCAAAACTCAGGGCAAACGTAGACAACACATCGAACAACTGTTCGGATTGAGCGATACCTTCAGTCATGTCGAGAAATCGGCCTAACTCGACCGCAATCCGCGGGAGTCCCATGGTCTCTCCTTCAGTTGCGTTGTCCCGGTGCCAAATCAGACGGCTGTAAGACACTGTGGCTCCATGCCCCGTCATCGCCAGGCCAGCACATGCGCTGTCAATGCGGATCTGTTCAGAGTTCCTGTCGCCACGAGGGACTTTCAAAAGTCGTGCCAGCATGGCAGCAAAAGATTTTCTTCAGGTTTTCAACCGACTGTTTAGGGTACGCGGCAATCAGGTCGATCAACAATGTGTCGCAGAGTCGACAAACCGTACACTAGGCATCGACTGCTGATATTTCCCCGGATGGGACGGATACGCTTCGTTGTGAAAGCAGCATTTCCCGTGGACCCTAAGACCGCGGCGTGTCGGCCCCGACATGCTCCGCGGTGGAGAACATTATAAATCAAAGTCTTTGCGTGGGGTCCGATTCCAATTTGGGACGCGAAGCTCAGCTCGGGCAGCAATCCCGTGCACGCTCCCGATCCCCTGACATGCCACTGAAGTTGATCCAGCGAGCGTCCGTCAAGGAGCCGTTTCCCGAGCACCTGCCGCGCGTGCGCGTCGTCATCGCGCAACATCAAACTGTACGCCCGGTTCGGCTAGGCTGGCGAAGCTTGGCGAGGACATCACCGAGACGGTGGGAGCGTCCGCGAGATATCAGCCGCCCGCACCCTTCCACTGACGCCCCGCGGCTTTGCCTGGCCGAACCTGCTGGCGGATCCCGTTCGAGAAATTTGCACAGCATCAGCCGCTGAACCGGCAGAGCAAGCGCTATACCCGTCGACCTCAGCCTTTCTACATAATATGTCTTCCGCGGCTAAGCCACCCACGTGAATTCGTAGGTATGACGAGCTTGAGGGACAAACTATATTCGCTAAATCAATTCTTGAGAATGAAAGCGCTGAGTTTTGTCGCGCAGAAGACGCGCATTGCCGATCCCAGCGAAGTGTTGGTCTTAGCGGAGGAGGTGCCCCGTTGTGGGATCGGAGTAAGGCAGTTCCGTTGTGCGATCATGGAGAGTAGGCACTCATCAAGCACCTGTTCTCGGACGATAACCTTTGCAGGATGTGATGCTTCGGCGAAGACGCTGGTGAGGATGTGGTCGGTTGACCGGATGACGGCTTTCAAATGTTTTGATGAGCGGTGTCCGAGCCGGGGGACCGGAGCGGCAAGTATCAGCTGCGCATTTGAGCGGCGCTTTTAAGCGCGCGATGGCGGCGTTGAAGGAAGCGGGCAAAGGAGGAGGTTTGCGGCGAGAACAGGCGAGCCTCGTAGGCGAGCGGGGATCGCCCCCCAGCCGTCGGCTTCTTTGAACTCACCATTACTGGTGGACGACGGTCGGGGCTTAAGGACAGCCGCGTCAGTGGTGAACACAATGCAGGAAAAAACTGGTAAACACAATGTGTAGGAAACACGCCATGCTCAGCAACAAAGAAGAAACATACCATGTGGATAAGGTGTTTGATCGCAGCAACACTGTGTACGTCAAAAACGTTCCCAGGAAAGGCCGCGGTGTATTTGCTAATATTCCCTTCAAGGCTGGAGATGTGATTGAGCGCGCTCCATCATGGGAATTTGACAGCACGACAGCAAAACTGTTGGATCGTACGGGGCTATTTGAGTACTACTTCGTGCGCCACGATCGGAAACTCGAAAAGGATCTTATGACGAGCTACGTTGTTTTTGGTTTTATCTCGATAGTGAATCACTCTTCGAACCCAAATGCAGAAACCGTTTGGATAGATAAAAACTCCGGCGCGTGGGCCAGCCTCGTAGCAACAAGGGACATAAAGGTGGATGAGGAGATAACGCACCGCTATGTGAATATTTCCGAATATCCTAGGGCTATAAATTTCGTTGAATGAAGTGTATCTTTTGCTTCAGCAAGAAGCGTGGCAGGACAGCGGACGGCAAGTTGAATTGGGGCGCGATCCACCAAGGCATCCTTAAGGTTGGCGTTGACGATCTGGCCGTCCTTAAACGCACGATGCGTCGCCCGCTGCGCGCGACCAACACCGTGCGGCACGTCCACCGATGACGGTCCTTGAGCCGGGTGCGTCGGAGCGGCGAGTTGGCCAGCCGTCTCGCCTGTGTGCTACCGGCGGTCTTAAAGTGCAGGGATGCTCCTCGAAGCGCTCGCAAGCATCTTCAGAATGTCCTCCCGGGTCAACCAAACGAGCCAGTCGTCTTCGTATATTCGCTGCTTGGGCAAGCGCAGGATTGCCCCATGAGGCTCTTTGTGCTGATAGCCGTTGCGATCTGCTACGCCTTTTTCGATATTCCAGTCAGCGACCAGCGCGAAAATAAAATCCGGGGACCATTTAGCCCAGGCCAGTCCAAATGCGATCCTACCAAGGAAGGCCAGAAGACCGCGTCCCCGAAAATCCTCCCGCAGCCAGAGGTCGCCGCGATATCCTACAAGCCCCGTAATCCCCCGAGCGGACGGTGCGTAGCAGCTACAGGAAGAACCAGGGCCCGCTTTGAGCTCAGGGTCCGCGAAGAAGGCCCGGAGCGTCCCAAGGTGCTTATCAAGACTTGTATTGGAGAGATCGTACAGCCGCATTGCTTGGACATGCGCCATTCGATCTTCCCGGTCCCGTCCCATGATCCAAAAAGCCTTTCCGGGTAGAAGATCAGAGCAGTCCGGGCGGAAGTTTGGATCGGTCGGTGACTTTCCGGGAAGCTTGCCCGTGATCCTGACATACTCCTCAAAATCGTCTCCCATTGTGATGTGGAGACCGGACTTGCGCGCCAGTTTGTACGCTGCACAGATGAACTTCGAAACGTCCAACGTCGTCACGTTACCCTGCATGCCGATACATCCTCAAATTCTTGCCACTTACGCTGCCTGAGCCTCGTGCTGACAGGGAACACCTGCCTGTCAAGCGGGGTCACTCGCATTGCGCCTCAGCGCGCCCGTTGTCGAACATTCGCCGTACAGGTAGACAGAGCCGGTTACAAACGCGTCCTTGTCGCCATTTCTTGTGGATTCGCGCTCGCGATGTCTGATCACAGTGGCTCTGTCCATTGGCGCCCGCTATAGCAGCGGTTGCGTGATCGTAGCGGGTGCTAAACTTTCGAAAACACTCGCACCAGCCCTCCTGCTTGACTGCCATTTGCCGTCAGTCCTTTCGGATTGTACGGTCGCACTTGCAATCCGTCGCGCTTCCGAGACGGATCAGGCTGGACAACCGCATGCCGGACGATTTGAACGATCGGCGACCGTCACCTCTTACCTACCGCCACCTCCGCTGGCGGGGGAGGTGAGGGACGGTGATTGCTCCTGTTCGCCGTCGGACGAAATTGGTGTGATCGACCAACTAATTAGATTCACGGCGCGCTGAAGTATCTTCTCGGTCTGAGCACGGCTGGGAGAAGCGACCATCACATGTCCGAGACAGTCCCGGTAGTCGCCCGTCCTGACGATTGGCGTCTTGGGTTCAATATACAATTTGACCTCGGCGACACCTGGCACAGCAGCCGCCCTGGCATCGCCATCAATCCAATCGAGGAAGCCATCGCGATCAGGTATTAGTTTCCGCGCGGCTGCGATGTGCGAATGCCTTCTGCGCAAATCCCATTCGTCGCCTATGACAAGCTTGATGTGCTCGGTGATGAGATCGACACCATAAGCCAACTGAACCAGTTGAGGAACGGTCCCACCCGCAAGACGCGGATTGACTTCAATGACGACGGGGCCACGTTTCGTCCATTTAAATTCAATATTCGTCGGTCCCCAGTCAAGGTCGAGAGCTCGCAAACAGCTCAGCGAAGCATCAACAATACGCCTATGCTCGTCACCTGTCAGCAACGCCGGATACGTGCACTCGCGAGCGACGAAATGCGGTGGGCGGCCCCAGGCAATGGCCGCAGTCCCAATGACCTCACTTCCCATTACCTCAGCGCTATAGTGGGGCCCTTCTGCGAATTCTTCGACCAGTATCCTCGGCGAAGACCGCCATATGTACTTCCCGCCGAACAGATATGTCGTATGTTCGGCTAGCTCGTCGACGTTGCGACACAATCGGACACCGCTGCTGCCGCTGCCTATGGCCGGCTTAACAATCACCGGCAGGCCGATTTCCGCGGCAGAGATTTCTACCTCCGACGCATTTGCTGCCAGTCGATAAGCAGGTATTGGAACGCCGGCCCCAGCAAGGAGCTGACGTTGAGTGAATTTGTCACAGCATTGTTCAATCGATTCAGGGTTCGGCCCCGGTCGATCGAAATGCTGGCAGAGCTTGCCAACTGTCGCATAGACCTCCTCTTCAGCGGCCGTAATCCCGGCAATCTCATGGGTCGCACGCAGCCGCGAACATTCGTGGATCAGCGCATCAAGGTTGTCTGTATCGACACGGATCGCTTCAATGCTCACCGGCGCATGATAGTCGTAGCGAGCTGGATCAGCCGACAGAGTAATTGGATGCAGGCCAAGACGTTGGGCCGCTTTGGCGTAAAGCGGGCCATTGCTCCTTGTGCCTTCAATTAAGATAAGTGCTCTTCTTGCCATTGGCGGCAACCTCCTTCGCGATCTGTGCAGTGGTCCGAGCATACAACGGCATCAGCTTATCTTCCGTGCCTGACTCATACTTTCCGGGGTGAACGTACCATTTGCCAGTGATCTGCGTCGCAAAGGTTTTGTAAATTTAACTGAAGGATTTGTTTCGCAAGCTCGAAGCCCATACATCTGGCGCGGCATGAGATGGGCGAGAGATGATGACACCGAAGGAGCGAGGAGCTTGCGGTGTCAATTTCTATGTCTGCGCCTATGTCTGATGAAAGAAGTCTCTATGTTCTTGAGGCGGTTCCGGCTGGAGGCAAGCCCGCAGCGTCCGCGGCGGCCCTGGTCGGCGCAAGCGAAGGCACGACTGATCGAGGCGGCGTGAAGGTGTCGGCAATCGCGAGAGGCTGGAGTGGCGACCTCGCAGCTGTTCGGCTGGGCGCTGGTGCAGGCGTCATCTAACCTGCCCGCTTTCATTTGTCCGTTTTCGCCGGGGTTCTCGCCGGCAACTTCATTCGTCGCCGAATCATGTTCGCCGCCGCTGCCTTATGGCTGTAGCATCTGCAATGCTAACATCTTTTGTGGCGATGCGACAACACCAGTAAACCAACACGTGGGAACAGATCTTTCGACTAAGTTTACGCAATCTTAACAACCGCAGATCGTTCACAATGGTACGTTCACCCAAAGTCGGAGATCACGCACGGCTAACAAAAGCTGAAGCCGATTTTCGCTCGGCACAGACGCAACGTCGGAGACAGTGATGGTAAGAAGAGCGCTAATCCTGATTGAAGGTCATAGGGGTATTGGTCTGCTATACGTCCAAGCGGCTCAGCGTCTTGGTCTTCACCCAGTCACTCTGTCGGCCGATCCAGCTCGCTACGGCTATCTTGCGGCGGAACAAATTGAGGCAATCCGGGTCGATACAGACAATCTCGATGCGCTGATCCGCGAATGTTCGCGACTACGCGCGACGTACGACATTGCTGGCATTACTGGCTTTGCTGGGGACGACGAATCGGTCTATGCGACAGTCGGGAAGCTTTGCCAGCATTTCGATCTACCGGGACCGAACCCCGCATCGATTGAACAATGCTGTGACAAATTCACGCAACGTCAGCTCCTTGCTGGGGCCGGTGTTCCAATACCTGCTTATCGACTGGCAGCAAATGCGTCGGAGGTAGAAATCTCTGCCGCGGAAATCGGCCTGCCGGTGATTGTTAAGCCGGCCATAGGCAGCGGCAGCATCGGTGTCCGATTGTGCCGCAACATCGAAGAGGTAGCTGAACATACGACCTACCTGTTGGGCGGGAAGCACATATGTCGGTCCTCGCCGAGGATACTGGTCGAAGAATTCGCACAAGGCTCCCATTATTACGCTAAGATAATGGGAAATGAGGTATTGGCGATTGGCGCAGCTAGCTTCGGCCCCCCACCGCATTTCGTCTATCGGGAGTTCGCCTTTCCGGCCCCGCTCACTTATCACGAGCATGAACGTATCGTGGATCTTTCGCTAGGCTGTTTACGAGCTCTCGACCTTGGCTGGGGGCCAACCGGCATTGAATTCCGGTGGACGAACCGTGGCCCAGTGGTCATTGAAGTCAATCCGCGTGCTGGTGGCTCACCCGATCCTCAACTCGTCCAGCTGGCTTATGGTGTCGATCTCATTACCGAGCACATCAAGCTTGTCATAGGCGAGGAATGGGATTTGCGCAGAAGCCGTTCGCATGCTGCGGCCGCACGGATCCTGCTTCCTGATAGCGATGGCACCCTCGATTGGATTGATGGCGATGCCAGGGCGGCTGCTGTGCCGGGTGTCGCCGAGGTCAAATTGTATATTGAACCCAAGACGCCGATCATCAGGAAAGGCGATTACCGAGATTGGATCGGACATGTCATCGCCGCTTCATCAAGCCTTGCTCAGACCAAGGCCATACTTCAGCACGCTGTCGACTTAATCGGTTGGTCGATTACACCAGTTCCGACCACGGGTGAACGGAAAGGTTCTGTCACGAACTCAGACAGAGACTGAAGCGTGGGGCCGTTGCGCTTTTTTTCCAGTAGTTGGGCAGGTCGATCAAGCACATCAGTGAATTGCCGCTGTACTGGCCGTTCATCTCGCCGCCAGATGACGACGATATGAAAACTGCATTTGACGCAAGCGGCCAGGACGGTTGAATGTCTGCCTGAACCAAACCCGGAACCTTAAACGACAGCTTCGAACATCGTTCCGATGCGTACTGTTCCGCTACAGAACCGCAACATGGCAAATCATTGAGGTGAGATATGGCGACGATATCCTCAGCTATTCCTCTGACGGGTGTCCCGTTCCCGAGATCTGAGTACGAGCACAGGCAGCTCAACGTGCTGGAGGCGGTGGCGAGCGCGGGGCTAGACGCACTTGTGGTGAGTGCCCATGGCCATCTTCGGTATCTCAGCGGATACGATGGCAGTGGCGGGTACTTCGCGCCGTTCCCTTTGATCATGGTGCCCGATCGGCCGCCAACATTTGTTGTGCGGCAGTATGACGAGAAAGCGGTCCGTGCGTATAGTTGCATCGATGAGATAGTTACCTACACCCACCAGCAAGATTTTGGGAAAGTTTGTGCCGACGTCCTTCGCCGGTATGGACTGGACGGCAAGAGGGTCGGTTTTGAGCTTGGCTGCTGGAACCTCGCGATGGCAGATGTCAATGCGCTTCAGGCGCAGCTTCCCGGTTTGAAGATCGCTGATGCGACTCGGCTAGTGTCGTCCGTGGCGGCGGTGAAGGGCGAGCTAGAACTGGAGTGCATGCGCGACGCGATGCGCATGACTGACTTGGCAGTGCGAACGTTCCATCAATCGCTGCGAGTAGGTGTTACCGAGTTGGAGATGGCGGGAACCATAGCAGAAGCGATCAAGGCAGATGTCAGCAATATGGGCGGTGAGATTGGGATGTCTCCCCCCACCATTCTGTTCGGGGAACGGACGAAGTTGCCGCATGGCCCCCCATCTCGACATCCGATTAGGCATAACGAGCCGGCTTTTCTGGAAATCGGCGCTTCAAAACACGGGTACACCGTAGGGATGGTCCGGTGCGCTGTGCTTGGGCGACATCCTGAGGCTGAGTCTCTACACGTCTTGGCCGAGGAGGTCATTGACGCCCTCGTTGCCGCAGTTAAGCCGGGTACCTCCGCGGCGGCAGTCGACGCTGCCGGCCGTGAGGTGCTGAAGCGATCTGGGCGCAAGGGAGTCTTTCGCCAACGAACCGGATACCAGACCGGAATTAATTGGACTGAACGCGGTGACCTGAGCTTGGAGCCGGGCGCGGAGGATATCCTGAAGACCGGCATGACCTTGCACATGCCTAATATATTGTGCAGCGAAAACGGGTACTTATTCGGGGTTGGCGCTCACGTCCTGGTGACAGAGCGTGGTGCGGAAATATTGAGCCACACACCCCCCACGCTCTATCGCGCATGATGCCTAAGCAAGTCGAATCAGGGCGAAGGATGGATTGAATGGGCGGCCTGGGTGCGGCTGGGAGGGTCTCCGGGACTGTTCTTCGAGTATGGCTTGAGGATGCGGCGCGGCAAGAGCGCGTATAGTCTCACACGAATGCTCCCGACCGACATTATCCGTTGCCTCATCGTGATGTTCCCCACGACTAGGATCCGGATCAATTCGTCATCGGCTCGATTGCCGGCTCGAACTGCATCGCGCCGAACACCATTGCGTGCGCCTTTTCCTTTCGTCAGATCTTCAAGCGGCGAGCGGCGCTGTAGCGTCGGACACTCCGCCTGCAGGCGCTCCAGCAATTCGTGGCTCCGCCAGGGCTGTTGGTCAAACCACGCTTGCAGTTCGTTGGTGACGAGCGTTAGGAATCCGGTCGCCCTGTTTTCCCTTCGGCTTGACTTGCGGATTGAGCGGATTCGCAGCGGGCGATAATAGCGCTTACGCACGCGGGCGCCGTCCCGCTCCTTTGCGGCCAGCTTGAAGGAGGGCTGGAAGAAGTTCACGCGTCGCATAGAGCTGCGCCAGGGCTGCGGCGGCTTCCAGCCCCTCCAGCCGACGATGCGGCGCACCACGGCACGGCGGCGTTCCCTTCGCGTTGTGTGATCACGGGTCGAGGTCTGATGTTTTCCGATTGGACGAATCACTTTGTGCGGGCCGCGACGTAGCCGATCACCAGCATGAGGCTTTTCATTAAGTTCCGGCAGGTCAATACGACGGCCGTCGCGGCGGCCAAGGGGCGTCGATCAGCGGCCACGGCCTATCGCACCGATAACGATTCGAGAGTGCCCTCGCAAGGAAGGTTCCGCGGCAACGGCGCCGCCCCGATCCGCTCGCCGACATTTTTGACGCCGAGATCGTGCCGCTGATGCCGGCCGCGCCGGGAATCCGGCCGGTCGCAATCTTCGAGGAGATGCTGCGGCGTTCTTCCCGAGCTGGGCAACGCCATTCGCCGCACTTACGAGCGTCGCATCGATCCTGGCGCGCTGTCCATGGCGAGGAACAGGAAGTCATCTTCCGGGAAGTGCACGAACCCGGCCGCCTCGGCCTGTCGGATTTCACCGATATGGGCAGTGCTGGCCTCACCATCGCCGGACAGCAGCTCGATCACCGGTCGACCATTTCCGGCTCGCCTATTCCGGCTTTGAACGTGCCCATGTCGTGCTCGGCGGCGTGAGCTTCGTTGCGCTCGCTGAAGGCCTGCAGAACGCACTCTGGTTGCTCGGCCGGTCATAGTTCCGGTCGCCTCGAAGGCGCAGACCACAGGGCGGCCGTACGCCTGCAGCACTTCGATCATGTGGTCGTGCTCAGTACGGGTGCTGAGGACTAAAAGCCGACGCCGGCGCTTGTGGCTGATGCTTCGATCAGAACTTCATTGCGCCCCTTGGCAACGTCGATCGCTACCAGCACCGCGGCGGGTGTAGAATCTGAAGTGGTCATGTCGGTCTCTCCGGAATGGGTTGTGAACATTCACATTCTAAAGAAACTTTGACTGGCCATGGCCGCCTCGACCGGTGCGCCTGCAGCGAAAAGCTGCGCGCACCGCTGTCTCGGCTGCCGCCACTCCTTCATTCCTTTAGGTGCTATGAGACCGATCTGACCTCGAATGCCATCCTCGTGGCAGGAGGATCGATGGCACTACAGCGCGCCGGGCAAGCCGATGCAAACGGATGTTGTAGAATAGCCCGTTCTTCTCATTCGGCGGCTTTTTCCACAGCCTTCTGCCTTTCCGGCCTCGTTTGCCATCGGGAATTCGCTGCTGCATAGCCAGCTTCCGCCTTCTCGACGCAGGATCGTTCTTCGGCGCGCTTGGCCGGGATGTTGTAGTCGAAGGCGGTGCCGCGTCTGGCATGGCTGGTCGGAAGGCCGGCACGCAGCTCGACCGATCTGAACTTGCGGGCGAGCAAGGCCGGCCGGGCCCAGATGTAGTCGGTATCCTTGCTCAGCATGTGCCAGATGATCATTGCAAGCTTGCGCGCAGTGGCGACGGCCGCGATGTGCTTCCCGCGGCGCGAGGCGATCCGCTTGTGGAAGGCGCGAAGAGGTCCTGGCGATCGCACAGCCGCCCATGCCGCCTCGACCAGCATCCCCCGCGCATGGCCGCGGCCCTGCTTCGTGATGCGCCCGTGATAGGCTGGCCCCTCACCGGACTGCCGCACGCTGGGATTCAGGCCAAGATAGGCAACGAGCTTCTGTGGATCGCTGAAGCGCCGTATGTCGCCGATTGCCGCGGCAACGCTCGCAGCCACGGTGACGTCGAGGCCGGGCAACGTCATCAGGCGGCGGATTGTCGGATCCTGAAGGGCATGTACGGCGATATCCGCCTCGACCACCGTCAACGCCTCGTTGATCTGGTTAATCAAGCCGAGGTGGCGCTCGATGGCGGCGCGCTCATCCGCAGGCAATATTTGCCTCGTCAGCCATTTGCGCTCGCTGATCCCGACGAGGTTCCCATGCGGACACGGCGGGATCAGGTGGGCGTGGAGGATTGACTGGATCAGGTTCTTCAGCCGCGAACGCTGGCGAACCAGCTGTGTCCGCCTGGTGACCTGTCTTCGGGGGGCAAGGGTCCCCGGATCCGGAACCCAGACCTCCGGCAGAAAGCCCGAGGCGTAGAGCTTCGCAAGGACAGTGGCGTCGATCGTGTCAGTCTTCACCTTCGCGTGCGCGATCATGTGCACCTGCTTGGGATTGGCGATCACGATCCGATCGACGTAGGGCGACAGCACTTCAGCGACGGCAGCAGCATTGCCCGTGGCCTCGATCACCACATGATCATCGTGGGTGAGTTCCTTCCTGGCGAACTCCTCGAGCTTGTTGCGCAGCATTTGAACGCGGCCGAGCTTGACGATCTTGCCATCAAGCAACGACACGACCTCGGCGGCTACGCGGTGTATGTCCATGCCGATAATACGCACGGTTCCCTCCATCGTTGGTCACGAACAGGGAGCGAGCGGGCAACACGACAAATACGGATCCGCGCTCGCAGCGCATCCGGGCGAGTCGTAGGGGCGGCCAGATAATGTGCTCGAACTCGCAGTTCATCTGCATACGACGGCCTGCCCGCACTTGCGTGCTCCCGGTGCCCCGTGGCCCGGATGCGCCAACCTTAACGAACCTGACGTACCGAGCAAAACGATGCCACCAAGAACATCATGCCGGATAATGGCTTCGTGGAAAGCTTCAATGGTCGGCTACGCGATGAGTGCCTCAACGAACCGCCCTCCACCAGCTATCGGCTCGCCCGCAATGCATCGAAGAATCGACTACAACGTGAATCGCCCACACACGAGCCTCGATGGGCTCACCCCCGCTTGAATGTGCAATCCGATCCGTCAAGGATCACAACGTGAACAGGGCTAACATTCAAACTTACAAATCTGCTGTGTTCCATATGCCCGTCTCCTGTGCATGAGGCTCTGCGCCGGCCAGCCGGCTTAACCCTCGTAACCGTTGCATAACGGATGACGGCCACCCTAGGCCCGGCAATCATAGGGACTAGAATGGCGCGTATTTTGAGAGCCGTAGCGCAGATTTTGAGCGCATAGAAGACGTCCTTGCTGGTGCGGAGTCGGGATCACTCGCGAACGGCCGATCAAGCGGCGCGTCTTTTCGACCGCGGATGACACCGCTCTCGCAAACGATGCCCCGTCGTCCAAAAGTACCCGCATTGTACCGCGCAGTTAACCAGGGATTCGGTAACAATCGGGTTGGAGCAGCTACTTCGCCAGCTTATCCTCCATCTCACTTCTAGATGACGATAATACACAAACTGAATTTGACGAAAACAGACGGGCGATCGATCATCGCTAACCAAGGGAACGCACAGATGCAATTTAGGGAAATTCAGGGCGAGGCAGCCACATGGCGCCGAGACCTCCATGAAAATCCAGAGCTCGATTATCGGGCTGGCCCGTTTCGGCATCGCCCAGGTCAATGGCATGTACAATCAGCCAGGCCTTGACGTCGGCAGGTTCGGGATTTGTGGCGGCCGTATCTCTGCCGCGGTCTACGAGTTTGACATCCTCGTGAAGGGCAGGGGCGGCCATGCGGCCAACCCGCATCGGACTATTGACCCCATTGTCATAGCAGCACATGTCATCGTCGGCCTGCAAACCTTGGTCTCGCGCAACACCGACGCGCCCGAGTCCCTCGTCATCTCCGTCACCAAATTAAACGCCGGCCAGGCCTACAGCATCATCCCAGAACACGCTGAGATCGCCGGCACTGCAAGGACGCTCACGCCCGCCCTGCGAGACTTCGCAGAACGACAGATTGAGGCATGCGCGCAGGGTATTGCGCCCGGATTCGGTGCCGAAGTCGAATTTAGGCACCCGCGCCTCGATCCCCTCATGATCAATCACACGGACGGGAGCAATCGGGCGGTTGGGCACGAGGTCTGGTCAGGCTTGCATCCAACGACAAATTTAAGCCGAGCATGGGATTGGAGGATTTCGCGCACATACTTGAGGCGCGCCCGGGCGCCTACGTTTTACTTGGCAATGGCCCGACCGCTGCCCTGCACAATCCAGAATGCGTCGTTAATGACGAAGCCCTGCCTTATGGCATCGGCTAGTTGCGTCAACTTGCAGAAACGGCGCTGGCTGTCTGAAAGCATTTAGACAATGCAAACATCTTGGCCGGTCGCGGTCAAGACAACAAAAAAGGGGATACCTATGAACTATAGGATAAACCGCAGACGTTTCATGCAGGCGACCTCATCCGCTATCGCGGTCGGCGCGCTGTCCTCGGTCGCGAACCGGGCCTCGGCACAATCGTTGAGCGAAATAACTGTGGCGTTGGGCGGCGGCGATTGGGGCAAAGCAAACATCCAAGCCTACGCCAAGCCATTCGAAACTGAAACGGGCATCAAGGTCACGCCGATCACCGACGATATAGACATGGGTAAGATTGAGTTGATGGTGAAATCAGGCAACGTCACGCTGGATGTTGCCACCCTATCGCAGGCGTCCGCCCTTACAGCGGGTCGAAAGGAGGTTCTTGAGGAGATCGATTATTCGATCTACAAAAAGGAAGAGTTGGACGCTATTTACGACTTCGCCAAGCAGAAGTTCGGCGTCGCCGCGCTCATTTATTCCTACAACATGGTATACAATACTGAAGCTTTTCCTGTTGGTAAGCCGCGGCCCACAACCTGGGCGGAATTCTGGGACGTCGAGAAATTTCCTGGTGTTCGAACGCTGGTGTCCGGGCAGTACGGTTCGGAAGGGCCTTGGGAGGAAGCTCTCTTGGCGGATGGCGTACCTGCCGATCAACTCTACCCAATGGATATCGATCGCATTTTCGCAAGTCTGGACAAAATCAAGCCGCACATCCGCAAATGGTGGGGGAGCGGCTCCGAAATCCAACAAATGTTGCATGACAAGGCCGTTGACATCGCGCAATCCTATGACGGGCGAGCGCTCCTTCTGGTCGATCAGGGAGCACCAACTGAGATCAATCGGAATCAGGCAAAGCTACAATGGGACTGCTGGGTAATTCCTAAAGACAGTCCGAACGCTCAGGCCGCTCAGAAGTTCATCGAATTCGCAACTCGTGCTGACCGCCAAGCAGCCTTCTCGCAGCTATTTCCGGAAGGTCCAAGCAACCGTAACGCATTCAAACTGATCCCAGATCAGGTGGCCCGGAAACTTCCTACTCATCCGGACTACATGAGCAGCAGCGTTTCGATGAACGGTCAGTGGTATTCTGATGTTGGCCCGGACGGTCTGTCAAACATTGAACGACTCATTCAGCGCTGGAATGAATGGGTTCTGCAATAGACTTAAGGTCCGACTGGGTCATGACGGCAAGCCGGGCGGTGCTATTGTTCGACTGCCGTCCGCGGATTCTGCGCATCAAAGTTTATAGTTTACAACTTAGGATTGTAAAATACGATAGCCGATTTTGGCCAAGCACCTGGGAGAGCTTGGTCCTCTGGTGTAGCGAGTTCGGGGGTGGCCGCTGCAGGTCGAAGCGATGTCTAACAGCGGTGGTATAGTGCTGAGGAGCAATAATGAACATGCATGCGAAAACTGCCGATCTAGTCCCAAAGGATGGCGTGTTGGAGTTAAGCCCAGTTCAGCCGCAAATCGAATTCCGCAACGTCACCAAGATGTATGGGAAGGTCGCCGCTGTCAGAGATCTGTCGCTGACAGTCCGTCGCGGCGAGTTCCTGACCATACTCGGTCCGAGCGGTTCGGGAAAAACTACAACACTGATGCTGCTCGCTGGCTTTGAGGCACCGAGTGAGGGAGATATTATGATCGCGGGTCACTCGGTCGCCGCAGTACCGTCCTATCGACGCGACCAAGGTATCGTATTCCAGAATTACGCGCTGTTTCCGCATCTCACAGTAACAGGGAACCTAGAGTTCCCGCTCGAGATGCGCGGCGTGAGCGCCGCCGAGAGGGCTACCCGGGTCAGCCGCATGTTGGCGCGCGTGCACCTAAATGATCTTGGCCTGCGCATGCCGTCCCACTTGAGTGGCGGTCAGCAGCAACGCGTAGCACTTGCACGCGCTCTTATAGCCGATCCGCCCTTCCTCTTACTTGATGAACCGCTCGGCGCCCTGGATCGCAATCTCCGCGAGCAGATGCAGATCGAGATGAAGAGCTTACACAAAGAGTTCGGCATCACGACCGTCTGCGTTACGCACGACCAGGAAGAGGCGCTTACCTTGTCAGACCGTATCGTTGTCATGCGAGCTGGGAAAATCGAGCAGATCGACAGCCCCGAGGCGCTCTACGATCAGCCGGCAACGTCCTTCGTCGCAAAATTTGTGGGCGAGGCGAATATTCTCGAAAACTCCGGTTTCGGCGTCGAATCCGATACAGAGCAGCCGGCCGGCACAATGGCTATGATCCGGCCGGAGCGTATCCGCATCGTTGCACCTGAGGCACTGACGCCCGCCGATGCAGACCGTCGCCAGTCCGTTCCCGGCACAGTGGACGATATGATTTATGCCGGCCCCTTGAGGAAATACCATGTGCGGGTCGGCGGCAATGTCTTCGTCATCCGTGAGCACGTTGCCGCCGGGCAGCCAATCTTTCGTCCTAGCGACGAGGTACGGCTCGACTGGTTACGATCCGACGTTCGCTTCGTCGCAGCGTAGCCACCAAGAGGGTAGGGCTGATGAAAAGTTTTCACAAGCTGGGGCAAATGCCCTTTGGCCTCATAGTACCGGCCATCGCTATTTTGCTCATCGTCTTTGGTATTCCAATAGTTCTGCTCTTCCTGACCAGCGTCAATGCGCCGAACTTCTCAATTTCAAATTATCTTGAGTTCTTTGGCCAAAGGGCGAACGTCCGCGTGCTCTTCCAGACCGTCGAAGTAAGCCTTGTGGCAACGTCCATCTGCTTGATCGTCGCGTATCCTACGGCCTATCTTATCGTAACGGCTTCTAAAAGCGTGCGCATGACACTGATTGCGCTTGTCATCGTCCCCTATCTCACCAGTGGATTGGCTCGTACATATGCCTGGATCGTTATTCTTGGGGATCGCGGCGTGATCAACAATCTATTGCTCGACATCGGCATGATCCAAAGTGCGCTGCCTCTCATCTACAACCGCATGGCAGTGTATATTGGCATGGTGCACATCATGTTGCCATTGATGATCCTTCCCCTCGTTAGCGCCATGATGGGAATTGACAGGTCGCTCATGGCGGCAGCCAGGAGTATGGGGGCGCGGCCATTCACCGCCTTCCGACGGGTATTCTTCCCTTTGAGCATGCCAGGCGTGCGCAGTGGCTCACTGCTGGTCTTCGTGTTCTGTCTGGGTTTTTACATAACGCCAGCCGCGCTCGGCGGTTTGCGCGACGCGATGTTGTCAACCTTCATAGAAGCTCAGGTCCAAAGCTCCTTCGATATCGCACGGATCGCGACGGCGTCCTTTATTCTCCTGGCGATCGCTGTAGTCGTGCTTTCCATGCTTGGGCTCGACCTGTCGGGTACCCAAGGGCGCGCGGCGAACCAAGTCCGGAAGCCCTGGCTGATCCGTCTGCCGATAGTTGGCATGTTGAAACGCAATCTAAGCGAGCTGCCAACTCCGTACCGCGCGAAGCGCTGGTCGGCCCACCTTTACCGGGCAGGTGGTGGTAGCCGGTGGACGAACATCGTCGGAACAGTGTTCGTCATGATCGTGATGGCGTACCTTCTTTTCCCTGGGGTCATAGTCGTTATCATGTCGTTCAGTGCAGGGGCGTTCCTGCAGTTCCCGCCTTCGGGCCTTTCACTACAATGGTATCACTCCTTCTTCGGAGATTCATCCTGGAATGGGGCGGCATGGACCAGCGTCCAGATCGGCATTGCAGTCGCCGTTCTGTCGACCATCGTCGGAACCCTGGCCGCGTTCGGCCTGAGCCGTGTCGGTCCAAGGCTCCGCAGCTCCATGACAATGATCATCCTGACCCCCATAACCTTTCCGGTGATCGTCGTCGGCATCGCTACGTATCTTGGGCTAATAAAACTTGGACTGGCGGGCTCTAAGACTGGTATCGTCCTCGCCCACAGCATTGGAGCCATCGGCATTGTCGTCGTGATTGTGTCCGCGACGCTGGCGAGTTTTGACCGAACGCTGGAGAGGGCGGCCAAGAGCATGCGTGCGGGGCCCGTGCAAACCTTTTTGAAGGTGACGCTGCCTTTGATCCGACCCGGCGTAATCGGAGGCGCCATGTTCGCGTTTCTCCACTCCTTCGATGAGGTCGTCATCACGTCTCTGGTCGGTGGGCTTTCGATCCGAACCCTGCCGCTCAAGATGTTGGAGAATATTCGCCACCAGATTGACCCCACGATCGCTGCAGTGGCATCTCTGTTGATGCTCTTGCCAGTGCTTTGGCTTGTCGTTCTCTATGTCACATGGTGGCGATCCCGACCGACAGATCAGCACGCGCTCCCGGAGCCTGCGACTTCTCCGTGACCGCTATGCAGTGGTTTGCCATCGCATCTACGGAAACCAACTTCAGCCACCGTCGTGGTGACCGCTGGATCGTGGAAGATTTCGCAGACTTATGCGTGGCCTCCACATCATCGGGTAAGAACCCGTTGACTGTTTAGTAATTTTGTCAGTGAGATGCAGTTGGCGCGTGCCATCTGGAAACCGGATGGCATCCCCCACGCCAACTCGCAGTGTTACCGCAGCGATGATAAGGTGAGATATGGCCACGATTTCTTCGCAAAATCCTCTGACAAGTACCCCTTTTCCGAAATCGGAATACGACGGACGTCAGCAGAGGGTTCTAGAGGCGGTCGCGCTGGCCGGCTTAGATGCCCTTGTGGTGACTTCGCGTAACCATCTTCAGTATCTGACCGGGTATGATGGGAATGGTGTATACTACGCGCCGTTCCCATTAATTCTTATGCCGGGACACGCGCCGACCTACGTTGTGCGCGAGTATGACGTAGAGACCGTGCGTGCAGAAAGCTGCATCGACGAGATCGTCTCCTACAGCTACAGGCGCGACTTTGCGAAGGTGTGCGCTGATGTCTTTCGGCGACACGGATTACAAAACAAACGAGTTGGTTTTCAGCTGGGCTGCTGGGACCTTGCCCCAGCCGATGTAAGTGCACTTCAGGCGGAGCTTCCTAATCTGAAGATGTCCGACGCTACTCAGGCGGTCACCTCCGTGGTGGCCGTCAAGAGCGACTTGGAGCTCGAAGTTATGCGCGACGCTATGCGCATCACCGATCTGGCAGTGCGAACCTTCCAAAGCTCGTTGCAGGAAGGAGTTACGGAGCTGGAAATGGAGAAGATACTAGTAGCCGCTATCCAGTCAGGGGCAGGCAAGGCTGGCAGTGGAATCACTTTGCCTCACACTACCATTCTATTCGGGGAGCGGACCAAATTGCCGCACGGTGTGCCCACGCCGAATTCGATCAACAAGGATGAGCCGGCGTTCTTGGAGGTCGCCGGATCGAAACATGGGTACTCAGCCTGGCTGGTCCGGTGCGCCGTTCTTGGTAGACATCCGGAAACTGAATCACTGCACGCCTTGGCCGAGGAGGTCATCGATGCAGTCGTCGCCGCCGCGATACCGGGCGCCACCACGGGAACTGTGGACGCTGCCGGGCGCAAAGTCCTCAACCGATCCGGGCGTCAACGAGTCTTTCGCCAACGTACTGGATACCAAACTGGTCTCTCAAATGCACGCGGTGATCTGAGCTTAGAGCCCGGTGCGGAGGACACTCTTAAGAGCGGGATGACGTTTCACATACCAAATATATTATGCAGCGAAAGCGGCTACTTGTTTGGGACGGGGGCGCACATCTTGGTGACGGAGCGTGGCGCAGAACTACTTAGCGACACTCCTAACAAGCTGTACCGTGCATGAAAACTTAGGACGTCTGGACAGGGACTGACCTCAATCGGGCGGCCAGGATCAAACTTGGGAGGACACCACAGCGCTCAGCCTGATCGAGCTTGAAGAGAGTGCAGTCGGGCACGTGGAGAAGGGCACCTTCGATCGTCCCGACAAACGGTGGCAGATTGCGGCTGCACCGCTGCACCAATAGAGATTGCGGAGGAGCATGCACCTGGGGTGAACTAGAGCGTAGTGACTATTTAACGGGTCGGGATTCCCTCGAAGGGTAAGCATCCGGTAGGGGCTCCGCCGGATGGATACCTCGAAGGCGCAAATCTCGCCTTTGTGACGATTAGTGGGAACGGATCAAGGGCTTGTGCCCGGCTGTACGAAGGGCAAGCGCGGTCCACGCACGAATAACCGCCGATTTCAAAATCCACGCCGCAGGCGATGCACTCGGGCTTCCCGTTCGCCTGATCGCAAGCCCAGGACAGCGCAATGACATCGCCTTCGCCCATCAGCTTCCTTACGACCTGAACTCTACAAGGAGCGCAACATCATCGAGCGCTTCTTTAGCAAGCTTAAACAGTTCCGCATCCGGCAGCCAGGAGAACCTGAGCACCGGAGTGCTGGGGTCAAGCTTTCTTTGGGGAGACGCGATGATATTCTTCGAGGAGGAGTTTGACCTCCTCGATGCCTTCATCGGTGAAGGCCAAGATCCCGTCGTCATCGTTGGCGCCGTAGACCCAGATGACGCCGTCCTCGGGCTCGAGACCGAGGGTCAGGTCCTGGATGAGCGCTTCGCTGACGCCGAGGTCCCTGGCGACACGATCGACGGTGTAGACGTGATGCACCTTATTGCGCTGCATGATCAGGCCGCCGCTGGTTGGGTCCGCAATTTTGCGGATCTCCAATTCCACGGCAGCAAATCATCGATCCGATGGGCCGGATAGGCGGGCAGTCGGGCGAGGACGTCGGCGAGCCAGGCCTGCGGGTCGACATCGTTCATCTTGGCGCTGACGATCAGGCTGTAGAGAACGGCCGCGCGCTGTCCGCCGCGATCGGAACCGCAGAAGAGCCAGGACTCGCGCAGGGCTCGCTCGGCTGCATTGTTGGATAGGCAGATCCGCCCATCGTCGAGGAACCGGGTGAAGGATGACCAGCGGCGCAGCATGTAGTTGAAGGCCTTGGTCAGGTCGTGCCCGCGCGAGAGCTTGTCGCGCGTCTTGATCATCCAGCGCTCGAGCTCGGTGACCAGCGGCGCGCTCCGCTCCTGGCGCACGGCGTGGCGTTGGGCCGGCGACAGGCCGTTGATCGCGCGCTCGATATCGAACAGGGCATCGATGCGCTTCACGGCTTCGACCGCCAGCGGATAGACCAGGTTGGGCTTCTCGCCGTGCGCCTTCTTGCGCGCCGCCGCTTCGACATCGGCCAGCTCAAACACTTTGCGCCGGCTGTGGGCCCAGCAGCTGGCCTCCAGAACAGGCGCCGGCTGACGACCCGTCGCATAGAGATCGCCATAACCACCAAAGGCATCGGCCTGCAGAATGCCGCTCCAGCCGGCGAGATGCGTCGCGGGATGTTCGCCTCGGCGATCGCGGGAATAGTAGAACACTGCCGCCGGCGGATCGGCGCCGCCGAACGGTCGGTCATCGCGCACATAGGTCCATAATCGGCCGGTATCGGTCTTGCCCTTGGCCAGGACCGGCACCGTCGTGTCGTCGCCGTGCAGACGCGAAGCGGCCAGCACATGGGCTTCGAGCTGCTTGAACAGCGGCATCAGCGCCGCGGCGCCGGCGCCGACCTGGTCGGCGAGCGTCGACAGGCTGAGCGGCACGCCTTCGCGGGCATAGCGTTCGGCCTGGCGGTTAAGCGGCTGATGCTGGCCGAACTTCTCGAACAGGATCATCGCCAGCAGGCCGGGACCGGCCCAGCCGCGCGGGGTGGCGTGGAAGGGCGCCGGAGCCTGGCTGATCGTCTCGCAGTCGCGGCAGGTGAACTTCTCCCGCACGTGCTGGATCACCTTCCATTGCCGCGGCACCACCTCCAGCGTCTCGGTGATATCCTCACCCAGCTTGCGCAGCCGATGACCGCCGCAGCAATGGCAAGCGGCCGGCGCCGGCTCGACCACGCGTTCGCGCGGCAGATGCTCGGGAAATGGCTGGCGCGCCGGTCGCTTGCGCATGTAAGGCGCCACCTCGGTGGTCCGGGCCGCGGCCTGTTCGGCGGCGATCTCGTCTTCCGTCGCGGTGCTCTCGAGTTCCTCGAAGGTGAGTTCCATCTGGTCGTGCAGGCGGGCTGAGCGTTCAGAACTCTGACCATGCAGCGCCCGCTGCAGCTTCCGGATCGTCAGATGCTGATGCGCGATCAGCGCCGCATCATCCGATGCCTTGGCCCTGGCGACCGCCAGTTCGGCCTCGACCAGCACAGCGCGCGCGGCCTCGTCTTCGGCTCTGGCCAGCGCCGCGGTCAGCGCTGCTCTCAGCGCGCCAATATCGTCCGGAACAGCATCCTGGGCGGTGGCAACCATGCCCTGGAGTGAATCATAAAACGCGTCCGCTGACTCGCGGAAAATGGCGCAAACTCAAAGAAAAACTCAGCCCGCGCGCTGCGGGCGGAACGTGTGAAGCGGGTTGCGCCAATCGATCCCGTCGAGCATGTAGGCGAGCTGCGCCGGTGATATGGAAACCGTGCCGTCCGCCGGCGACGGCCATAGAAACCGGCCCTTCTCGAGCCGTTTTGCATATAGCGACATGCCGAGCCCATCATGCCAGATAATCTTGATCAGGTTGCCGCAGTTCGTTTCATAATGCATCCCCTTGTCAGAGTCCGGGCAGTCGGACGACTTTATCGTATTGATATTGCTCGTAGAACTTCGGTCGACGAGCGACGATACCTTGCACCCCTATGCGCACCGCTTCTGAAGCGAGTGCTTCAACGGGGACCAGCCAGGGCGAACCGGGCAAAATCTGTTTCGCCGGCAGGATGCCCTTGAGAGCCAAGCTTTTCGCGGACCCGACGCAGATGCCAAGCCGTTCGGCGGCTTTCATCAGACTGATCATTTCGCCATCAGCCTTGGCTGGATCGTATCCGGGTACGCCGAGCCGCTCGCGCATTTCGCGCACGCGCACCGTCGTCCAGGTCTCGCCATCGCCGGTCTTGCAGCGCATCCGGTTGAGCGATACGGCAAGCTCGCGGTCCGGCCAGTGTCCGGCGAGTTTGCGCAGTGCTTCGACGGCGCTCGGCGCCATATCTGGACAACGGCCGGTCTTGACGCGGGCAACACGCACCTCGGTGTGACGCCCGCCGGTCCAATGGATCAGCAGCACGGCTTCGTTGGTCGCCTCATCGAGATCACATACGATCTCCTGAACCAGGATATGGATAAGGCGCTGCTTGGTCCGAGTGTCGGTTGAGGGTGCGTTCCATACCGCCGGTAGATCATGGGCAAGCTGAAGCAAACGGGCGCGATCGACCTTCGGGCGTGTCGCCGACAGAGCCGACAGCTCCGCGATCCGGCGCTCCAGTGTGGCCACGCGGTCCAACGCATCGTTCCAGCGAGCCTCGAGTTCGCGTGCGACATGGCGCTTGGCGGGGTCGACCAGTTCGTAACGACGCCCGGCCAGCGAGGCATCGTATCGGGCTGCTTCCAGCTCCCGCTCGACGGCGGCAACGATGTCCTTTCGCGAACGCTCGGCCTGCTCCGAAGCAAAGATCGCGGCTTCCACGGCACGATCGGAGACGGCTTCTAGGATCTGCAGGGCGACGGCGCGATCAATCCGCAGACCGCCAATGCCGATGCACAGGCCAGCGCCGACATGGGCATCATCGCCGCGGCACTGGTAGCGATGGGCGTTGCCGTTCGCCATGCCATAGAAGACGCGCATCATTCGTCCGCATCGCCCACAACGCATCAATCCCGTGAGCAGGGCGCGGCCTCCACGTGCAGATTTGCGCGCGCAGTTCTTCTTCATATGCGCGTTCTCGAGCAGGAGCTTCTGATTCTCCTCGTATTCCTGCCAGCTGATGTAACCAGGATGATTGTCACGCAACAACACATGCCATTCGTCGCGAGACTTCCTGAAGCCGCTGGCCTTACGGGCGCGCCCCTCGACAATCCGTGTCCGCTGCGCCGTTCTGCCGAATGCGTAGGCGCCGCCATAAAGCGGATTGTGAAGAATCTGCGTGACACTGTGGTAGGCGGGAGGCTTCCAGACGAGTTTGCAAACCTCGACATTGCGCCGGACCACGGGCATTTTAATGTCTGCCGATCGCAGCCATAAGAAGACCTGCCGCGCGCTGCCCAACTCGCGGAACTTCGCGAAGACCAGCCGGATGGTGTCGGCCACGTGCTCGTCAGGATCGATCTCGACCTTATCGGCCTCGCTCCAGCAGAAGCCTGGCGGAAGCATGAAGCGGAACTCCCCACGCTTGGCCTTGGAGTCACGGGCGGCGATGCCGCGCTGTCGCATCAGGCTCAGTTCGTATTCCGACATCGTTCCCTTCAGCCCAAGCAGCAGGCGGTCGTTGACGAGCCGCGGATCGTATGCGCCATCCGGATCGACGACCAGCGTGCCGGCCAGCGCGCACAAGTCAATCAGATGATGCCAGTCCCGTCCGTTACGCGCCAGTCGTGACGCCTCGATGCAATAGACCGCACCGACATCGCCGGAGCAGACCATGGCGACAAGCCGCTCAAAGCCGGGTCGCTGCATCAGGCCGGACCCCGAGCGGCCAAGATCGTCGTCGATCACCGTCACCGATGCAAAGCCGACCGCTTCTGCGGCTCCCGCCAGGTCATACTGCCGGCGCTGAGTTTCCAGATTGCCCGTCACTTGCGACATGGTCGATTGACGAACGTAAACTACCGCCGAGCGGGCGAGGTGATCAGGCGTGATCTTCGGGTTCATCACCGCCTCCCTGATCCGCTTCGGCCGCCAGCGCTTCCAGCAGAAGGTCGGCCAATGTCTCGACCAGTCCCTTTGTGTTTTTGCCCACTGGCGGATGAGGAATTTGACGCTCCAGCTGCAGGATGAGCTGCGCGCGATTGTGATATCGGCTTCTTCGCACCGTCCCTCTCCTTCTTCCTTGAAGGGCGGGATTGTGCGCCTTGCTTGCGATTCGCGCCGAGCGCCGTCAGGACGATCGTCAACTCATTGAGACCCTCGATGCCGATTTCGGGTCGCCCGAGCGTCATGCCCGCGCAGTAGCCGGCGTCGAACATCCAATTCGGGAGTTCGCGGCAAAGGTCAGGGCGCTCCTCCGTGTAGATGCACGTCAACGCCTTCCCACGACGAAATGGCGAAACCTGCAACGTGCTCCCAAACAACGGATGCCAGCGATAGGCAACCGTCGCAAAGCGGAAACCGTATGCAGAATGTCGATAATTGCCCGTTGCGGCCGCGGAAGACATAAAGATCGCCGGCATGCGGATCCCGGCCCAACGTCTCCTGAACCTGCAGGGCGAGGCCTTGCATTCCGCGACGCATATCGGTCCGGCCGACCGCCAACCAGATCCGCACCTGGCTCGGGACCGGGATCATGAAACACCCAGCGCCTTCACCATCGCCGCCGCCAGTGTCGGCGGCGTGGTCAGCGGAATCCGCAGCCGCACCTTGCCGGCGAGCTCCAGCTCGATCACCGCTGGTGGCGCCGCCGGCACCGAAGTGGCGAAAGGCTTATCGGGAACCACGACAACTTCGGCAAAGCCCGTCTCGCGGGTGCTCATCGTGCGGCGCCACTTATAGATCAGGCTGGTCGCGACATCGTACTGACGCGCTACCGCCGCCACTGTGGCCCCGGGCGCGAATGCCGCGGCCAGTATCCGGCACTGATCCTCTTCACGCCAACGACGACGACGCTCAGGCCCGGTCAATAACGTCACATGGCTCATGCTGTGCTGCTAACTTCGCTCGTAAGGGCGACCTTAAGAGCGCAGCCTCGCTACCGTGCCGTCCTCTCGCAAGGCGGCCTTCGCCGGAGGGTATCAGTTCCGCCGTGTCGCAACCTGATACGACAAACTGCTCGTCAATTTCATGTGCTTCGTCAAGCTCGCAGCTATTGCCATCTGGCTCAAACAGTTAAATCGTCACTACGTGCTAGGATATTCGTAGTGCGCAGACAGCATCGGTCCGCGGGCCATGCAGCCTGTCGCCTCACGACGTATATCGTGGACAGCGCCGCTTCTCGCCGCTGGTTCGTTCGTACTTTTCTGAACGTGAAGAGCGAAGCCCCTCACGAAGCAATCGACAGCTATCTGAAAACGCGATGGCACAGTCCGGAACATTATATTGGCGAATTGAACACCGCGTGGGGCATAGTTCCAGAGCGGGGAGCGCAACCGCGGAACAGCTATCGTAAACCCGGCGCAAGGTCGCCTGAGTACTCGCAATAGGTTGAACAATGACCGAAGCACCACATCTTACGTTTGATCTTGATACGCCAGGCGTGAGCAGGGGGCATCTTGTTGTCCCGGGAGGTGCCGACTGCGAAGAGCTTTCGCTCCCGGTCTTCAGTCTCAATAAAGGACGGGGACCGCGCCTTCTTGTCACCGGCGGAAATCATGGCAATGAACTGGAGGGGCCACTTGTCGCGCGGCGGCTTATCGAGTGGCTGCCAGAAACGCAAGCCTGTGGAAGGGTCATCGTCCTGCCGGTGCTCAATCCATTGGCTGTGGAGGCATGGAGCCGCAATACTCCGCTCGACGGGTTGAATCTCAACCGGGTGTTTCCGGGCTGCGTCGACGGGTCAGTGACCGAACGAATCGCGGATGCGGTTTCGCGCGTATTGTTGCCAATGGCCGACACCGTATTTGATCTGCACAGCTTCGGACCAACGTGGGATTTTCCACCGGCCGCCACGACGCACCCCATTGCCGATCCCGATCTCATGGCCAGGACGGTGAGAATGGCGGAAGCGTTCAAATTGCCCTTGACATTGGTCTGGCAACACAACGACACGGCTGGAATGTTCGATATCCTGGCCCAAAATCAGGGCAAGGTATTTGTTTGCGCTGAATTCGGCGGCGGCACGGTCGGTGCGGACAACCTCGCGATCTACGAGTCTGGAGTACGCAGCGCGCTCATCGCGCTCGGGCTGGTCGAGGGTAAAGCCGAGTATCCAACGTTTCGCCAACAGAAGTCCGGACAAACACTCGAAACGCATCCGTCCGACGAGTTGAAATCGCCTGCAACGGGCATCTTTGAACCCCGCTGCTCTGTCTTGGATGAAGTGAACCAGGGAGATCTCATAGGCATCCTGCATCCGATGTATTCGCTGTCCACTAAGTCCATTGATATCCGCGCGCCTGGAACATCCATCGTCTTCGCCATACGATCGGGGGCGCATGTCGAGATCAACGAAGGGGTAGCGCTCGTTGCGCGACCGCTGAGGATCTAAGAATTAGGTGCAGACCAGGCAGCGCCTCGCCTGCCAGTAGCGGAACGAATTTAATCCCCTCGGAATGAATCGAGTGACTGAATTGCAGATCAAAGACGTCCTCCTTGCGCCTGGCAACGGCGCATTCTTCTATGACGATCAAGCTGCCATTAGGTCCGGCGCGACCCAGGACGGCTTCATCTATGTCGGCGAACCGATAACGCCGGGGTTCACGTCGCTTCGCGTTCCGGCATCTTCGCTTAGTGTCGGGCTTGTTCTCGGCGACGACACCGTTGTTTGGGGCGACATGATGGGCGTTCAGTACTCTGGTACTGGTGGACGCGATCCTTTGTTTGAAATAGCTCAAATCTCGGATTTGACGTCGCGGGTCGTGACGCCACGGCTTCTTGATGTCGATGCGTCTCTTTACCTTGATGCCTGCGCGAAGGTGTTCGAGCCATTCGGACAAAAGCGGCTACCCCTCGCGCTTGAGTACGGCGTAAGCCAGGCGCTGCTTCGAGCCGCGGCCTACCTCCAGCGCGTCACCATGGCAGAGGTTGTGTGCGCTGAGTTTGATTTACCGCTGCCAACGCGCAGCGTCCCGATTTATTGCCAGAGCGGCGATGCCCGCGAAATCAACGTGGACAAAATGATCCTGAAAGCTGTGGATGTGCTTCCCCACGGCCTGATCAACTCGCGGCAGAAATTCGGCGTCGGCGGACGGACCTTCATGGAGTTCGTGAAGTGGGTTGCAATGCGTACGCGCGAACTCGGCCGCCCGGGCTATCATCCGGTGCTGCATTTCGATGTGTATGGCTGGATAGGCCAGGAAATCGGCCTGGAGCCGCGAAGCATCGCCGACTTTATTTGCAGGGTCGCAGATTCCGTTCCGGATTTCACGCTCAACATCGAGTGCCCGGCGGATTTTGGTTCGACGCAAGCTCAAATTGAGAACTACGCTCGAACTGTATCGATCTTGGATGACCGGGGTTCCAGCGCTCGCATTGTCGTGGACGAGAGGTGCAATACGCTTGAGGATATTCGGCTCTTTGCCGAAGCGAAGGCCGCGCATCTCGTCCAAATCAAGACCCCGGATGTCGGCTCAATTGCCGACACAGCGCGTGCCGTTCTCCTCTGCAAGGCGAACAAGGTGGGAGCGTATGTCGGAGGAAGCTGTACCGAGACGGATCTCTCCGCCCAGGCTTCGGTCCATGTATCGGTGGCAACCCAGGCCGACATGATGCTTGCAAAGCCCGGAATGGGTGTCGACGAGGCATTCTCAATTGTTGGGAATGAACAAAACCGGTTGCTGGCGATGCTGAACCGTCGTCGGGCTCAAAACGAAAACATTGGATGAAAAGCGGTGGATCGCCATGCAGAACTGTCTTGAGGGGATCACCGTCGTTGCCGTGGAGCAGGCCGTGGCCGCGCCTTATGCATCGTCTCGCCTCGCGGACGCCGGCGCCCGGGTCATCAAGGTCGAAAGGCCCGAAGGGGACTTTGCTCGAAACTACGACAAGTTGGTGCGGGGACAGAGCGCTTACTTCGTCTGGCTCAACCGGGGCAAGGAGTCGGTCTGTCTGGACCTGAGATCGGAGGCGGACCGCACCGTCCTGGGCACGCTGATTGCCGCTGCTGACGTCTTCATCCAGAATCTGAAGCCGGGGAGCATCAAAAAACTGGGGTTCGGGTCTGCCGATCTCCGTCGACGCTTTCCGCGGCTGATCACCTGCGACATCTCTGGTTTCGGGGAGAAAGGGCCGTATTCCCACTTGAAGGCTTATGATCTCATCGTCCAGTCCGAAACAGGTTTGTGCGCGATCACCGGCACCCAACAAGGGCCTGCGCGTGTAGGGGTGTCGGTTTGCGACATCTCGGCAGGCATGACAGCGCATAGCGCCATCCTCCAGGCACTATTCCACCGCGAGCGGACAGGTCAGGGCGCCAGCATTCAGGTCTCGCTGTTCGACGCCGTCGCCGACTGGATGAATGTGCCGGTTCTGCAACACGACTACAGCAGCTACCACACGGTTCGCGCGGGTGTGAAACACCCGTCGCTGGCGCCGTATGGCGCCTATCGTTGCGCCGATGGCAAAGACGTCATCTTTTCGGTTCAGAATGACCGCGAATGGGTTAACTTCTGCGAGAAATTCCTTAGGCAGCCGGAGCTCACACGCGCACCTGGTTTTGCCGACAACATGGAGCGCCTCGGTCACCGCGCGCAACTTGATGAGATCATCGAAGTGCGTTTCTCCGAACTAGCCAGCGAAGAGGTGATGCAGGAGCTTGAGGCGGCCGGTTTGGCATATGGCCGACTGAACGAAGTGGCGGATATTTCAAAGCATCCCCACGTTCGCAGGGTTGAGGTTGGCACACCTGAAGGAACTGTAGAGACGATAGCGCCGGCGGCGATCTTCAACTCTGAGCGCCCCTGTCTGCGCCCAGTTCCGGCTCTTGGCGCCCATACTGAGACTGTCCGCGAGGAGGTTCTGGCACGTTTGCGCGAAAGGGCCGCGTCAGCGTGAACCCGCGTTTCGGTAAGGTGAGTGCGCTCGCGATTTACAAAGAGCCTGTGTACCTCGGATCATCTCATCTCATCGTATCCGCCATCCAGCAAGCTCACCGCCACCGCCCTCGTGAAATCGACCGCTGAGGCAACTCCATGATCAAGGACACCGTTCCGGCCGTTGAAAGCCCGATGTCTGTACCCCGCTGGAGATCCCTGCTCTTCGTTCCCGCTCACGTTCCGCGCTTTGTGGAGACGGCCCATGAGCGCGGGGCAGATGGCGTCATACTCGACCTCGAGGACTCCGTTCCCCAAGATCAGAAGGCAGAGTCACGGCGGCAGCTTTCTGCATCCGTGGCAAAGGTGGGCCGCATGGGCGCATCCGTTTTAGTTCGAGTCAATCGTGGTTTGCGTGCCTTAGCGGCCGATCTCGATGCAGCGGTGATGGCTGGTGTTGACGCACTGGTTCTTCCGAAGACGGATTCGGCAGAGTGGATTTTAGAGATGGCTAATGCGGTGTCCGAACTCGAACGAGAAAGAAATCTTTCGCTGGGACGCATCCGGTTCCTTGCCCTGATCGAGACGCCGGGCGCTTTGCAAAGGCTCGCGGCCATTGCGTCGGCGCATCCAAGGATGGTCGCGATGGCACTTGGTCCTGAAGATTTCAGTGCTGCTGTTGGCGGCGCCCCGGAATTTGACCTTCTCTTGACGCCGAACCTTTCTGTTCTTTTTGCTGCCCGTGCGGCCGGCTTGCTCCCGCTGGGCTTTATTGGAAGCATCGGCGAGTTCTCGGACACTCATAAAGTTCGTGAAGCTGCGGTGCATGCGCGGCGGCTTGGCTTTTCCGGAGCTTTGGCGATCCATCCGGCACAGGTGGCCATATTCAATGAGGCTTTCTCGCCAAACGCACAGGAACTCGCGTGGGCTCGTCGCGTCGTCGCGGCGGAAAACAATGCCGCCACGCGTGGACTTTCTGCATTCTCGTTGAATGGCAAGATGGTCGACCCGCCAGTAGTTCGGCGCGCCCACGAGATCCTGGCTCTCGCCAGCAATTACTGAGCTGCATTTAATCAGCGGCTGGATTTCGAGACATGGCCCGACGGTTTGTCTTGCCTGCCATCTCGTTTCGAGATAGATAAGAAGGCACTGGGGATCATGCCCCGGTTGGATTTGGTCATCGTGGACATCAGGCAGTTAAGATACTTTGTCGGCGTCGTCGAAGCCGGCAGTTTCACGAAGGCAGCTGCGACCCTCAACGTTGCTCAAAGCGCTCTAAGCCTGCATGTGCGTCAAATGGAGGTAGGATTTGGCACCCAGCTGCTGGTGCGCGATAGGACCGGTGTCAGCGTCACGGCGTCGGGAGACAAGCTGCTTCAGCGCGCGCGGATCATCCTGAAGGAAATTCAGCTCACTGAGGCGGAACTGACAAACTCGGTGGCTGCTCCTTCCGGAGAGGTGACCATTGGCATTCCGTCCGGAGCCGCTCGCGTCCTTAGCGGTCCCCTGCTTGAATCGATGAGAAGCGAATTGCCGAGGATCTCACTTAAGATGATCGAGGGCATGACTGGACCGCTGGAGGAGTGGATGGCTGCTGGCCGCTTCAATCTGGCAGTCCTGTACCGCACTGCGGAGAGCGTGGGGCAAATGACAGTGCTGGCCCGCGAAGAGTTTTGCCTAGTGGTGCCTCCGGGTGAACCGCCTTTCGAAGATTCGATACCGCTCGCCGACCTGCATGCCTTTCCGCTGGCGGTTCCGATGCGGAATAACAATGTCAGGCGTTCGGTGGCTGATGTCGTTGCGCAACACGGTTGTGTGCTCGACGTAAGATTCGAAGTCGACTCCCTTTCTACGATCATCAATATGGTCATGGAAGGAAAGGCGTATTCTATTCTTACCCCGTCAGCCATTCAGAAAGAGGCGTCTCAAGGCCAAGTCCGGACGGTTAAAATCATTGATCCAGTGATCACCCGTTCCGTTGTGCTTGCCGTCAACCCGAAAGATGAGCGCTCTCCAGCCGTTTCTGCGGTCCGCAAGCTGATCCCCAAGGTCGTCGGGACATTGATCGAGAGCAGGCACTGGTCGGCCACGGCTCCGGACCGGGCTTAGGCACATCCTTCAAACCAAGTTCCAGGTGCTATTGCTCCTCCGCGACTGCCTGAGCCGTATCAATCTGTATTCGAGATGGTTTCGGGCGATATTCCATATTTGACCGGGCGTGACCATCGCGATGAAACTGCAGACAAGCGAGCCTAGACTGGATATCGGCTGGTCTCGCACTGGCAGGAATTCAGTCAAGCGGAGCATACGATGCCCAACGCCACGAGCTATCAGCTTTTTATCAATGGCAGGTGGCGAGCCGGAAGTGACGGGACTACTCTGCCGGTAATGAACCCGGCGACAGAGAAGGTATTTGGTTCGGTGGCCGCGGCTTCAGCGCCGGACCTGGATGAGGCCCTTGCTTCGGCAGAGCGGAGCCGCAAGGCTTGGTCCGCACGGCCTGCAAAAGATCGTGGCGAGATCCTCGTAGCAGCCGCCAGGATCTTGGCAGCGAAGCTTGGAGCGGCAGCCAGGGACCTGTCGGCCGAACAGGGAAAGACAATTGCCGAAGCGACAGGTGAATATGCGCGCGCTGTCGAAACACTGGAGTGGAACGGCACCCACGCCGAAGAGCTGTCGGCCCCTATTCCGATGGGCCCGAACCGGGAAATCGTCCCGGAGCCCCTTGGCGTCGTTGCTGCCTTTACGCCTTGGAACTATCCCGTCGTTCTCATCGCCCGCAAACTCGCCCCCGCTTTGGCGGCAGGCTGCCCGGTGATCCTCAAAGGGGCTGAGGAGACACCAAGCGCGGCTGTCCATTTCGTCGAAGCCTTGCGACAAGCGGGTATTCCAGACGGCGTGGTCAATCTCGTCTTTGGCGTGCCGGTGCAAATATCCCGGCATCTACTCAGTTCGCCGATCGTGAAGATCTTGACTTTCACGGGCTCCACCGAGGTTGGAAAACAGCTCGCCAGGCTTGCCGCGAATAACTTGCAGCGGTGCATTCTTGAACTCGGTGGGCACTCCCCGGTCGTTGTATGCGAGGATGCCGACCTGGCAAACGCCGTACCGGCAATTTCGGAATACAAGTTCGAGTGCGCGGGCCAGAGCTGCAACGCCCCCAGCAGGATCCTCGTCGCGCGGACCCTCTACGAGGAATTCCTATCCCGATTGACGGAAGCCGCTCGCAAGATCAAGATCGGCCCGCCGGACGACCCTGCGACGGAAATGGGACCAATGGCAAACGCGCGGCGAATCGAGGCCATGCAGCGTTTGATCAAGGATGCGGTCGATCGCGGCGCCCGCATCGAAACCGGGGGCACCCGCCTCGACCAGCCGGGTTTTTACTGGCCGCCAACCATCCTGACAGGGGTGCCAAAGGATGCGAAAGTGCTTCATGACGAGCCGTTCGGGCCGATCCTCACCGTAGCGCCATTCGACACGATCGAGGAGGCGATCGAAGAAGCCAACGCCACTGAGTATGGCTTGGCCGCCTACTTCTTCACCGGCACCGCCGAAGCGAAACGGGCGCTGATCGGCGGTCTTTCGGCAGGCGCTCTCAGTGTAAATTACCTGAAAGGGGTTTCTGCAGATGCACCGTATGGAGGCGTCAAACAGAGCGGCTATGGATACGAGGGCGGCGAGCAAGGTTTTCGGAGCTTCCAGAACCTGAAACTGGTCAACGGATTCGCGTCATCGGATGAGATTTCGTGAATAAAAAAACACGGACGATTGCCGGCAAGGATATCACAAGGAGCGTCGCCGACGCCCTTCAGTACATCTCGTACTACCATCCGCCCGACTATATCCGGTGCCTTTCGCAGTCATACGCGCGCGAACAGAGCCCGGCGGCGAAGAACGCCATCGGGCAGATTCTGCTGAACTCTCGCATGGCGGCCTTCGGGCGGCGCCCGATCTGCCAGGACACCGGCCTCGTGGTGGTCTTCGCAAAGGTCGGCATGGATGCCCGCATCAAATCAACGGCCAGTCTCGCTGACCTGGTGAATGAGGGCGTCCGTCGGGCATATCTCGACCCGGACAACCCCCTTCGGGTATCGATCGTTGCCGATCCGCTCGCCGGACGGATCAATACCCGCGACAACACGCCGGCGGTCATCCACGTCGACCTCGTGCGCGGCAACCAGATTGAGATCACCATCGCCGCAAAAGGCGGCGGCTCGGAAAACAAGGCGCGTTTCACCACCCTGAACCCCAGCGCCTCCGTTGCCGACTGGGTGGTCGACACCGTTTCGACGCTTGGCAGCGGATGGTGCCCGCCCGGCCTGATCTCAGTCGGCATCGGTGGCAGCGCTGAAAAGGCGATGCTGCTGGCCAAGGAGGCCATGAACGAGCCCATCGATATGTCGGAACTGATCGCCAGGGGGCCCTCAAGTGCGGAGGAGGCACTGCGGGTTGAGCTTTATGAACGCATTAACGCGCTGGGCATCGGCGCCCAGGGCCTCGGTGGTCTTACGACAGTCGTTGACGTCAAGGTCGCGACCTATCCTACCCATGCGGCGTCCAAGCCCGTCGCGCTCATCCCGCAATGCGCCGCCAACCGGCACCTGAAGTTTACCTTGGACGGCTCTGGACCCATCAGGCTTGAGCCGCCCGACCTTTCCGAATGGCCCCAGATCGGTCATGACGATTTGCACACAACGGGCGTCCGGCGGGTCAATCTCGATGCGCTCACAAAGGAGGAGACGGCATCGTGGCGCTGCGGGGAAACCCTTCTTTTGTCCGGAAAGATGCTGACCGGCCGTGACGCCGCCCACGAACGCATGGTCGAGCTGATCGATGCCGGCAAGTCTCTTCCGGTCGATCTGCGGGGACGCGTGATCTACTACGTCGGACCAGTCCGCGCTGTGAGGGATGAGGTCGTCGGGCCGGCCGGCCCGACAACCTCCAGCCGCATGGACGGTTTTACGGAAAAGATGCTCGCCGAGACCGGGCTATATGCGATGGTCGGCAAAGCGGAGAGGGGTCCAGTGGCCATCGAGTCGATTGTTAGACACAAAACGCCCTATCTCATCGCAGTGGGCGGCGCGGCGTACCTGATTTCAAAATCGATCAAGGCGGCGCGGATCGCTGCCTTTGAAGACCTGGGCATGGAAGCGATCTATGAATTCGAGGTGGAGGACATGCCCGTCATCATGGCTGTCGATGTTGAGGGAAATTCTATTCACAATTCCGGGCCGCTTGAGTGGCGTAAGCGCATGGCTGCCGACAGCATCGCACGCAACATCGGCGTTTGAGTCTTCCCGGCTGCGCGATGCGGCCAGACTCTCGCGCCGGATGTAAGCCGTGACGGCACTCAAGCGGCATTTGTGGTGCCCAGTTCCTCGGCGTGCCAGACAAGAAAAGCGTTCAATTCATCTCGAAGCCAATCTGACTAGTCCACGCGATCGATGTTCGAATCCTGTCGGGGTGCCAAGCTACGAAGTCAAAAAATGCGCTATCTATTACAACGAGGTCTCCGCCGAAAGGCGACTATACCTCTCCAGTTGCGTCATCGCCCTGTTAGGCGGCGGGCGATAGCCAACTGCTTCTACAGCAGGCTTTCCATGATTCGAACTCCCTCACCTGAGTTTCGACAACCCCACTCTGGCGCATTGCGGGGCGAGAATGGATGCCGTCCACTACATTCGGTGGCTTCAATTAATGATAGAATTGGTTGGCACTAATTACGCTGTCGACCACGGCTTGAGAGCAAAAGGTCATGAAGTCGAAACCCGACCCTGTGCGATTAGACGCCTGGGATGTCCGGATTCTCTCAGAGATCCAGTCAGATGGTCGGATTTCGAAAAGCGAGCTCGCAAAGCGTGTCCACCTTTCGGCGTCGGCCTGTTCGGAGCGGCTCCGCGTACTCCAAGCCGCAGGGATCATTGAGGGGTTCTACGCGCGACTCAGTCCAGCCCTCATGGGGGGCATCATCTCTATAATGGTTGAGGTGGTTCTGGATCGCCATCGTCTCGAGGACCAACGGCACTTCGAGACTGCGATCCAACAGATTCCGGAAATCCTGGACTGCTGGGCCATCGGGGGGCGGATCGACTATTTGATGCGCGTTTCATCTCCTTCCATGGCTGCGTATCAGGATTTCATGGAGGAATTGCTGCAGGCAGGCTTGGGTATCGAGCAATACTACAGCCTTGTCGTGACGAAACCAGTGAAATCCAACTCACCGATTCCTCTGTCCACCCTGAGGCAACGGTAAACTCCCGAAGCCTTGGTTCCACGGCGATTGGCGCCGATTCCGTGAATTCGTCGGCTAAAAGTGTGCATTCCCGCGAAACCCGAGACATGCCACTATGCTGGTTTCCAACGGGCGGCTGACCGGGTGTTCCCAGCCGAGGAATCGCGAGGAGAGGGACGATGCGTTTGAGCAATCTGGGAACCGAGCAACTGCGGGAGAAGGATCGAAGCTTCGTCTTTCATCCCTCCACGCACTTGGCCAAGCACAGCCGCGGCGAGACGGATCCTGAACCGCCCACCAATTCTTTCAGAGGTTTAGGGCACCTCGTGTTTTAAGGTTTGTGCCATGTCACATCCATGTCACAAGGATCGCATGCATACAAAGCAAGCACTCCAATAGTGAAATCAATGGATATGGCAACAAAACCAAAAATGGGGGTAGACCCCAAGTGGCCATGAAGCCCAGGAGACGATCGCCGCCAGGTCAGGCTGGCAAAAGCTACCCATGCCTTCTTAGCCGATGCGGCAGATCTTCTCGAAGTTGACGTCAACGAGCGCAGTTTGAGCCACCATTTGGCAGGTCAGCGGCCAAGACAAGCCCGAGGCGAACCGAAGCCGCGGTGGCGGATGCGATCGTGGCGCTGCGTCGACAGCGCCTGACCGGCAAGCACACCGCAATGCAAACCGGCGTGTCGGAGGCGACGGTGAGCCGGGTACTGGCACGCGCCGGCCTGTTGCGGCTGAAAGGCTTGGCACCGGTCGAGCCGGTGCGCCGCTATCAGCGCGAGCATCCCGGCGAGCTCATCCATCTCGATATCAAGAAGCTCGGCCGGATCGGCTCTGTGGGACACGTAATAAGCGATGGCAGCTTCGAGGAAGGCGATAGCGCTCTCCTTGCGCGGATGCGCAACCAGACCTTCTTCTCGCTGGCCGACGCCAATGCCGCCATTCGCCGGGCACTCGATCGCATCAATGATCACGTCATGCGCCGGCTGGGCGTCAGTCGCCGGCAACTGTTGAGAGTGTCGAGCGCCCGGCTTTGGCCAGTCTTCCACTGGAGGATTACGAGTTTGCCGAATGGCGTTTGGCCCGCGTCTCGACGGACTACCATGTTGAGTTGAGTTCAAGACCTTCTTCTATTCCGTGCCGCACAGCCTCATTCGCCAGCAGGTCGATCTGAGAGCAACGGCGCGCACCATCGAGATCTTCCACCGCAGCAAGCGCGTCGCGGTGCGGTCCTCGCCATGGAACCGATCCGGATCACATGCCCAGCTCCCACCGGCGCTATGCCGAGTGCACGCCAGATCGCTTCCGTCGCTGGGCCGCATCCGTCTGCCCCGAGACGGAAGGCTTGATTGTCGCAATCCTCGCCAGCCGCCCACATCCTGAACAAAGCTTTCGAACATGCCTGGGTGTCCTTCGCCTGTTTCGCGATATCACACGCGATAGCGCCGAAGCCGTGTCAGCCCGCGCTGTCGAGATCGGTGGGCTGAACTGCAAGAGCATCGCCTCGCTTATTGCACTTATTGCCAATCACAAGGCCGCAAGGCCTTCCACCGAACCGACCGCCATCGTCGATCACGCCAATCTGCGTGGCCATGATTACTTCCCTTGAGACACACCATTGCTCATCCTTCCGACCATCGACATGCTGCGCGAACTCGGCCTTCATGGCATGGCCACCGCCTGCCAGGAACTCGACCCACAATCCGAAGCACGCAGCCTCGAGCATGGCGAATGGCTCCATGCTGCTCGAGCGCGAAGCTACCATGCGCCGACAGAAGCGTTTCGAAGCCCGCGCCAGGGCTGCAAAACTTCGCCATGACGCACAGATCGAGAATGCCGACTTTCCTGCCGCACGGCGCCGATCGGCGGCCGCTGCTGAAAAGCAGGCGGCGGCGGCTCGATGCGTGTTCGACCTAGTGGACGCCGTCATTTCCGAAATATCGCGCGTGAGCGATACGAAGGATGCGATTGATAAGGCTCGAGTAGCTGTGTCCAGCAGCGATCGCGGCAAGGACCCATGAGGAATGCATACTGAGCCCCGGCATTGAGTTGATCTCCAGGACAAAGGGATGGCCGGAGCGGTCGATCCGGACATCGAGCCGGGCGTAGTCCCGGCACTGGCAAGCACGAAAGGTCGCAACCGAAATTTCCCCTAGCAAGGTCGCAAGGCTACTCTCGATTTTGGCCGGGCAAATCGTCGGCAGCTTTTCAGCCGGCCGGTACTTCCCCGCCCACGTCAAAAGACCACTTTCGCGTTCGCCGAAGTCAACTTCCGCCAAAGGCAACACCTCGGGTTCTCCGTTTCCCAGCAGCGCAACATGGATTTCGCGCCCATCGATGTATTCTTCTACGAGCGCATCCTGTCCATATTGCGTGACAATCATTTCCACTGCCTGCCTCAGCTGAGCGGGCTCATGTACAAGCTGCAAACCGAAGCTGTTATCTTCGCGACGCGGCTTCACTACTACCGGGAATCGCAGGTCGCCGGTGCTCTCGGTGCCGAGGCGCATGACGCAAAACTTCGGCGTCGGCACGCCGCAACTGCGCATGAGCCTCTTGCTGATCACCTTATCGTCCGTTAGCCCATGCCCGAGTGGGCCCGACCCGGTGTATGGAACGCCCGCCATCTCGAGCATTGCCGGGACGTGAGTGAAGCGGTATTCGCCCTGAATACCCTCTGCCAAATTGAAAACGATCCCTGAGGGGCGGGCTTGCAGATCGGGTGGCATGAACCGCTCGAGCGTATTGAGCAGTCCTTTGTCGCCTTCGCACAACAGTGTCTCGTGACCGCCCTCTTTCACTGCCGCCACCACTCTTTCGTAGTATCCATTAGAGGGCCAAGGGTGTGGAGACCCTGGATAAGGCTGTCCGAAGTGGTTGATAACGCCTGCAAATTCGCTATTCCGCACGATGGCTACCCGCATTGAGGTACTCCTTTGATATTACCGTCTGTTATTGGCTCGAGCGGAACACTCCGTCTGCGTCCGCGCCCGCTACACGGAGTCCGCAGCAATCGGCGTGCCACCAGTGATGTGGCATGGTTGACGGTGTTTGTCGCGTGCTATCCGGCACTTCTTGAGCCTAGCGTCCGCCGTTCGCGCCGACCAGACAGCCTGGAGGTCTGTGCCCAGCGCCGTGATGCCCGTTGCCAACACAGGTAAACTCGGTGCCGCGGCATCATGCGCGGCGGTCTTGTTCTCGCTCACCGACACGGATGAGTGCCTGGTTCCAACGCGCATCCACTTCCGCCGCACCAGCCGGTTCCTGGGATCGGCCGCATCATGTCGCCGGAAAGCCCGGTCGGCGACGTACCGGGCAGCCTCAAGATCCCGACTGAGGGAGTCTCGGACCTGGTCACGAGGATTGGCAGCTTGCGCCTCGGCTGCGCCAGCGGCAGCAGTCGCTCCCGGCTCCACGACACAGGGGAGCGCTTCCTCAATCGCATCATCGACGCGCATGCGCGATCGGCAACAAGCCACCGATGTCGCTTATCAAAGGCTCATCGGCGGCCGTTCCGCCCTGAGCCATCACCCCCGGAAATGCCGACCCTGGGCGATCCAAAGATGGGGAGCACGTCAGGGAGTACCTCAACGAAAAAAAGGGCTAACTTATAAACGGGAGAGTGAACGGAAGAGCACGTCAGCTCGATCCCACCTCCCGGCATATGTGGACGCCTCTCTTCGCAAGATGCCGAGCCGCAATTTGATGGTATCGGTTGCGCGCATATGTTAGGCCTATCGTCGCGCCCATAAAACAAAACGCTGGCCAAAAAGGGGTCCGCGATGCGCTTGTTTCGGGACCATCTGACTGTGTCGAACATCACCAACAATCTATCCGAAGGCTGTGGCTGTAAAGCCTCAACAGTTTGTCCCGATCGGGACCAAGAAAACTGAGGTTTTTGATCTCAGTTGCCATGAGGGCGAAGCCAACGGGGCAATTCGGCCGTTCGTTCGTATGAGAAGTTCTAGGCCCGCGTGTTGGCCGATTCGAGTAGGCTCGTCTGAATGAAGCGCTCGGCTCGATTACCCATCTTACTTCTGGATGGTTATGATATCGATTTTATATTTGCCAACTCGTAACATGCCACTCAGTCTAGAGCACGTCCTATTTAATCCGGTTCATATCCCGCGGCTTTGAAGTAGTTGGCACATTCGGCTGGGGTGAAGAGGTCGATGACCGCGCCGACCGCGTCCCACAGAGCCTTGCTGGTTCTCTCGGCCTTTGCTCGCAGCAGCGCCTTGAGTTTGGCGAAGGCGTTCTCAATCCGATTGAAGTCGGGACTGTAGGGCGGCAGGTGGAGCAGGCTCGCGCCTGCGGCCTCAATCGCGTCGCGGACGCCGGCGGCCTTGTGGGCGGGCAGGTTGTCCATGACGACTACGTAGCCCTCCGACAATGTCGGGACCAGCACCTGCTCGACATAGGCCAGGAACACGTTGCCGTTCATGGAGCCGTCGTAGACGAAGGGCGCAGTCATGCCCGTCAGCCGCAGCGCTCCGCGGGGTCGACATCGGTCGCTGCATGATGGAGATTCGCGGGACGAGCCTTCAATGTGGACCACGCACTTTGCTGAGTCGGCAGTGCAACCCCATCAGCGGAATGGCTCGGCTCACGTCCTGGCAGGGACGCCTCAGGCGTTCAGATTCTGAACGCTATCCGGATTTACGCTGTGGCTCCTGCATTTCGATCAAAGAACTCACCGGTCTTGAGCATCGAATGCATTATCACCGCCAGTTTGCGCGCCACAGCCACGGCAGCTCGTTTGAAGCCAACCCTCTCCCGGAGCTTGAGGCCCCACGTGCGCAGGCTGCTGTCGATCGAGCTGCGTGTCAGGATGACCGCCGCAGCCTCATAGAGAAGTCCCCGCAAATGTCGATCGCCGCGTCGGGATATATGGCCGTCATAATCGACTTCTCCCGATTGGTAGCGGCGAGTTGTCAGGCCGATCCAAGCGGCAACAGAGCGGGACTTCTTGAAGTTGCCCGGATCTTCAATGGCAGTGGCGAAAGAGGTTGCGGTAATGGCGCCGATGCCGGGGATCGACATGAGTATGCGGCATGCTTGGCTTTGACGTGCATCTGCGACAAGCTGGCGCCCAAGCTCGGCGGCACGGACGCGAATGCTGCGCCAGGCTTCCAACATCGGTAGGACGACAGGAGCAAGCTCGCTCTGATCGATAAGAAGGCTCCGGACATTCTTTTCGAATGTAGTTCCCTTACCGGCGGGAACGAGCAAGCCGAACGTTTTCATGATCCCTCGGATCTGGTTGGAAAGCTCGACGGTGATCCGGACCAGCCGAGTGCGTGCTGCCACGAGCGTGCGGGTCAACATACTGTCGAAGCCTTTCACGCGCACCTCGCGAAAGAATCCTGCTTCAGCAAGACGCGCCAAACCATCGGCGTCATTCGCATCCGTCTTGTTCGCTGCCATATCGGGAGCGGCTTTGGCATGGCGCGCATCGATGCAGATGGCTGGCAATCCCTCGGCGCGCAGCGCATGATAGAACCAGACGGAAAGGGGTCCAATCTCGAGCACGACGCGCTTTGCGGCCGGCGCCCGATTGCGGACAAGCTCGGCAATGATCCTGGGATCAGATGCGCACTTTCCGCGCCAGATCCGTTCGCTTTCACGTCCAGTCGTGAGCCCGTATTTCCATCTTATCGGAGAACAGCCACCCTCCAAGGATATGTTTGGTTCTCTGGGCGATGCGCTCCCGCGATTACCCATGTGGACGCCCCCTTACGGCATCAATGTGCCAAAGTGGTGACGTTGAGAACCACCGGAGGAAGGCGTCCTGTCACAAGTTACCACCATTGGCCTGGATCTGGCCAAGAACAGCTTCCAGGCCCATGGCGCAGATTCCGCCGGCGCCGTCGTGTTCCGTAGGAAGTTGCGGCGCGAGCAGGTGCTGGCCCATTTCGCCGCGCAGCCGCCATGCCTTGTGGCTATGGAGGCCTGCCCGGGCGCGCACTACTGGGGTCGCGAGAATACGGTCAGGCTAATCGTGCCGGCTTACGCGAAGCCCTTCGTCAAGCGCCAGAAGCATGATGCCGCCGATGCCGAAGCGATCTGCGAGGCAGCGCAACGGCCGACGATGTGTTTTGTGGCAGTTAAGAGCGAGGAGAAGCAGGCCACGGCTGTGATCTTCCGAAACCGCGATGTGCTCGTCGGTCAGCGCACCCAGCTGATCAACGCGATCCGCGGCCATCTGTCCGAGTTCGGCCTGATTGCGGTCGAGCATTGCGACCAACATCTCGTGATCGACCGCCGTCATCACCAGCTGCCTCCCACCAGCGCCGCACGGCCCCTCGCATGTCGAGCGGCTCATTACACAGATTGAAGATCCTGCCTCGGGCGTACCGGAGGGCGACGCTGTTGCCTTCTAATGCTCGTCGAAGCATGGCCTGGGTGCTCGACCAACTCCGACGATCGAGCGGCTGAGCCTGTCAGTCCCATGATGCTGCCCGATGTGGGAAGCGCTCGATCGGTGACGGCCGCCTTGCTGAGGTAGGCGGAAGGCTCCAAGTCTTGGTGGTAGCACTAGCAACAGTCCTATGACGAAACAGCATGTGGAGGTGATCACGTCCGTTGAGCGCCGCCGACGGTAGTCTCGTGAAGAGAAGGAACGGCTGGTTGCGGCTTGTCTGGAGCCGAACGCCAGCGTATCGGAGATCGCCCGCTCGGCGGGCAAGCTGGCAAAGCTTGGCGAGGATACCCGCTTCAGGAATACATGGTCGTTCCACGGGACGCGCCCGATCGCGGGCGTCGAGGTAGTTTCGATGGCACAGAGCATTTCGACGATATCGCGGGTATCGCCTACTCCGTGTTCGAAATCAGGGAGCAGGAAGTCGAACCCCACATGCCCGAGGACTTCGGCGTTGACGGTAAACCGCTACCGATCCAGCAGCCGTAGGCCGTCTCGCCTGCGAAAAGCCTTGCTTTCAGTTGATTTGGCTTGAACATGATAGGGTTCCTTCTGCGAGGGTATTCGAGCAACTGTATGTTCTGACTGCGATCGACCAGCCGACGCCTTGCTGGAGATCGACGAGCGCATCGATCTCCAGTTCGAGACCGCTTGTGGTGGAGGCGCCTATCGCATTCCGGGACTTATGCGTTGGCCAGAGCAAAAACCTGGATCTCGACGCGGATATCCGGCGCCGCAATCCGCGCTTCGACGCAAGTGCGTGCGGGTCCGTTGCCGAGAGATTCCCACTTGTCCCACGAGCTGTTCATGAGATCAAAATCGGCGATATCGCGCAGCCAGATATAGGCGTGAGTGACACGGCTTTTGTCCGTTCCGGCTTCAGCAAGAAGCCTGTCGACCTTTGCAAGCACATCTGCGGTCTGTCCGGGTACGTCGAGCGTGCGGTCGTCCGGAACCTGTCCGGAGATGACTACGAACCGGCTGTTGGCAGGATAAGTGACGTCTGGCTCATTCTCGCGCCAGCTGCAACCGTTGGATCATGATTGGACCTTTCGTTGATAACGGGTCGGGGAAAAAGGAGAAGCATCGATCGCTGTCGACCGTCCGGCGATCAGATCGGCGGTTAGTTGCGCTGCTCCGCGTGCCATGGTCCAACCCAGTGTGCCATGGCCAGCATTGATGAAGAGATTGTCGCAGGCGATCCGTCCGATAAGCGGAGGGCCATCCGGTGTCATCGGACGAAGTCCGCTCCAGCGTTCTGCAGATGCGACAGCCTCTTGGGAAATGTTCGGAAAAAAGTTCCGCACGACGTAGGACAGTCCGCGGTACCGCTTCTCCTTGCGGGATAGGTCGTACCCGGCGAGTTCAGCTGTCCCGCCCACCCGGATCCGATCCACGAGGTTAGTGATGCCGATCTTGTATGTCTCGTCACCGACGGTGGACCGAGGACCGACGGCATCACTGTCCGCTTTGATCGTGAGCGAGTACCCTTTCAGAGGATACACGGGAATTCGTACACCAAGTTGACCGAGGACCCCGCTTGACCACGCTCCAAGGCACGAGACGACAAGGTCCGCCTCTATCTCACCTTGCGTTGTCCGAACGGCGGAGATCTTAGAGCCCTTCTTTATGAAGCCCTTGACAGCGATGCCGTTGAAGAACCGCACACCCATACTGGCGGACAACTCCGCAAGCCTGTTCGTGAACAGGAAGCAATCTCCAGTCTCGTCTCCCGGCAGGTGAGCCGCGCCAACGATCCCGGCGCTGGAGATAGCGACATTGGGTTCGAGACCGCGCAGCTCGTCAATGCTGACCAGGCGGCCCGGCACATTCATTTTTTCGAGGATCGTCAGTTCGCTGCGGTACCCTTCGCGCTGCTTCTCCGTCCGGAAGAGGATAGTCGTCCCAGCGCTCCGCCCTGCATAGTCAAAGGGGTGTCGGGCCCTCAGTTCGATCATGAGGTCACGGCTGTATTCCCCGAGCGCGACCATCGCATGCTTGGATCTGGCGTACTTTTGGAGGTTCGCACAATTCAGCATTCCGGCAAGAAAACGCAGCATTGCCGCGTCGGGCATGCTCCCGAGCACAAGCGGGGGGAAGCGCTGCGCCATCCAGCCCAATGCCTTTTGAGCGATCCCCGGTGAAGACCAGGGTGACGAGAGCGCCGGCGATATTTGCGATGCGTTTCCGTAGCTCGTGCCGAGCGCGGGTCCGGTTTCGCGTTCAATGACCGTTACGTCGTTCCCCGCCTTCGCCAGGGCGAACGCCGTCGTCACCCCGATCACGCCGGAGCCTAATACTATGACGCGCATGTTTTGCTTCCTGTGAGTGCTATTCAGAATGACCGCTGCGGTCCGTGGCGAGTGCCTTTTTCAACAGCCTGCTAAAACCAAGCCTGCGATGGAGCCAATCGTGATGGCCTCGACCGAGACGATGATCGTTGTCCCAAGCCCTGATAGCAGCCGGGGCCAGAGAGCTCAGTGAAAAGACGCTCGAAATGCATATCCCTGCCCGCCTACCGTTGCGCCGGAGTCGGCCTTCGATAAGGCGCAACACCGTTGTGATGACGATAGTGGTAGCAACGTAAAGCAAACTCGTGATCATCCAGGTCTCGATCAGGCGGAAGGTCTCAAGTTGACCTTTCGCGCGTAATAGGTCAGCTCCGGCACTGCGATCGCCGCTGCGAGGGACGTATCTTTGAACAGCGAAATGAAGCTGTTTCCGAGTGATGGAAGCACAATGCGCAGCATCACTGGGAGAACGATGTAGATCTTGATCTGCAGCGGTCGCAGCCCAATAGACTGGCCCGCTTCCGTCAGTCCATGCGAGACAGCGAGCAACCCTCCTCGGAACCTTTCTGCCAGAGCGGCACCCGCGTAGGTTGCAAGAGCCGCGATAAATGATGTCACCGTTTTCCATTCGAACGCCCAGTTGAGGCAGAGCGAAGAAAAAGAAGAAGATGGCGAGAAGAACGGGAATGTTTCGAAGGATGGTTACATACCGCCGCGCGCCCGGTTTTCCTCGAGCTTCCCTTGTGCTCCTGGGCGAAACCGCTCGTCGCCATAGTTGCAAGCATAGAAAACGAGACCGCCACTGCCCTCAAACTAATCATCAGTTCTCCAGCCAAATGTCCTTTACAAGAGACATAATCTCCTGTAAGAGAACTTGTACTTTATTCGGAACGCTGCGTCAACTAAAATGGATTCGCCGTAATGACATCCGAACGGGCTCGGGGAACCGATCGCTTGCTTGATATTCTCGAGAAGCTCTTTGAGGCGGAAACGCCATACTCACGGAACAGCCTAGCAAGCGCCATGGGCGTGCCGAGATCAACCGTCTACACCCTCGTAGACCAATTGCTGGCACGAGGATGGCTCGAGCAGTCCCCGAACGGAACAATAACCCTCGGTCACAAGAGTGGTCTTTTGGGGCTCGCATATCGGTGTCACACCCATTTCGAGCAGACAGCAAACGAAGTCCTTCTGCAGCTCGTGGAAGAGACTGGGCAGGCCGCCGAGCTGAACGTGGTCGACAACTGGCAACAGCTTGTTGTTCTCGCCATAAAGGGTACGGAGCACAGCTACTTGCAGCCAATGATGGGTTGGCGTTTTCCTTTGCCCACCACCGTGTCCTCCCGCGTCCTGCTCGACGGAGTGCCGACGGATCGTTTGAGCGCGAATATTCCGGCCACGCACTTCGCTCCGGAGAGCGAGACGCCCGACATTGAGGCCTTGGTGTCGCAGATCGAACATGCCAGAAGTAAAGGCTTCGCTATCGGCCATGGCCTGATCGACCGCCATATCAGCGTCATGGCTGTACCCGTAAGGGACAGCGCTAGCGCATGCATCGCAGCCATCAGCCTCATCATGCTGTCCGAGGAGATTGCCACGAAGGCGGAAACGATGCGTCCGGCCATGCTACATGCGGCACAGCGTTTGAGCGATACTCTCCGCGTCATCCCCTGGCCGATGGGAGTTCATAATCTCGCCAAGTTACGGTCAGCCTCGGAGTCGGGGCTTTCTCAGTAGACCTCACAACATAGCTCCGGATTCGAGAGGACTGGTGTTGCCCCGATTGCCGTCAATACGCCGATTACCCGTCTGCAGGAAATATACGCCGGACTCGATCCTGTCCTGCTGTTGCGCGATATCCGCGCCCAGCTCGGTGCGCTCGCCGATACTTCGGGGACGCGCGCCCCTGCTGGCGACTTTGCATCGCCCCGAATGACGGTGCTGTCCGGCCGACGAACCGGCCGATTGTGAAAGCCAAAAGCGGCCGACGTCGTCCCGCCCCTCGTCAAAGCGACTGCTGACTTACGAAATTGGTTCGAAGCGGAACCATGGCGGACCGGCAGCGAACTTCTGTCGTGTATTCCGGCGATTCCCAGGACAAACTGCTTGGAACGCTTCAGCGCCGCCTAAAGGTCTGGCGCAGCGAACACGCCGACGCGTTGCTGTTTGACCTCTTGAACAAGGAGCAGCCGATCCTCGAGATCGCAAGGCCACACTGAGGCGCCGTGGCGCTCGCGAAGGAGGCTGGGCGCTGCGAAACCCTTATATGGGGATGGTCAACTACAAACGGCATCACGTCGACATTGTCATGTACCTCCGCGGCAATCCGTAGATCCATTCGATGGGTCCGTTAGCGTGACGCGGTTCGCGAACGAACCCAGTCCACCTTATATTCGGTCAGGGCGCATGCACCTGTTCCATGATCCCGCTTGCGGCGGATTCGGAACCCAAGAGACGAAACCATTCTTCAACGGCGGCTGTTTGAGGCCATGAGTTTCGTCGGTTCGTCTACCGAGGATCTGCCAGGCCCTGGTCGGTCCTGGAGATTATTAGAATCGATTAACGTCTACGCTGATGGTTTCGTCAGGAGAGCTCCTTCTATAACGACTCCGGCGTTCACGTATTTCCACAGCGCAACAAGCAGTTTCCGAGCGAGGGCGATGATCGCCGTCTTCTTGTTCCGGCCACCATTCTGGATGACTCGCGCCCTGAACCACTGGCTGAGTGCGGAATTGGGTTGATGGCGAACCCAGAGCCACGCAACCTGGACAAGCGTCGACCGGAGCCTTGGATTGCCGGACTTCGAGACTCCCTGCTCGCAATTAATCTGCCCACTTTGCCAGGGCGTTGGCACCAAACCAGCGTAGGCGGCAACCTGTCGTCGATTGTCAAACTTGCGCGACAATCCCTCAGACCACAGGATGGCCGGGAACTCCGGACCTATTCCCTTGAGGCTGAGCAGCAGGGCCGGTGTTGGCTCATCTGCCGCGACGAGCAAGGCGTCGCGTGCCTCTTCAACATCCTTGATCTGCTGGATCAGCAACTCGATGCGATCAAGCTCGCGGCTGATCTGCGCCATGAGCGCTGGCGGCAGTGGACGCCCATCTCCGGTAATGAGCGCATCGAGGCATTTGCGTCGAAATCGCCTTTCAATGGTTCGTATCCGGACACACCTTGGCTGAACAAAAGGCCCTTTATCCTGTTGACGTACCTGATCCGCTCGTTCGTCAGCGCCTTCCGCTCCCGCACCAACCGGCGACGGTCTTCCTCCTCCGGCGTTGGCACTCGCAACATCGCGCAAACCCGAGGCTCGCCGCGGTTGTAGGCCAACAACGCTCGAACCAGTGCTTCCCCATCAATCCTGTCGGTCTTGGCCCGCCGGCGGCGACGTGATGTGGCAATGGATGCCGGGTCCACGACATAACTCTCGATGCCTTCGCGTTCGAGGACCCGATGTATCCAGAATCCATCCAGACCAGCTTCCTGGATTGATATGACCCGGAAACGCTGCCCTGTCCGCACTTCCGCCTTTCGTTGCAACTCTGCGAAGTGATCGCAAACCCGGAATGTCGCCCCCCGGCACGAGGTGTCTCGACATTCTCTCGCCCCCACCTGGCGAAAGCGAAGTCACGAGCCATTTTGAACGAGGCAGTTCTAACGAGACAAATATTGCGGCAAGATCGACGCGGATAGCGGCCGGGGCTTTGGTGGTGTTGGCTTGCATGCTGACCTCCAGGTGATGTTTAGCGACTTCACTCTGGCAGAGCGCTGGTCGCCTTCCATCCCCATAGGATCTTCCCATCTCCGCGCCCGGCCTCCTTCGCCCCAAGCGGGGAGCAAAATGGAGGCAACGCTGGCATCTAACATCGTTACGTGAGGCAATACGGCTTCTCTCCCAAATTGATGTCGCGCTGCATCGGGCTAGTCCTCGCCGACGAAACCGTTGTTTGGGGCGACATGATGAACGTGCAGTACTCTCGTGCTGGCGGACGCGATTGCCGGCACAGGGATGCTGATCGAGCTCGTCGAAGACGGCAATAACGAGCTCATCCCGCCTGGGCTGTCGTTGTCCCCTTTGTCGAGCAGCTACGGTTGGTGAACTGGATATCAGATTCATTCCTCGCGCCGCTCGAATGAAAAGAGCCTGCGTCTGGAGACGATCCCCGGAATCGGTCCGATCCACAGCCAGTGCGATCGCCGCAACTGCGGGAGGCTTCGGATGCGGGGAGAGGCGGGGTTCTGGGATATTGACGAGCGCTATGTGCGGTTGAGCGAGGCGGGCGATCCTTGGTCTGGAGAAGCTGAACGCGCTGGTGCCGTGGGAGGTTTTCCGCAAGCCGCTCGAGGCATGGGTGATGATCTGAGGTGGGAAGCGATGGCGCTTGTGGCTGACTGTCGAGGTTAGCACGTGCGTCTATCGCGGTAGCCCCTCACAAGCCGTTGTAACATCAGCATGAGCGGCAATCACCATCTAACTCCTAGATGACAGTAATATCGATTTTGTATTTGCCAATTCCGAACCTGCCACGCAAATCTAAATCTCGGAAAAAATGGGGAACCCTCACGTCATCAACTCTAATGCTCAAGTGGGGCAGCAGCTGCGCGTTATCGCAGTGAAGGCTAGGGATTGCGGTGTGACAGAGCTTTAGGGAGGACAGAATGAACGAGTGGTCAATCAGTCGCCGTGCGATCGTCAAGGCGCTTCTGGTGGGTTCGGCAGCACCTTGGGTCATGAACTCAAGGGCGTTCGCCTCGTCTTGCAAAGATCATATTGTGCGCGTCGGATCAATGGGCGCTCCCGATACCCTGAATCCATTCGCCACTTGGAGCTCTTTCTGGCCTCTAGTTCTCACTTATGATTTCCTGGTCGGCGTTGACGCCCAACGCCACTCCGACCGGAAGGGGTTCGCGAGGACCTGGTCCGTTGCTGATGACAGCCTCACCTGGATATTTAAGATATGGCCCGACATGAAGTGGTCGGACGGCCAACCTGCCACCGCCAGAGACGCCGCGTTCACATATAACTATCTGCTTGGGTCCATAGGCAAGCCAGGCGAACTGAGCATTGGCCAAAACAGCACGAGCGGCATGGAACAAATTGCATCCGTTTCGGCCATTGATGACGAGACTTTGCAGATCGTGACCAAGGCTCCTACGCGCTGGCCAATTGACAACTACCTTCTAATAGTCCCCGAGCACATTTGGAAGGACATTAGCTACTCGGATGCGCGCAGCACTTTCCAAAACGACCCGCCGCTGGTGGGGACTGGGCCTATGATCGTTGCGGAGTTTCAGCAAGGTCAGTTTGTGCGCTTCACGCCAAATCCGTATTTCCGCACAGGGCAGCCAAAAACGGCTGGCATGATTAGCTACCTCTTCACCACGCAAGATCCAATTGCCCAGGGTTTGAAGAGCGGAAGTCTTGACTATGGCGGCGTGACGGCTGCCCAGTGGGCCGACCTCTCGAAGGACCCCGACATCGTGGTCGGTGAATCGCGCGTTGAGCAGCGGGATTATCTGGCCTTCAACACCGCGTCGGGGGACGGGGCAGGCAGCACCAAGGCCCTGCAAGATCCGGCGTTTCGCGATGCGATCGGCTACGCGATCGACCAGAAGACCATCGTTGATCGCGCTATGCGCGGCCACGCCGACCCGGGTGTCGGGCTGGTGATGCCTGTGGCGTCCGACTACTACTCGGATTTGGCGGACATCATGCGGCACTTCGATCCTGCCGAGGCGGGCCGCCGGCTCGATGCTGCAGGCTACAGGGACACGAATGGCGATGGTGTCCGGGAGGACAAGGACGGAAACAACTTCCAGCTTGAGCTGATCACAGGAAAGGCTTCGGGTGCGAACGAGATTCCTATCGCAGCCGTGCAGCTTGTTGCTGGCTGGTTGGGACAAATTGGCATTCCCGTATCGGTGACCCAACTCGACTCCGGAGCGCTCAACGCCCGAGTCGCATCTCCGGCGAAGGGTGGCGGTGGCTGGGATCTGGTTATCGCCAGCAATTGGCTGAGTACCTCGCCTCAGGACTTGCTTATCATGGGGAGCAGCAACGCCATCGGCCGGGAAAACAGATCGTATTGGACCAACGAGAAGTTTGACAAGTACCTTTCGGAGGTGGGTGTCACTGTCGACCTCAAGAAGAGTCAGGAACTGGTCGATCAGGCGGCGCGTCTAATTTACATTGAAGCTCCTTACATTATGCTGAGCTACCCCTTGGTGCTTGAAGCCCATCGGAAGGATTGCTTCGAGGGCTGGGGGTCGCAGGACGCTATCTCGCAGTGGGGCTACTTTCCGCTCGATCGCTTGAAGCCACACAATGGGTAGCACTGGAATAGGAGGTGGGACGAGCCGGCACATCGGGCGCATCCTCATCAGGGCCATCGTTACTCTTGTGATGGTGGCGACGCTCAACTTCATCCTATTCAGGGTCATTCCCGGCGATCCTGCCGCGCTTCTGCTTGGCGGAGCGCGCATCAGCGTGACCGCTGAGCAGATCGAGGCGCAGCGCCAGAACTGGGGTCTCGACCGGCCACTGTTCCCAGACCAAGCGATCGACTATCTGTCGGCAACTATACGGGGCGATTTGGGTTACAGCTTCAAGTTCAGGGGCAGGCATGTCGCTGACCTGATTTTGGAGCGCTTACCGGCAACCATCGCCCTGGTCGGAGTTGCTCAGGTAATTGCAATCGTTGTTGGGGTGATGCTTGGCCTCTATGCGGGCTGGCGCCGAGGAGGAGCCGTCGACCATATCGCCACCGGAGTCTCTCTGGCGCTCTACTCTACGCCGTCGTTCTGGCTCGGCATGCTCCTTGTGGTGATCTTCAGTACGAAATTCGGCTGGCTTCCGGGCTATGGTGCATATTCACCCGGCGTGAGCACAGGCTCCCTTGATTCGTTGCTCGATTACTTGCGGCATCTCGCGCTTCCGGTCACCGCGGTGGCTCTTGGACTCATCGGCCAATATGTCGTGGTCGCTCGTGCCGCGATGAGTGACGTCGTGACTGAGGATTACATGGTAACTGCGCGGGCTAAAGGACTCACCACTGGTCAGATGCTCATGCGTCATGCATTTCGTAATGCGATGCTGCCTGTCGTAACCTTGATTACCCTCAATCTCGGTTACGTCGTTGCCGGTGCCATCACCGTTGAAGCTGTCTTCGCCTGGCCGGGGATCGGCGGCCTGACGGTGGAAGCGCTCAATGCACGGGACTACCCAGTCCTTCAAGGAGTATTCCTGTTGCTCGGTGCCTCGATTGTTCTCGCAAACCTCGTAGCCGATCTTGCTTACGGCCTTCTTGATCCGAGGGTCCGACAATGAGTGAGCGTACAGTTCGGTATTCCCCGCGAGGCCGGGCGCGTGCTATCAATGCCTTTCTAGGCCAGTTTCTTGGCCATGGCGGTGCTCGGCTTGGCCTGCTGTGTCTGGTATTCTTCCTCGCTGTGGCAGCGGTCCCCAATATTCTGGTTGGACCGCTCCAGACTGCGATCAATGCAACCGGCGATTTCCTCGTACCCCCATCAGGCGAGCATCTGCTCGGCACGGACGAAGTCGGGCGGGACGTGCTCAATCTGGTCGTCCATGGTGCCCGAATCTCGCTTACGATTGCGCTGCTGGCGACTGTGATCAGCCTCGTCGTCGGGACTACGATCGGTATGACGGCTGGCTACTATGGTGGCAGGGTTGACGTCTGGCTGATGCGCTTGACGGACTTCTTTTTTGTCATGCCGTCCTTCGTGCTGGCGCTGGTCATCACACCCGTGGTTCTCGAGGTGATGGGGCGCGGCGGCGAAATCCTCGGCTTCCGTCCTTCTCTTTTCGTGATCATTGTCGTTATCGGCATGACAAGCTGGGCGTTCGTCGCCCGTGTCGTACGCAGCCAGACACTGTCGCTTAAGGAGCGAACATTCATTGATCGTGCGCGCGTTGCGGGCAGCAGCAATTTCAGCATTATGGTGCGGCACATCCTGCCCAATCTCGTGCCGCAAATCGCAGCGAACGGGGCTCTGGTCGTCGCTGGCGCAATCTATGTCGAGACATCGCTCTCGTTCCTGGGGCTTGGCGATCCGTTGCAGCCTTCATGGGGCACTTTGCTTTCGCTCGCCCAGCGCGCCGGTGCTGCCAGTGCTGGAGCCTGGTGGTATCTCGGCGCACCGGGCGTGTGCGCCCTCACGGTTTCGCTCAGCTTCGTCCTGATTGGCAATGCCCTCGATGACACGTTCAATCCACGGCGGAGGGTTATTCCATGACAAACTCCTCCCACGACAAGGCACCGCTTCTGGAGGTCGACGGGCTCTCTGTCGACTATGGGGTCAAGGGCGTTTCATCGCGCGCGATCGACAGCGTAAGCTTCGTGCTCCGGCCCGGAGAGGCCGTTGGCCTCGTCGGAGAATCCGGCAGCGGGAAGACCACGACTGCAATGGCGATCGCGGGTTTGCTATCGCCCAACGCGCGGATCAGCAGCGGCGAGGTGCGTTATCGCGGCAACCGACTGCCGGCCGACGACGACGCGGCGATGCGGCCACATCGCTGGTGCGAAACGTCCGTAGTCTTCCAGGGCGCGATGAATGCGCTCAATCCTGTTCACCGCATCATCAAGCAGATCGCCGAGCCGTGCATGCTGAAGCTCGGCATGCCGCGTGGTGAGGCGACCGCGCGAGCAAGAGAACTGCTAGAGCTCGTCGGCATTCCGGCGGATCGCGGCGCTGCCTATCCCCACGAGTTGTCGGGCGGTATGCGCCAAAGGGTGATGATTGCGATGGCACTCGCGTGTCGCCCCTGGATCATCATCGGTGACGAGCCGACCACGGCGCTCGACGTCATCACACAGGCTCAGATCCTGAAGCTGCTAGGGGAGTTGCGATCGCAGCTTAATCTGGCCCTCATTTTGATCACCCACGACCTTTCTGTGGTGGCTGAGTCCTGTGATCGCGTGATGATCATGTATTCGGGCCGAATCGTCGAGGATGGCACTGTCGCCGAGATCTTCGCCCAGCCCAAACATCCCTACACACGACTGCTGATCGAATCGATCCCGGACCCAGCGAGCGGCAAACGGATAATTCGGCCCATCCCCGGTGATCCCCCCAATTTGGTGAATCGACCCTCGGGCTGCGCTTTCCATCCGCGCTGCCCGTCGGCTATGGCGGTTTGCGCAACCGAAGTCCCCAGCCTCGATAAGTTCGGGCGGGGAGGGGTCGCCTGTCACCTTCACCGGTCCTCGCAAGAAGCCAAGGTCGCAGCTCATGCCTGACACCGCCGATATCCTGCGTTTGGAGAGCCTGCAGGTCCATTTTCCTATCCAGGGTGGGCTGTTCGACCGTGTGCTGGGCCGACCTGCTGGCGCTGTGCGCGCGGTGGACGGGATCGACCTCGACGTCGGACGGGGTGAGATCGTCGCCTTGGTCGGGGAATCTGGGAGCGGCAAAACCACGGTGGGCCGCGTCATCACCAAGCTTACGCAGCCGACCGGCGGCAGGTTGTTGTTCGAAGGCCTCGACATGACGTCGGTTCGAAGCTTGTCGGCTTTACGCCCTTACCGACATCGCGTGCAGATGATCTTCCAGGACGCTTATCAGGCCCTCAACCCGCGACACACCGTCTTCGACATCGTGGCAGAGCCATTGCGCTCCCTGCGGCTGGTCGACAATGGCAGACAGCTTGCAGAACGGGTTAGTCAAGCGCTTGCGGCGGCCGGCCTCAATCCTCCCAATGATTTCTTCGTCCGCTTCCCACATGAACTGTCTGGCGGGCAGCGCCAGCGGGTCGTGATCGCTGGCGCGCTCGCGGTAAAGCCGGATCTCATCGTCGCCGACGAACCTGTCTCGATGCTCGATGTCTCGATACGCGCACAGATTCTTCAGGTCCTGGTTGACCTGCGCGACAAGCACAACATGGCGCTGCTGTTCATCACACACGACCTGCCTCTTGCCTGGTTGATCGCCGACAGGATTGCCGTCCTGTATCTTGGAAAATTGGTCGAGATCGGTAGCGCCGACGAGATCACATTCAATCCCCGCCATCCGTATACCGTCGCACTGCGTAACGCTACCCCGCAGATTGGCGGCAATGCAGGTCGCGCCGAATTGCCGGCCCTGCAAGGCGAGGTTCCAAGCGCCGCGCGCGTGCCGAAGGGCTGTCGCTTCCATCCACGCTGCCCACTAGCCTTCGACCGCTGCCGGGAAGAGGAGCCGCCGGGTATCGAAGTAGGACCCGAGCACATATCCGCCTGTTGGCTCGAGACATGACAGGCCAGGGTTTTGTTGCGACAGCTGCGATGACACGCGCTGATCGCGGTTCTGCCGATCGATATCCGAATCTCATTTAAAGTCGCTCGATGACGGTTTTCGCTCTATCCGCTGGGAGGAACCTTGATGTACCAACTTTGCCATTCGCCGAGTGCTACCGCTTGCTACCGGCTATCTCATGCAGCGCATTGCAATTTCCGTCGCGCCTCGCGGCCCACGACGTGCGCCGCCGATGCTATTGACTACCTGAGGGCGGCATGATGGGAGACAAGCGCCTTCCGCCACCTCTTCCTCGTGCCGAGCCCCGAATCAGGGTGCTACATGACGACGTCACGATAGATCGTTATCGGTGGCTTCGGGACCGGGAGGATCCAGATGTCGGCAAGTACCTTGAAGCCGAGAACAACTATGCGGAGCAAGCGACAGCTCACCTGACAGAGCTCAAAGCGGAGCTCATCGCCGAGATCGAAGGGCGTCAGCCTTGCGAGAATGCCTCGCCAGCGTTCCAAGTTGGGCCCTTCGAGTATTTCCAACGACACGAGCAGGGCCTGACGCATCCGGCTTGGTGGCGCCGGCCTGTGATCGGCGGCACGGCTGAGCTTGTCCTCAGCCCGAACGCGATTCCCGGGGCCGAGTTGTTCTATGAACTCGGTGTCTTCGAGCCGAGCGACGACGGGCGTTACGTGGCGTTTAGCTTTGATCTCATCGGTGACGAATGTTACGAGCTGAGAGTGCGCGACACGGCTGACGGCCATGACGTCTGGAAGGGCTCGAATCGGGTTGCGATGGTGGCTTGGGCCGCGGATGGTCATACCTTGTTTTTCACCCGGGAGCGGTGTGACCTGCGGCGACAGCGTCATGAACTTGTCCGCCTGGATGTCGCAGCTGGGAACTCTGAGGTGGTGTTCGAGGAGGCGGACGAGCGACTGAACGTGGGGATAAGACGCTCTGATAGCGGCGCCTGGCTGTTTCTGGATGTAAATGGCGTCCACCGAGGGGCGGTGGAGGTGTGGTGCCTTCCCGCTGACCAGCCGGGCGTTGGATGGCGCCGTTTAGTGACGCGTGCATTAGGTCACCGGGTCGTTGCCGAGCACTGGCAAGACAAGTTCCTGTTCCACATCGATGACGCCGGACCGTATTACCGACTCGTGCGCGCGCCGATTGACGACCCGTCGCCCTCACGCTGGGAAGAGGTGGTCCCGCATCGAGTGGGCGTGACGCTCGAGGAGGTTCACCTGCTTGATCAGCACCTCGTCCTTCTGGAGCGAGAAGGCCTTTCTGCTCGCCTGGTCGCGCGTAACGCAACCGGGCGGGTTGGGGCCACGATCGTTCCCGACGAGCCGAGTTGCACTCTTAAGGTCGGCTTGTCTGCAGGGGGTAGATATTCGGTCGCACGACATCCGTTCCGAAGTTCGAAGTTGGTTTACTCGGTTAGCTCATTCGTGACGCCCGGCACCCTCGTCGAGCATAATCTCGCCGACGACTGCTCGGCAGTGCTGTACCAGGCCCGCGTTACCGGGTATGACGCGGCTCGATACGTGGCGACGGTTGTCATGGTGAAGGCGGACGACGGGGTTGATATCCCGATCTCGTTGGTCGCGCGGCGCGATCGAACGATTCCTGGGCCGGTCTTATTGAATGTGTACGGCTGTTACGGAACATCGAGATGGCCCTCATTCTTCACGTGGCCCTCATCCATGACAAAGCGTTTGAGCCTGCTCGATCGCGGAGTTGCGTTCGGCATCGTGCACGTAAGAGGGAGTGGCGAACTCGGACGCCCATGGCACGAGGCAGCCACCCGGTATCGAAAACGCACCACACACAAAGATCTTGTCGCCGCGGCCGAGGGACTCGTTGAGCAGGGATTCGCGGCCCGCGACGGCATTATCATTGAGGGAAAGAGCGCTGGCGGGGGTACCGTGCTTGCAGCGGCCCTCTTGCGGCCGGACTTGTTCCGCGCTGTGCTCGCGGAGGTTCCGCTCGCCGACATCCTGGATACCGAGCTGGACTTCACGATGCCGTACGCGCTATCTGAAACTGCGGAGTACGGCGATCCCCACATCGCCGACGAGTATCGGTACCTGCGCGGCTACGACCCGTACTACAACCTCAGTGCCGATCGGCCACTTCCGCCGACGTACGTCGACGCCGCGCTCGACGACGGCCAGGTGCTCTATTATCAGCCAGCTCGCTACGTGGCACAGCGTAGGTTCTGCGCCGCTGATCGGGACCCCGAGCTCGTCTTTCGCATGCGGACGGTAGGTGGCCACAGTGGCGCTTCGCACGGGCCGGGCGTGGCCGAGGAAGCAGCGTTTCGCATGGCCTGGGTGCTCGACCAGCTCCGACGATCAACGAGTTGAGTTGATTCTCACTGCAGATCGTGACGGACTGTCCGATCACGACGTTGGCTTAAGCGCATGGATTACAGTGACATCCGCCTCGGCGTCGTCTCCCCAGCCGACTCGCATGACGATGCCGTCAATCTCAAGCCGGTTGAAGGTGCGCCAATTGCAACGTCGGCGCTGGTCCGATCCGTTAAACGGACGATGGTGGCCACGCGCTTTGAGCAAGGAGCGAACCTCTCAGCCTTGGCCCAAGAGATCGGGATCAGTCCAGTCCCACTGTTCGGCTGGCGGTCGATCGCAGTGGGAAAGAACCACGCCCGCGTGTCGTCGATCTGCATCTGATATCCCGGCGCCGTCTCAAACCGAACCGTCGCGCGCTTCTGCGCCCTCAACTCCCGACGCCAACCCTGCACCCGAAGCTCCACCGACCGAAGCCCTATAACGATCCTTTGTTCGCTCTCCAGTTCCTGGCGCACCACATCGGCGTTGCCGCCATGGCGGAAGAAGCGCTCCCGCAGCCAATCGTCCAGCCCGTCAGACGCGTCCGCCGCACAGGCTTGCGAAACGGAAAAGTCCCGCCCTCGCGCAGATACCGACGCACCGTGTTGCGCGCGCATCCGAATTCCTTCGCAAGTCGCTTCGCTCCCCAGCCAAGCTCATGCAGCCGAAGCATCGCTGCCACTTCTTCAGGCTGAAGCATCTCCTCCCCCCCGCATCGTTCTCGACAATGCAGGAATCGCCGAAATCTCAACCGTCATCCATGCCTCCTCTCATAACCGAGGGGTCAGTTCTTCATTTCGTCAGGGGGTCAGTTTCTCAATTCGGCCGACATGACCGGCATGGATGCCCGCCGAGCAGGCGATCTCCGATACGCTGGCACCCGGCTCCAGACACGCCGCGACCAGCCGCTCCTTCTCTTCCCGAGGCCACCGTCGGCGGCGCTCGACGGACGTGATAGCCTCCACATGCTGCTTCGTCATAGGACTGTTCCTAGTGCTACCACTAGGACTTGCAGCCTTCAGCCTACCTCAGCAAGGCGGCCGTCACCGTCTTTCGATTACCCACATCGTCGGCGGGCCTATTACCCCGTATGAACCTGCCGTGATTCTGTCCGTGAAAACGAATCGGAGGCGTCACGGATGCGAGACAAGACCAGCAGCAGCGAAGCCGCTTGGCAGGAAGAGCTTTGCGCGGCGGGCGCTTCCCGACAAGCGCCTGGTCCGCCGGCTGCAGCGGTTGCTGGATCAGCTGTCAGCAGCGCCGGGCAAGCCGATCCCAGCGGCCTGTAGCGACTGGGCAGCGGCAAAGGCGGCCTACCGCTTCTTTGACAACCCGCGTGTGACCGAACACAGCGTTCTCGCCGGCCATTTCGCCGCGAATGCGGCGCGCGTTGCGGCGAACGAAGTCCGATCCTTATTCTGCAGGACACGACCGAATTTATCGACAGCCGCGCGCAGCCGGGTAAATCGGCTTCCACTAGACTAAGACCATCAACGCCGGGCGCTACAAGGCTGGGCAGCCCAACGTGCTGACCTTGTGCGGGGTGCTGATGCATTCGAGCTTGGCCGTCACCCTCACCGGCACGCCCCTCGGTCTGATGACAGTGAAGTTCTGGACCCGAACGAAATTCAAGGGAACGCTCGCGCTCAAGCGGCACATCAATCCCACGCGCGTGCCGCAACGAGACGAAGGAGAGCTACCGCTGGCTGGAGAACTTGTGTCAGTCCATCGCGCTCGTGGGCGCGCCTGAGCGCTGCGTGCATGTGGGTGACCGGGAGAGCGACATCTACGAGCTCTATTGCACCGACCTTGGTACCGGCTTCCTGGTGCGGGTGCAGACGAACAGGCTGGCCGAGCGGCCTGCCGATGCTGCCCCGCACGATCCTGCTCATCGCGTCTTTGCCCAACTTGCGACGGCGCCTTGGGCGGGACGTCATCGCATTACGGTCGATCAGGACGAGACGAACCTGGCTGCAGGTGAAGTTCGCCGCCATCAACACATTGCCGCCCGTGGGCAAGCAGAAGCGCTACAGTCCGCAGGTTCTGACCTACATCCATGCCCTCGAAGGGAACCCGCCGGCCGATCGCGAGCCGATCGACTGGAAGCTGGTAACCAACCTGCCGGTCGAAGATCTCTCCGCGGCGGTCGAGAATCTCGGCTGGTATGCCCTGCGCTGGAAGGCGGAGGTGTTCCACAAGGTCATGAAGTCCGGCTGCCGTGCCGAGGAGGCAAGGCTCGAGACCGCAGAGAGGCTGGCGAAGTTCCTCGCTCTCATCGCGGTGGTCAGCTGGCGAATATTCTTCGTCACAATGTCGGCGCGCGCCAAGCCAGACGCCGCGCCAGACAGCGTTCTCCCCTTCGCCGAGATCACTGCGCTCGACCAGATCGACGCGTCCCGAACGCGACCGCGCCTCCAACGGCCCACGCTCGCGCCTACCTGCTGCAAATCGCCATGCTTGGCGGCTATCTCGCCCGCAAACATGATCCGCTCCCGGCAACATGGTCGTCTGGCGCGGCATGATCCGCTTGCACGACTTCGCCTTCTGCATCTCCGTTGGATCAAGCGATCAAGCCGACGATGTGGGTAATCGAAAGCGTCACCGGGGATACAAACGACCCCAATCAGAGAACTCTGAGGGCGACGCGGTGCCGTCGCGGGAGTGGTTGGAATTAGGAGTTGGCGTAGTCTCCGGGGTGTTCAACCTCGAATCATCCGGCCTTGCCGCGCCGGACAGGAGACTACGCCATGACAAGGACTACCATCAATGCCGACGCCGTTCATCCTGCGGATGAGACGACGAGCTATCTTTTCGACAACTGGTTTGATCCGATCGAAGCTGGCCTGCGCGAGCGGGTGCGTGGCTTCATCGAGACGATGCTCGAGACCGAGCTGGAAGCAGTGCTTGCCCGTCCCCGGTATGGCCGGCAGCCGGCGGCGCGCAGTCATGCGACCACCAGTGTCGCCGGCCACCGCCACGGCAGCCGGACGCGCACGTTGTCAGGGACCTTCGGCACCACACGGCACCGCGGAACGGCGACTGGAGGGAGGAGAGCCGAGGCCAGAACGGAAAGAAGGCTGGCCAAGAAGACACCGAACGCAGGGTCAGGTTTTACAAACGCTTCGGCTAGTCGTGGCGATCTCTCATCATCACAACTTCCGCCAAAATAGTCGAAAAGATCATCGCCACCTCCCTCATAATCGTGCTGCCGCGTTCAACCGCTTTCGCCAAGATGCGCCTTGTCCTCGCCGCAATTGTCGCTCGAAGCTACCCAAACCTGATTTGTCGTGCTGGAATGCTTCGCCGATCGGAGATGTGGACACAAACTGCCGTCGAAGATCTGACTGAGGCTCTTTGCGACATAATCGGGGGCGCCGTTCTGGTCTTGACGCAACTGGCCGCGGTTGTTGAGACCAGTGGTTACGAGAAGTGCGTCGAGCCCGGCAGCCTTTGCGCCCCTGATGTCAGTGTCAACCTGATCGCCGACCATCAAAAGACGGTCGGTACCGGCCCGAGCGATGCATTCTTCAAAAATCGCTCTTCCTGGCTTGCCCATAATCTCTACTGAGATTGGAGGAGCTTCGAACGGCGCCAGTCCTGCTTGAAGCATTGGCCCTATTATGCTTGGTCCAAAGACGAGCGAGCCATTCTTGCCAGGATAAATGATGTCCGCGTTTGCCGCTATCATACGCGGCATCTCGCCCGTCTCGATCAGTCTGCGTTGAAAGGTGGACAGGATGTGATCGGCCGCCCGTTTAAAATCGAAACCTCCGTCATCGAGCACTACGAGCGTGTCGAATGTCTCCGCCGTATCAGCGCAATGAAGATTTGGATGCCTGCCGAATATGTCATGCGCAGCGTGTGCACTGCCCACATACGAAACTAGTCGCCCGGCTCCCAGCTCTTCGAGTACGCGACGTCGCGCAACACCGCCCGCAGACACGATGCGATCGACCGCCGGAATCGGAAGTCCCGCGCCGCAGAGACGTGCGCATATTGTCTCAACCGATCCACTACTGATATTCGTCACGATGTAGTATGGCTGACCGGACATATTAAGTCGGGCCAAGATATCAGCGGCGCCAGGCAGGGCCTCATTTTCACTGATCAGAACCCCCGTTGCGTCGAAAAGTATCGCGTCATAGCAATCTGCCAGTGTCTGGGGAGTTGGGCTCTCCGGGGCGACGGTTAGAGGACAGGCCGTCTCCGTCCTTGGCTCGACCGCGCGCGCCTGAGAGGGCGTAAAGCAGCCGTGACGCACAACCCTAGCCTCGGATGGTATGCTGGCCCCGCGCGCCTCGCTATACGCCCAGGCGAGCCACTTGCATAAGATACCCAAGTCATCTGCCTCGATCGTTGGCCCCGCCCATATCCGAAATCCTGGCGGCGCGTCACCGTAGCTCCAGATGTCAAATGCCGCACCTTCTACTTCGAGTAGACGGATCATCTCCGCAACGGTTCTACCGTCGTCCTCCTTTTCGCCGGCTGCGAGCTGCTCTCGTACAAGCTGAAGAGTAATTGAACAGGTGGAGCGTGCTACCGGATTGGTGCAAGTCCAATCAATCCAAGGAGTAGAGTCCACCCAGTCGGCCATCACAGCATAATTACTGGCAACCCTTTTCAAAAGCGCGGGTAATCCACCACACGCTTCGGCCCAGTCGAGCGCAGAGTGGATATCCTCGACTGCGAACATGCTGGGGGTCGAGATCGTGCGGCCACCAAAGAACGCTTTGTTTATAGATCCGTTAGCGTTGTGCAGTCTCATGAGCCTGGCTACGGGCTTCCGTCCGCCGACCCTCAGCCGTGCCTGGGCCCGAGGCGAGAGCGCGATCATGCCATGGCCCCCTTCGCCTCCAAGTGCCTTCTGCCATGACCAGCACAGAACATCGATCCGATCGAAGTCGATGTGCCTCGTAAAAGCTGCAGAGACGGCATCTGCGATCACAAGCCCGGCACGGTCAGGAAGAATCCATTCAAGATCCGGTGGACAAACGCCGTTGCTGGTGCCGTTTAGCACTAGAACGATGTCGTGATTGGGATCGATCCCGCTCGTGCTCGGAAAATCTCCGAAAGCACAAACGTGCCGCCTTTGGGGGGCAAGCGCCAACCCATCGATCTCGTTTGCCCAATACTGCGAGAAGCTATCCGACAAGAATGTCTCGACTGGAGACGGGCCGAGTAGATTTTGTAAGGCCATGCTGCAGGCCCCAGTGCCCGAACCGGGCACGATCCCGCAGAGCCAGTTGTCAGGCAGTTCTAACAAGGAGGCCATGCGCCTGATTACCTCTCCCAGCCGTTCTGCTCCCTCGGAGCTCCGGTGACTACGTCCAACGTAGCGCAGCATAGTTGGGTGCACGCTCCAACCAGGATGTTTACGGCAAGGGCCTGATGAAAACCGCGGATCGGACGGGCGGAGCGATGGTTTCGCAACAGCATTTGGTAAAGTCATGGCTTCCTCCAATGGGGAACAAGGGGCAGCTCAACAGAGATATCTGCGATCACGCGTCGTCCTTAGCCATCAGCGTTGCCAGCTTTTCATTGGCAAAACTCATCCGTTCATCGGCGCGGAGGTCCGACAGGCGCCTTATAATTGCGGCGTCAGACAATACCCCGCCCTCACGTAGCTTTTGAACATAGGACGGATGGATCAAGTTTGAGCCCGCGAATTGATATGCCGCGCTGCTGCCCCAGCCATACCGTTTGCGAAGCGGATCGAAGTGACGCAGGACGTGCTCGAGGAGTGCCCGTTCCTTGGATGTTTCGAGGCGAGTGAGAATCGGAAGGAGCTGCTCACTAGCCGCATTGCCGGCCCCGCGGCCCATGCCGCCCATGGTGCAGTCTATCCAAGTCGCTCCTGCCATCGCGGCGGCCACTGAATTGACCAGTGCATATCCGCGGTTGTCATGGCCGTGGAATCCAATGTCAGGCTCAATTCGATCCGCAAACCGGCCGACAAATTCCTGAACCCGAGTCGGCTTCATAGAGCCAAAGGAATCGGCAATATAAAGCACGTCGATCGTGCTGATCTGCTTTACCTCCTTGAGGCACATTCCAACTTCGGCAGCATTCGCTGCATCGATCTGCATGAGATTCAAAAACACACGGAAGCCCCTGTGAGACAACTCAGCGCAAATGTCCCGGCAAGCAGCCAAGTTGCTGTAGTGCGCCGCTACGCGGACGGTTGTGATATGCCTTGGCGCTAGTCCCTCTGTCAGGCGGATCACGGCAAGGGGTATAGGCAGTTCGCTCGCAAGCACATCCTTGGCATCGATCATCACGCATGCCTCGACTATGAGACCGGCAGCCACCTGTTCGGCCTTAGAGCTCGTCACACTGGCGAAATATCCATGGCTCTCAGGCTTTCCGGCGAGCCCCAGCTCGACCATGCGCACTGGGAGAGTGTTGATAGTAGCGACATAGTCCGACACCAAGTCCGGCGCGAAATCCCAACCTGTGTAGTAGCCACCGTCGCGCAAGGTGCAGTCCAGGAAGTTCACTTCATCTGGTATTGTGTTTAACATTGCCTAGCCTTCTCCAAATACCGCCACAACATCGAAGCATCCTGCACCAGCTCGCGGCGCAGCCCCCGTCGACATAGAGAATCCCCTGGTACGAGCGATGCAACTGCTCCGCTGTTTCGGCAACTCAAGCTGCTGGATCCGCGCCGTTACTACATCGATTGCGCGCCAGCACTTCGGCGCCTGTGCTGCGCAACCGATCCACTGCTCTTTCTAGCCGCCCCGGGTCCGCCCGCGGATGGAGAGGCGGCAACCTTCGTTAGCTAACTCCTCAGCTGTGGCTAAACCTAAGCCGCTGGAGGCGGCCGCCATTGCCACCATGCCGTCAGGCGCTATATCTATTTTGTCCCACAGTTAACATCACCACGCTTCTTGGCACCGTTGCAGACAGCCGAGCATATACCGTGCCAAACGAAAAAATCCGCTCAATACAGTAGGATACCCATCTGATAAAACTTCAGTTTGCTATAGCTGCGCATGATGATGACACAGATGCATGGAATCCGACGTAACTCCGCCCTCCTTGCTTTATGTGACCGGTCGCCCTCCGATAGGAGACACCGTTGGTAAGCAACTTAAAGCTTTCGCCGCAGGCGAATTGGTCGTGCACAATATCGACCGAGCTGTGGATGTGGACCGAACAGAGCCGTGGCCGGATGGCCAAGATCGCCAAGAAGACCAAGCGCTACCCGTCCGATCTGACGGATGGGGAGTGGGAACAGATTGCGCCGCTGATGCCCAAGCCTGGGCGTCGCGGCCGTCCGCGCGAGGTTGATTTCCGTGCGGTGATCAACGCGGTGCGCTACCTTCTGCGCTCCGTTGCAGCTGGCAGACCGCGAGCGAGCCGGGCGCGAGGCCAATCCCATGGCGGTCGTGATCGACAGCCAGTCTGTCAAGGCTCGGCAAGCGGAAACACAGGGGGGTACGACGCAGGCAAGAAGATTGTCGGCCGCAAGCGCCACATCGCCGACGATACGGATGGGCGGCTGTTGATGGTCAACCTCACCCGACATCTCCGACAGTGCCGGGGCTCAGGCGATTCTGGATGGCATCCGCGAGCGCTGGCCCGGGGGTGAAGCATCTGTTCGCCGACGGCGCCCACGACCAGCTGAAGCTTATGAATAAGGCCGCCTATCTGGAAACTTCGTGGTAGAGATCATCCGCCGATCCGACGACCAAAAGGGTTTCGAAGTCTTGCCCAGCCGCTGGTTGTCGAGCGCGTCTTCGGCTGGATGACGCGGTGGCGGAGGCTCGTGCGCGACTTCGAGCAGCGCATCGACGTCTCTCACGCAATGATCCTAGTCGCTATGGGCGGCAATCTTATCCGCAGAAACGCCCATCCCTGAATTCGTAACAGAGAAGGACTCTTAAAAGCGGTGCGGCAGCTCGCATCCCTGTCATCCTCACTTGGCGCCAGAGGCCAAGGTCAACGCGGTTATCGCTGCGCCACGTTACGCGGTAGTGATGGGGTTGTCTAATCGCCGCTGGGACGTCAAGCATGTAATTGCGTCGAGACGACGCTGCCGGGTGCATGGTTGTCTTCGCGGTCGACATCAGTCGCCGCATGATGGAGCTCCGCGGACGAGCCTTCAATGTGGACGACGCACTTTGCTGAGACAGCGGTGCAACCCCATCAGCGGAATGGCTCGGCTCACGTCCCGGCAGGGACGTCTCAGGCGCTCAGATCCTGAACGCTATTCGCAAGATTTCATGCTGTGGCGCCTGCATTTCGATCAAAGAACTCACCGGTCTTGAGCATCGAATGCATTATCACCGCCAGTTTGCGCGCCACAGCCACGGCAGCTCGTTTGAAGCCAACCCTCTCCCGGAGCTTGAGGCCCCACGTGCGCAGGCTGCTGTCGATCGAGCTGCGTGTCAGGATGACCGCCGCAGCCTCATAGAGAAGTCCCCGCAAATGTCGATCGCCGCGTCGGGATATATGGCCGTCATAATCGACTTCTCCCGATTGGTAGCGGCGAGTTGTCAGGCCGATCCAAGCGGCAACAGAGCGGGACTTCTTGAAGTTGCCCGGATCTTCAATGGCAGTGGCGAAAGAGGTTGCGGTAATGGCGCCGATGCCGGGGATCGACATGAGTATGCGGCATGCTTGGCTTTGACGTGCATCTGCGACAAGCTGGCGCCCAAGCTCGGCGGCACGGACGCGAATGCTGCGCCAGGCTTCCAACATCGGTAGGACGACAGGAGCAAGCTCGCTCTGATCGATAAGAAGGCTCCGGACATTCTTTTCGAATGTAGTTCCCTTACCGGCGGGAACGAGCAAGCCGAACGTTTTCATGATCCCTCGGATCTGGTTGGAAAGCTCGACGGTGATCCGGACCAGCCGAGTGCGTGCTGCCACGAGCGTGCGGGTCAACATACTGTCGAAGCCTTTCACGCGCACCTCGCGAAAGAATCCTGCTTCAGCAAGACGCGCCAAACCATCGGCGTCATTCGCATCCGTCTTGTTCGCCGCCATATCGAGAGCGGCTTTGGCATGGCGCGCATCGATGCAGATGGCTGGCAATCCCTCGGCGCGCAGCGCATGATAGAACCAAACTGACAGCGGGCCGGTTTCGAACACGACGCGCTTTGCGGCCGGCGCCCGCTTGCGGACAAGCTCGGCAATGATCCTGGGATCAGATGCGCACTTCCCGCGCCAGATCCGTTCGCCTTCACGGCGGATCGACACTGCCGTCTCTTTCATCGATACGTCGAGACCGATATGTTCTTCCATGGCTGTTCTCCGTTGATGCTGGGCCCGGCGTCCAGTCGTGAGCCCGTATTTCATCTTATCGGGGAACAGCCACCCTCCAAGGCTATGATCGGTTCCAGGGCGCGTCGCTCCCGCGATTACCCCATGTGGACGCCCCCTCGACGGCATCGATGTGCCAGAATGGTGGTGTTTGACAGCCACCGTAAGAGAGGGAGCGTCCACAATGGAAGTTAACACGATCGGGTTGGACCTAGCGAAGAATGTATTTCAGGCGCATGGAGCCGATGCGGCGGGCGCCATTGTTTTCCGCAAGCAACTGCGACGCGACAAGGTGCTTGCGTTTCTCGCTGGGCAGCCGGCCTGCTTGGTCGCCATGGAGGCCTGTTCTGGGGCGCATCACTGGGCGCGCGAGATCGGCAAGCTCGGGCACACCGTTCGTCTGATCCCGCCATCCTATGTGAAGCCTTTCGTGAAGCGGCAGAAGAACGACGCCGCCGATGCCGAGGCGATCTGCGAGGCCGCGCAGCGGCCGACCATGCGCTTTGTCGCCGTGAAGAGTGAAGAGGAGCAGGCGAGTGCGGCCGTATTCCGGGCTCGTGATCTGCTGGTGCGGCAGCGCACCCAGACGATCAACGCCTTGCGCGGCCATCTTGCAGAATATGGACTGGTCGTTGCCCAGGGCCGTTCACATACTGCCAAGCTGATGGAAAAGGTAGAGGATCCTGAGGGCGATCTGCCAGAAGCAGCCCGCCTGGCCCTCACCATGCTGGTCGATACGCTGAGATCGCTGGAGGAAAGGATCAAGCAGCTCGATGCCGAGATTGCACGACGTGCCCGAGAGGATGAAGACGTGCGGCGGTTGGCAACAATCCCCGGCGTTGGTCCGATAACGGCAACGGCTCTGGTTGCACTGGCGCCTTGCGCCGCAATCTTCCGAAAGGGGCGCGACTTCGCCGCTTGGCTGGGCCTGACGCCGCTGCAACGCTCAACCGGCGGTAAA
>NZ_JAMYLM010000023.1:0-82684 GCF_040317995.1 Mesorhizobium sp. M1334
TCGAGGACGTGTTCTCGATCTCGGGCCGTGGCACGGTGGTGACCGGCCGCGTCGAGCGCGGCGTCGTCAAGGTCGGCGAGGAGCTGGAGATCGTCGGCATCCGTCCGACCACCAAGACGACCTGCACGGGCGTCGAGATGTTCCGCAAGCTGCTCGACCAGGGCCAGGCCGGCGACAACATCGGCGCGCTGCTGCGCGGTGTCGACCGTGAAGGCGTCGAGCGCGGCCAGGTCCTGGCCAAGCCCGGCACCGTCAAGCCGCACAAGAAGTTCGTTGCCGAAGCCTACATCCTGACCAAGGACGAGGGCGGCCGCCACACGCCGTTCTTCACCAACTACCGTCCGCAGTTCTATTTCCGCACGACGGACGTGACCGGCATCGTGTCGCTGCCGGAAGGCACCGAGATGGTGATGCCGGGCGACAACATCACCGTCGATGTCGAGCTGATCGTGCCGATCGCCATGGAAGAGAAGCTGCGCTTCGCCATCCGTGAAGGCGGCCGCACCGTCGGTGCCGGCATCGTCGTCACCATCAAAGAGTAATTTGGACTTAAACCGATCTGTCGCGGGCGCTGCCCGCGCCGCGCCAGAACAAGGAAGTGACGCATGAACGGACAGAATATCCGCATCCGCCTGAAGGCGTTTGATCACCGGGTGCTCGACGCCTCGACACGGGAAATCGTGTCGACCGCCAAGCGCACCGGCGCCAACGTCCGCGGCCCAATTCCGCTGCCGACGCGGATCGAAAAGTTCACGGTCAACCGGTCGCCTCACGTCGACAAGAAGAGCCGCGAGCAGTTCGAGATGCGCACGCACAAGCGTCTGCTCGACATCGTCGACCCGACCCCGCAGACGGTCGATGCTTTGATGAAGCTCGACCTGGCCGCCGGTGTCGACGTCGAGATCAAGCTCTAAGGAACCAGAGGTCAGCGGGGCGACCCGGAACTCTGAAGGAACAAGAGGCGTGGAGGGGCGACAGCCCCGACAGGGAACTCTAAAGGAATTGAACCGATGCGTTCAGGTGTGATTGCAAAGAAGGTGGGAATGACCCGCATCTACAACGATGCCGGGGAACATGTTCCCGTCACTGTTCTCCAGATGGAGAACTGCCAGGTCGTGGCGCAGCGCACGCAGGAGAAGAACGGCTATACCGCCGTCCAGCTCGGCGTTGGCCTTGCCAAGGTGAAGAACACGTCGAAGGCGATGCGCGGCCATTTCGCGTCCGCTTCCGTCGAGCCTAAGGCCAAGGTTGCCGAGTTCCGCGTCTCCGCCGACAACATGATCGATGTCGGCGCCGAGATCACCGTCGAGCATTTCGTCGTCGGCCAGAAGGTCGATGTGACGGGAACCACGATCGGCAAGGGTTTCCAGGGCGTCATCAAGCGGCACCACATGGGTGGCGGCCGCGCCACGCACGGCAACTCGGTGTCGCACCGTACACACGGTTCGACCGGCCAGCGCCAGGATCCGGGCAAGGTGTTCAAGGGCAAGCATATGGCCGGCCACATGGGTGACACCCGCGTCACCACGCAGAATGTCGAGGTCGTCTCGACCGACGCCGATCGTGGCCTGATCCTGATCCGCGGTGCGGTCCCGGGTTCGAAGGGTGCATGGATCCTGGTCCGCGATGCGGCCAAGGTTGCGCTTCCGGCCAATGCGCCGAAGCCCGCCGCGATCCGCGCCGTTGCAACCGATGGTGCCGCCAAGAACGAGGCCCCGGCCACAGAGGGAGCGGAATAATGGACCTCAAGATTACAACGCTTGGCGGCAAGGACGCCGGCAAGCTGAAGCTCTCCGAAGAGATTTTCGGCCTTGATCCGCGCGAGGACATCCTGCAGCGCGTCGTGCGCTGGCAGCTCGCCAAGAAGCAGCAGGGCACGCACAAGGCCAAGGGCCGCGCGGAAATCGCCCGCACCGGCGCCAAGATGTACAAGCAGAAGGGTACCGGCCGCGCCCGTCACCATTCGGCTCGCGCTCCGCAGTTCCGCGGCGGCGGCAAGGCCCACGGCCCGGTCGTGCGCAGCCACGAGCACGATCTGCCGAAGAAGGTGCGTGCGCTCGGTCTCAAGCATGCGCTTTCGGCCAAGGCCAAAAGCGCGTCGATCATCATCATCGACGAGCTGAAGCTGACCGAGGCCAAGACCAAGGCACTGATCGCGAATTTCGCGACGCTGGGCCTGAGCAACGCCCTGGTGATCGGCGGCGCCGAGCTTGACAAGAATTTCAAGCTGGCGGCGACCAACATCCCGAACATCGACGTGCTGCCCATCCAGGGCATCAACGTCTACGACATTCTGCGCCGCGGCACGCTGGTCCTTTCCAAGGCCGCCGTCGAGGCTCTCGAGGAGCGCTTCAAATGACCGACCTTCGTCACTACGACGTGATCGTCTCGCCGGCGATCACCGAAAAGTCGACCATGGCTTCCGAGCAGAACCAGGTCGTCTTCAATGTCGCCAAGAAGGCGTCGAAGCCGGAAATCAAGGCCGCCGTCGAAGCGCTGTTCGGCGTCAAGGTGATGGCTGTGAACACGCTTGTCCGCAAGGGCAAGATCAAGCGCTTCCGCGGCACGATCGGCCGCCAGAGCGACGTCAAGAAGGCGGTTGTGACGCTGGCCGACGGCCAGTCGATCGACGTCGCGACGGGTCTCTGAGCAAGGTCGCGAGGACAGAACAATGGCACTGAAAAAATTCAACCCGGTAACGCCGAGCACCCGTCAGCTGGTCATCGTCGACCGCTCGGGCCTCTACAAGGGCAAGCCCGTCAAGGGCCTGACCGAAGGCCTGACCAAGTCGGGCGGCCGCAACAATTACGGCCGCATCACGGCCCGCTTCATCGGCGGCGGTCACAAGCGCACCTACCGCATCATCGACTTCAAGCGCCGCAAGTTCGACGTCGTCGGTACGGTTGAGCGTATCGAGTACGATCCGAACCGCACCGCCTTCATCGCGCTGATCAAGTACGACGATGGCGAGCTGTCCTACATCATCGCCCCGCAGCGTCTGGCTCCCGGCGACAAGATCGTAGCCGGTGAATCGGTCGACGTGAAGCCGGGCAATGCGATGCCGCTGGCCTCGATGCCGGTCGGCACGATCGTCCATAATATCGAGCTGAAGCCTGGCAAGGGCGCTCAGGTCGCCCGTTCGGCCGGTGGTTATGGCCAGCTCGTCGGCCGCGACCAGGGCATGGCGATCCTGCGCCTCAATTCGGGCGAGCAGCGTGTCGTCCACGGCTCCTGCATGGCCACTGTCGGTGCCGTGTCCAACCCGGACCACGGCAACATCAATGACGGCAAGGCTGGCCGCACCGTGTGGCGTGGCAAACGTCCGCACAATCGCGGCGTGACCATGAACCCGGTCGACCATCCGCATGGCGGCGGCGAAGGCCGCACCTCGGGTGGCCGCCATCCGGTTTCGCCCTGGGGCAAGCCGACCAAGGGCAAGAAGACGCGGTCCAACAAGGCGACCGACAAGTTCATCCTGCGCTCGCGCCATCAGCGCAAGAGCTAAGAAGAGGTAACGCCAAGTGACTCGTTCGATTTGGAAAGGCCCCTTCATCGACGGCTACCTTCTGAAGAAGGTGGACAAGGTTCGTGAAGGTGGTCGCAATGAGGTGATCAAGATGTGGAGCCGCCGCTCCACCATCCTGCCGCAGTTCGTCGGCTTCACCTTCGGTGTCTACAACGGCCAGAAACACGTTCCCGTCTCGGTGAACGAGGACATGGTCGGTCACAAGTTCGGTGAATTCGCTCCGACCCGGACCTATTACGGTCACGGCGCGGATAAGAAGGCGAAGAGGAAATAATCATGGGCAAGGCCAAAGCTCCGCGCAGGCTTGCTGACAACGAAGCGCGCGCCGTGTTGCGCACGATCCGTATCAGCCCGCAGAAGCTGAACCTGGTTGCCGCGCTGATCCGCGGCAAGAAGGTCGCGACAGCGCTTTCCGACCTCGAATTCTCGGCCAAGCGGATTTCCGGCACGGTCAAGAAGACGCTGGAATCGGCGATCGCCAACGCAGAAAACAACCACGACCTCGACGTCGATGCGCTGATCGTGGCGGAAGCCTATGTCGGCAAGTCGATTGTCATGAAGCGGTTCCATGCCCGTGGCCGTGGTCGCGCCAGCCGTATCGAGAAGCCGTTCTCGCACCTCACGATCGTCGTTCGTGAAGTCGAAGAAAAAGGGGAGGCCGCATAATGGGCCAGAAAGTCAATCCGATCGGTCTGCGTCTCGGCATCAACCGCACCTGGGATTCGCGGTGGTTCGCGAACACCGGCGAGTACGGCAAGCTGCTGCACGAGGACATCAAGATCCGCAAATATCTTGAGAAGGAACTCAAGCAGGCTGCGATCTCGAAGGTCGTGATCGAGCGTCCGCACAAGAAGTGCCGCGTCACCATCCATGCGGCGCGTCCGGGCCTGATCATCGGCAAGAAGGGCGCCGACATCGAGAAGCTTCGCAAGAAGCTGATGGAGATGACCAAGTCCGAGACGCATCTGAACATCGTCGAAGTGCGCAAGCCGGAGATCGACGCGACCCTGGTCGCCCAGTCGATCGCCCAGCAGCTCGAGCGCCGCATCGCGTTCCGCCGCGCCATGAAGCGCGCCGTCCAGTCGGCGATGCGCCTCGGTGCCGAAGGCATCCGCATCAACTGCGCCGGTCGTCTCGGCGGCGCGGAGATCGCGCGCATGGAATGGTATCGCGAAGGCCGCGTGCCGCTGCATACGTTGCGCGCCGACGTCGACTACGGCACGGCCGAGGCGAATACGGCCTACGGTATCTGCGGTGTCAAGGTATGGGTGTTCAAGGGCGAAATCCTTGAGCACGACCCGATGGCATCGGAGCGCCGCGCCACCGAGGGCGATCAAGCGCATGGCGGTGGTGGTGAGCGCGAGCGCGGTCGCCGTCGCGAAAACGCGTAAGACAGTCAGGAATTTGGAGTTAGAACGATGCTGCAGCCAAAGCGCACAAAGTTCCGCAAGCAGTTCAAGGGCCGCATCCACGGTACCGCCAAGGGCGGCACCAACCTGGATTTCGGTGGTTTCGGGCTGAAGGCGCTTGAGCCGAACCGCGTCACCGCGCGTGAGATCGAGGCGGCCCGCCGCGCGATCACCCGCGAGATGAAGCGCGCCGGCCGGGTGTGGATCCGTATCTTCCCGGACGTGCCGGTTACGTCGAAGCCGACTGAAGTCCGTATGGGTAAGGGCAAGGGCGCGGTCGACTACTGGGCGGCACGCGTCAAGCCGGGTCGCATCATGTTCGAGATCGACGGCGTCAACGAGGAAACCGCCCGTGAGGCGCTGCGTCTCGGCGCGGCCAAGCTCTCGGTCAGGACGCGCTTCGTACAGCGCATCGCAGAATAAGGACGGGCTGATCATGAAAGCCGAAGACATCCGGACCAAGACCCAGGACCAGCTGACCGACGACCTGGCCAGCCTGAAGAAGGAGCAGTTCAACCTGCGCTTCCAGAAGGCCACCGGCCAGCTTGAGAAGACCGCGCGCGTGAGGCAGGTCCGCAAGGACATTGCGCGTATCAAGACCATCGCTGCGGAAAAGTCCGCGGCCAAGAAGGCTTAAGGACGAAAACCATGCCAAAGCGCATTCTGCAGGGCACCGTCGTCAGCGACAAGAACGAGAAGACGGTTGTCGTCAAGGTCGAACGGCGCTTCACGCATCCCGTGATGAAGAAGACCGTGCGCATGACCAAGAAGTACAAGGCGCACGACGAGAACAACGCCCACAAGGTCGGCGATCAGGTGTTCATCCAGGAATCGAAGCCGATTTCCAAGGACAAGCGCTGGGTCGTGGTGTCTTCGGACCAGGCCTGATCAGGGCCAACGAAACGAATTTTGGACAGACCGGGGAGGGGTGAGAAACCCGTCCCGTTAGAAAAGAAGAAGGCGGCCAGTCATGATTCAGATGCAAACAAACCTCGACGTCGCGGATAATTCCGGCGCCCGTCGTGTCATGTGCATCAAGGTGCTGGGCGGCTCGAAGCGGAAATACGCTTCCGTGGGCGACATCATCGTGGTGTCGATCAAGGAAGCCATCCCGCGCGGCCGCGTCAAGAAGGGCGATGTGATGAAGGCGGTCGTGGTTCGCACGGCCAAGGACATCCGCCGCCCGGACGGCAGCGTGATCCGTTTCGACAAGAACGCAGCCGTTCTCGTCGACAACAAGAAAGAGCCGATCGGCACGCGTATCTTCGGACCGGTTCCGCGCGAACTCCGCGCCAAGAACCACATGAAGATCATCTCGCTCGCGCCTGAAGTGCTGTAAGGAGCCGGACCAATGCAAAAGATTAGAAAAGGCGACAAGGTCGTCGTGCTGGCCGGCAAGGACAAGGGCCGTTCGGGCGAAGTCCTTTCGGTGCAGCCGAAGGACGACACCGCGCTGGTGCGCGGCGTCAACCTGATCCGTCGTCATCAGAAGCAGTCCCAGTCCCAAGAGGGCGGGATCATCACCAAGGAAGCGCCGATCCAGCTGTCGAACATCGCGCTGGCCGACCCCAAGGATGGCAAGCCGACCCGCGTCGGCTTCATCTTCCAGAAGGACGGCAAGAAGGTGCGCGTCGCCAAGCGCTCGGGAGAAGTCATCAATGGCTAAGGCTCAAACCAAGCAGGCAACTGCCCAGAACACGCCGCGCCTCAAGCAGGTCTACAACGAGACCATTCGCAAGGCGCTGCAGGAGCAGTTCGGCTACGAGAACGAGATGCAGGTTCCGCGCATCGACAAGATCGTGTTGAACATGGGCGTCGGCGAGGCGACCGGCGATTCGAAGAAGCCTTCGATCGCGGCCGAAGACCTTGCAATGATCGCCGGCCAGAAGGCCGTTGTCACCCGCGCCCGCAACTCGATCGCCGGCTTCAAGGTCCGCGAGAAGATGCCGATCGGCGCCAAGGTCACGCTGCGCAAGGAACGCATGTACGAGTTCCTCGACCGCCTCGTGAACATCGCACTGCCGCGCGTCCGCGACTTCCGCGGGCTCAACCCGAAGAGCTTCGATGGCCGTGGCAACTATGCCATGGGCATCAAGGAACACATCGTGTTTCCGGAGATCAACTACGACAAGGTTGATCAGATCTGGGGCATGGACGTCATCGTTTGTACGACTGCGAAGACGGACGACGAAGCCAGGGCATTGCTCAAGGCCTTCAACTTCCCCTTCCGCCAGTAACGGCAGCGAGAAAAGGAAAAATCTGAAATGGCAAAGACCAGCTCAGTCGAGAAGAACAACAGGCGCCGCAAGCTTGCGGACCAGTTCGCTGCCAAGCGCAAGGTGCTCAAGGCGATCATCATGGATCAGGCCAAGCCGATGGAAGAGCGCTTCCGCGCTCAGCTGAAGCTTTCGGCGCTGCCGCGCAACTCGGCCAAGACCCGCATCCGCAACCGCTGCGAAGTCACCGGACGTCCGCGTGCCTATTATCGCAAGCTCAAAGTATCGCGTATCGCGCTTCGTGATCTCGGCAATAACGGCCAGATCCCGGGCCTGGTCAAGTCGAGCTGGTAAGGAGGACATAACATGTCATTGAGCGATCCTCTCGGCGATATGCTGACCCGCATCCGCAACGCGTATGGCCGTAAGAAGTCGAGCGTTTCGACGCCGGCTTCGCGCCTGCGCACCCGTGTCCTCGACGTGCTGAAGGCCGAAGGCTATATCCGCGACTACAGCCAGACCGACTTCGACAACGGCAAGTCCGAAATCGAGATCGAGCTGAAGTATTTCGACGGTGCGCCGGTGGTGCGCGAAATCGCCCGGGTCTCGAAGCCCGGCCGCCGCGTCTACGTTTCCGCCAAGTCGATACCACACGTCGCCAACGGCCTCGGCATCGCCATTCTTTCGACGCCGAAGGGTGTGATGGCCGACCACGAAGCGCGCGAACAGAATGTCGGCGGGGAAATCCTCTGCCAGATCTTCTGATCTGGTGTGTGACCCGTTGGAATCCGGCTTTCGGGATCAAGTCCCGAAAACCGAGACCTGAAACAAGAGAAGTGACGAGGACAACAGAATGTCTCGTATTGGAAAGAAACCCGTTTCGCTGCCGCAGGGCGTGACCGCGACCGTCAACGGCCAGACCGTGACGGCGAAGGGTCCGAAGGGCGAGCTGAAGTTCGTGGTGAACGACGAAGTGCTGGTCAAGATGGAAGGCAGCGAGATCGCTGTCCAGCCGCGCGACCAGACCAAGACCGCCCGTTCCAAATGGGGCATGTCGCGCACGCAGATCGTCAACATCCTGCAGGGCGTCAAGGACGGCTTCGAAAAGAAGCTCGAGATCACCGGCGTCGGCTATCGCGCCGCCATGCAAGGCAAGAACCTGCAGCTGGCGCTCGGCTTCAGCCACGACGTTGTCTACGAGACGCCGCAGGGCGTGACGATTTCGGTGCCGAAGCCGACGGAAATCACCGTGACCGGCATCGACAAGCAGCAGGTCGGTCAGGTTGCCGCCGAGATCCGCGAGTACCGCAGCCCCGAGCCCTACAAGGGCAAGGGCGTCCGCTATGCTGGCGAGAAGATCGTCCGCAAGGAAGGCAAGAAGAAGTAATTTTAACGCCGCGGGGAGCGGTCGCGGGAGGCTCGTCCTACCGCATATGGTTGCCCCCGTTTTTTGAAGGCAAGGAACTGATATCATGGGCTCGAAAGAATCCACCCAACGCCGCGCTCAGCGCGTCCGCCGCCAGATCAAAAAGGTTGCCGGCGATCGTCCGCGTTTGTCGGTCCATCGCACGTCGAAGAACATCTATGTCCAGGTGATCGACGACACCAAGGGCCACACCATCGCGGCTGCTTCGACGCTTGAGAAGGAGCTCAAGGGCTCGCTCAAGACCGGCGCCGACACCGCGGCCGCAGCTGCCATCGGCAAGCTGATCGCCGAGCGTGCCTCGAAGGCCGGCATCAAGGAAGTCGTCTTCGACCGGGGCGCCTACATCTACCACGGCCGCGTCAAGGCGCTTGCCGAGGCTGCACGTGAAGGTGGTCTGAGCTTCTAAAAACGAAATTTGCCCCGGCGACCCACAGAGGCCGCCGGATATCATCATCAACCGTGCTTCCGGAAAAAAACAAGGAACAGGATATGGCACAGGAACGTAGGGATGGCGGCCGCGGCCGTGATCGCGAAGAACGCGACGACGGCATGGTCGACAAGCTCGTCCACATCAACCGTGTCGCCAAGGTCGTCAAGGGCGGCCGGCGCTTCGGCTTTGCAGCACTCGTTGTCGTCGGCGACCAGAAGGGCCGCGTCGGCTTCGGGCACGGCAAGGCGCGTGAAGTGCCGGAGGCGATCCGCAAGGCGACCGAATCGGCCAAGCGCGACATGATCTTCGTGCCGTTGCGCTCGGGCCGCACGCTGCACCATGACGTCGAGGGACGCTGGGGAGCGGGACGTGTCCTGCTGCGCGCCGCCAAGCAAGGTACGGGCATCATCGCCGGCGGCCCGATGCGCGCCGTATTCGAGACGCTCGGCATGCATGACGTGGTCGCCAAGTCGATGGGTTCTTCGAACCCCTACAACATGGTTCGCGCCACTTTCGACGCGCTGAAGAGCCAGATGCATCCGAAGGATGTGGCTGCCGCGCGCGGCATCAAGTATTCGACCCTTCAGGCCCGCCGCGGCACCGCCGTTGCGGCTGAAGAATAGTCGACGCTGACCAGGGATCTGACCATGGCCAAGAAAGCAACCAAGACCATCACCGTCGAGCAGATCGGTTCACCGATCCGCCGGCCGAAGGAGCAGCGCGCAACGCTGGTCGGCCTCGGCCTCAACAAGATGCACAAGCAGCGCACGCTGGAGGATACGCCCTCCGTGCGCGGCATGATCGCTGCCGTCCAGCATCTCGTCCGCGTCGTGGACGAGGGCTGAGCCAGAGCGCAGGAGAATCCAGATGAAACTCAATGATCTGCGTGACAAGGACGGCGCGACGCATTCCAAGAAGCGTCTCGGCCGTGGCATCGGTTCCGGTTCGGGCAAGACCGCCGGTCGCGGCGTCAAGGGCCAGAAGGCGCGCTCCGGTGTCGCCGTCAACGGCTTCGAGGGTGGCCAGATGCCGCTCTACCGGCGTCTGCCGAAGCGCGGCTTCAACAATATCTTCGCCAAGAGCTTCACTGTCGTGTCGCTGGCCCGCATCCAGGCGGCGCTCGATGCCAAGAAGCTTGACGCTAAGACAGTTGTGACGGCCGAGGCGCTGGTTGCGGCCGGCGTCATCCGTCGCGTCAAGGACGGCGTGCGCATCCTTTCGGACGGCGACATCAAGGCCAAGCTTGCCTTCGACGTGGCCGGAGCCTCCAAGGCCGCGATCGAGAAGATCGAAGAGGCCGGCGGCTCGGTGAAACTGCCTGAGCAGGCAGCCGCCGAGTAACGGCAATTTGAAGCACGTTCGGCAAAGGCGGAATTCGGTTTTGCCTGCGGTCGTGCTTTGATCCGACAGATGTGGCGGCCGCATCAACGCGGCCGCTTGCATGTTTGCAGTCCGGAGCTTATCTCGTGAGCTTCGGTGACACGCGCCGCCTGAGCTGCGGGCATCGAGCGTGACCAAGCGGAGAATCAGGCATGGCTTCGGCTGCTGAACAACTAGCCTCGAATCTGAATTTTTCGGCCTTCGCCAAAGCCGAGGATTTGAAGAAGCGCATCTGGTTCACCATCGGCGCGCTGCTCGTCTACCGTCTTGGCACCTACATCCCGCTGCCCGGCATCAATCCCGACGCTTTCGCCCAGGCCTTCTCGTCGCAGAGCAAGGGCGTGCTCGGCATGTTCAACATGTTCGCCGGCGGCGCCGTGCAGCGCATGGCGATCTTTGCCCTTGGCATTATGCCCTATATCTCCGCTTCCATCATTATGCAGCTGATGACCTCGGTCATTCCGTCGCTGGAAGCGCTGAAGAAGGAAGGCGAGCAGGGCCGCAAGATCATCAACCAGTACACGCGCTACGGCACAGTGCTTCTGGCGCTGGTCCAGGCGTACGGCATTTCGGTCGGGCTTGAGGGCGGCAATGGCATCGTCAACGATCCCGGCATGTTCTTCCGCATCTCTACCGTCGTCACGCTGGTCGGCGGCACCATGTTCCTGATGTGGCTTGGCGAGCAGATCACCGCCCGCGGCATCGGCAACGGCATTTCGCTGATCATCTTCTCCGGCATCGTCGCCGGCCTGCCGCGCGCCATCTCCGGCACGCTGGAGCTTGGCCGCACCGGCGCCTTGTCGACCGGCCTGATCCTAGCGATCATCGTGCTCGCCATCATCGTCATCGCGCTGATCGTCTTCTTCGAGCGCGCCCAGCGCCGCCTGCTGATCCAGTATCCCAAGCGCCAGGTTGGCAATCGCATGTTCCAGGGCGATACCTCGCATCTGCCGCTGAAGCTCAACACGTCCGGCGTCATTCCGCCGATCTTCGCCTCGTCGCTGCTGCTGCTGCCTGCGACCGTCGCCGGCTTCTCGCAGACCACCAATATGCCTGCATGGGCTAGCACCATCCTGGCGGCGCTCGGCCACGGCCAGCCGCTTTATATGGCCTTCTACGCGGCGATGATCGTGTTCTTCGCCTTCTTCTATACGGCGATCGTCTTCAATCCGAAGGACACCGCCGACCAGCTCAAGAAGCATTCTGGTTTCATCCCGGGCTATCGTCCGGGCGAGCGCACTGCGGACTATATCGACTATGTGCTCACCCGCATCACCGTCGTCGGCGCCATTTATCTGGTGCTGGTGTGTCTGCTGCCCGAGTTCCTGATTTCAGCGACTGGCGTACCGTTCTACCTTGGTGGCACTTCGCTCCTGATCGTGGTCAGTGTAACGCTCGATACGGTGGCGCAGATTCAGGGTCACCTGATCGCGCACCAGTATGAGGGCCTGATCAAGAAGTCGAAGCTGCGCGGGGGGAAAAAGGCCAGATGAGGTTGATATTGCTTGGACCGCCGGGGGCGGGCAAGGGGACACAAGCACAGAGACTGGTAGAACGACACGGCATCCCACAGCTTTCCACGGGGGACATGCTGCGTGCTGCTGTTCAGGCCGGCACCGAAGTCGGCAAGCGCGCCAAGGCGGTGATGGACGCTGGCGAACTGGTGTCCGACGCTATCGTCAATGCCATCGTGGCCGAGCGCATCGATCAAGCTGATTGCGCAAACGGTTTCATCCTTGACGGGTATCCGCGAACTCTGGTGCAAGCGGACGCCGTTGAGGAAATGCTGTCGGATCGCGGACTGGAGCTAGACGCGGTCATCGAATTTGTCGTCGACGACAAGGCGCTGGTTGGCCGAATCGTCAAGCGCGCCGAAGAAGCCAAGGCCGCAGGCCTGCCAGTGCGCAAGGACGACAGTCCAGCGGTGTTCGAAGAACGCTTGAGGGAATATTACAAGAAAACCTCGCCGCTGATCGGCTACTACTATGCCAAGGGCAAACTTAGGGGCGTCGATGGCATGGCCGACATCGATGCGGTGACGCAGCAGATCGAGGCGGTGCTCAGGGCGACGACCCGGCAGGTTGGCCGAGCGGCCGGCTAGAGAATCGAACGATTGCGCTTGACTGGAGCGGCCCGCTGGGGTATGGCGGCCCGTCTTCCTATCAGGCATGAGGCTTGCTTGTCCGCAAGGGCAAGGCAGGCCGCTTTGAACTGGAAACTCCCGCAAGGGCCGGCCTCCACCGGACGCGGGGCAACTTGAAGCGCCGGCTCGCCCGGCCTACATGGAGAAGAGAAGAACATGGCTCGTATAGCCGGCGTCAACATTCCGACCAACAAGCGCGTCGTCATCGCGCTTCAATACATTCACGGCATTGGCAAGAAGTTCGCCCAGGAGATCGTCGACAAGGTCGGCATCCCGGCCGAGCGTCGCGTCAACCAGCTGACCGACGCGGAAGTGCTGCAGATCCGCGAGACCATCGACCGCGACTATCAGGTCGAGGGCGACCTGCGCCGCGAAGTGTCGATGAACATCAAGCGACTCATGGACCTCGGCTGCTACCGCGGCCTGCGTCACCGCCGCTCGCTGCCGGTTCGTGGCCAGCGCACGCATACCAATGCGCGCACCCGCAAGGGCCCAGCCAAGTCGATTGCCGGAAAGAAGAAGTAATTTAGGGCAGTAAGGGAGTAGGGCAGTAAGGCAATAGGAACGGCAGACATACTGCCCTACTGCCATATTCCCCTACTGCCTTCTCCCTGGTGGAGCCGCTGGCATTACGGCGGTGTAGAGATCAACTGAAAGGACCATCATGGCCAAGGAAGCCACTCGTGTTCGCCGTCGCGAACGCAAGAACATCTCGTCGGGCGTTGCCCATGTCAATTCGACCTTCAACAACACGATGATCACCATCACCGACGCGCAGGGTAACTCGATTGCCTGGTCGTCGGCTGGAGCCCAGGGCTTCAAGGGATCGCGCAAGTCGACCCCGTTCGCTGCCCAGATGGCCGCCGAAGATGTTGCCAAGAAGGCCCAAGAACACGGCATGCGCATGCTCGAGGTCGAGGTCTGTGGACCCGGCTCCGGTCGTGAATCGGCGCTGCGCGCGCTGCAGGCCGCCGGCTTCACCATCACCTCGATCCGTGATGTGACGCCGATCCCGCACAATGGTTGCCGCCCGCGCAAGAAGCGCCGCGTCTAAAGAATTTACCGAACGCCGCGCGAGCGCCTCAAGGGCGCTCCTCCACGGCATTCCAGGTCGCCCGCCACGATTGGATGGTGGCGGGACAACGGAAGGAAAGCACTATGATCCAGAAAAATTGGCAAGAACTGATCAAGCCGAACAAGATCGAGTTCTCGTCGAAGAAGAAGACGCTGACCACGCTCGTCGCCGAGCCGCTCGAGCGCGGCTTCGGCCTCACCCTCGGCAACGCGCTGCGCCGCGTGCTTCTATCTTCGCTGCGTGGCGCGGCTGTGACCGCCGTGCAGATCGACGGCGTTCTGCATGAATTCTCGTCCATCGCCGGCGTCCGCGAGGACGTGACCGACATCGTCTTGAATATCAAGGAAATCGCCATCCGCATGGAAGGCGACGGCCCCAAGCGCATGGTCGTACGCAAGCAGGGACCGGGTGCGGTTCTCGCCGGCGACATCCAGACGGTTGGCGACGTCGAGATCCTTAATCCCGACCACGTCATCTGTACGCTGGACGAGGGCGCTGAAATCCGCATGGAATTCACCGTCGACACCGGCAAGGGCTATGTGCCGGCCGACCGCAACCGCGCCGAGGACGCGCCGATCGGGCTGATCCCCGTCGACAGCCTGTATTCGCCGGTCAAGAAGGTCTCCTATAAGGTCGAGAACACCCGCGAGGGCCAGGTTCTCGACTATGACAAGCTGACCATGACCATCGAGACCGATGGTTCGATCTCGGGCGAGGACGCAGTGGCCTTCGCCGCTCGCATCCTGCAGGACCAGCTCGGCCTGTTCGTCAATTTCGACGAGCCGCAGAAGGAAGTCGCCGCCGAGCAGGTTACCGAGCTTGCCTTCAACCCGGCGCTGCTCAAGAAGGTCGACGAGCTCGAGCTTTCCGTGCGCTCTGCCAACTGCCTGAAGAACGACAACATCGTCTACATCGGCGACCTGATCCAGAAGACCGAAGCCGAGATGCTGCGCACCCCGAACTTCGGCCGCAAGTCGCTGAACGAGATCAAGGAAGTCCTGGCGGCGATGGGCCTGCATCTCGGCATGGAAGTGCCGGACTGGCCGCCGGAAAACATCGAAGACCTCGCCAAGCGTTACGAAGATCAATATTAAGCATGATCCCGAACCGAAGGTCAGCGCAGCAAAAAGTTGCAGACTTTTCGGACAAGATCATGCGGCTAACCAACTGGGGCTCAGGCCTCTTGAAACCGCAATGAAGGAGAAGAGCCATGCGCCACGGATTTAAAGGCCGCCGGTTCGCCCGCAGCATAAGCCATCGCAAGTCGATGTTTGCCAACCTTGCCGTGTCGCTTATCGAGCACGAGCAGATCCTCACCACGCTACCGAAGGCGAAGGATTTGCGTCCGATCGTCGAGAAGTTGGTGACGCTCGGCAAGCGCGGCGACCTGCACGCCCGCCGCCAGGTTATTGCCCAGATCGGCAATGAAGGCGTCGTCAAGCGCCTGTTCGATACCATCGCGCCACGTTATGCCACCCGCAACGGCGGCTATCTGCGCATCATGAAGGCCGGCTTCCGCCACGGTGATAACGCGGCAATGGCGGTTATCGAGTTCGTCGACCGCGACACCTCGGCCAAGGGCGCCGGCGACCGTGCCCGCATCGAGGCTGAAGGCACCGAAGAGGAAGCCGCGGCCGCATAAGGCTCGGCTTTCCTGAGAAGTTCAAAAGGGGCCTCCGGGCCCCTTTTTCTGTTTCCGAAGGTAAACGGGCAGGGCTGGTAGGGGTTTGGTCACCGGTTTTTGCGGCGACTACCCAAAATAATCGGATTTCAGCGGCTTAGCCTTTCATTTTGCACAATCGTCAGGACAATTGCGCCCGACTTGGAGGATTCGGAATGCGCGTTAAACGGCTGTCCATTGTTCTGATCTGCGCCTTGATGGCGTTGGCCCTCGTGCCGGCGGCCAGGCACGCGCTGGCGGAGGAGACCAAGCCAGATCCTGGTCTGTCCGACGTGCTGACCGATCTGTTGCATGGCGTCGAAGGCGAAAACGCCACCTCCGGCCCCGACAAGCGCGTGCCGTTCGGCCGCGAGGAGGTGCAGCTGTCCTTTGCGCCGCTGGTCAAGCAGACGGCGCCGGCTGTAGTCAATGTCTACGCCTCGCAGACCGCCAAGGTGGCGTCACCCTTCGACGGCGATCCGTTCTTCGAGGAGTTCTTCGGCCGCTCGCAGCCGCGCGCGCAGTCGTCGCTCGGTTCGGGGGTACTGGTCGATCCGACCGGCGTCGTGGTGACCAATTTCCATGTCGTCAAGGACGCCGACCAGGTCAAGGTCGCGACCGCCGACGGGCGCGAATTCGACAGTAAGGTGCTGCTCAAGGATGAGACGCTCGACCTCGCCGTGCTCAAGATTTCTTCCGACAAGCCGTTCCCGGTGATCGCCATCGGCGATTCCGACGCGCTCGAGGTTGGCGACCTGGTGCTGGCGATCGGCAATCCATTCGGGGTCGGCCAGACCACCACCAGCGGCATCATTTCGGCGGTGGCGCGCAGCCATATCGGCGTCTCCGATTCCAGCTTCTTCATCCAGACCGACGCGGCCATCAATCCCGGCAATTCCGGCGGCGCGCTGGTCAACATGGGAGGGCAGCTGATCGGCATCAACACGGCGATCTACAGCCGTAGCGGCGGCTCGATCGGCATCGGCTTTGCCATCCCTTCGAACATGGTCCGCGCTTTCGCCGATGCGGCCAAGGCCGGGCTCGACTTCTTCGAGCGGCCGTATGCCGGTGCCGAGTTCGAGGCGGTGACGCCGCAGATTGCGGAATCGCTTGGCATGGACAAACCGACCGGTGCGCTGGTTTCTTCAGTCGAAGAGGCGGGACCCGCGGCCAAGGCAGGGCTCAAGCCTGGCGACGTAGTGCTGTCGCTCAACGGCAAGCCGGTCGAGAGCGTCGGGGCGCTGGACTACCGGATGGCGACGCTGTCGATTGGTACGAACGCCAGCTTCGGCGTTCTGAGCAAGGGTCAGCAGGCGACGATGGACATCGCTCTGGAACGACCGCCCGAAGGCGCCAAAGCTGCGGAACTCACATTGCGCGGCCGCAGCCCGTTTTCCGGCGCCAAGGTTGCTGAACTGTCGCCACGGCTTGCCCAACGGCTCGGTCTGCGCACCGATGTCAAAGGCGTAACCGTGGTCGACATCAACCGCGATTCGCCCGCTGCCGATTTTGGATTCCAGCCGGGCGACATCGTGCGTGAGGTCAATGGCCTGACGATCGACAAGGCGGCGACCCTGGAACAGGTAGCCCAGCAGGATACGCGCTGGTGGCGCTTTACCGTCGAGCGCGGCGGGCAGATACTGCGCCAGGTGTTGCGTTACTGAGCCCGACCGTCAGCATGATCGGGCTCCAGGCAGAAGAAGTTGCATGGCCGATCTGTTCAGTGTCGATGAACCGGAAAAGACGCCGCCCGGCAGGCCGCTGGCGGACCGTCTGCGCCCGAAGAACCTTGGCGAGGTCGTCGGCCAGGAGCACCTGACCGGACCCGACGGCGCGCTGACGCGGCTGATCGGCTCCGGCTCGCTCGGTTCGATGATTTTCTGGGGCCCGCCCGGCACCGGCAAGACAACGGTCGCACGGCTGCTTGCCGGAGAGACAAGCCTCGTCTTCGAACAGATTTCGGCCGTGTTTTCCGGCGTTGCCGACCTGAAGAAAGTGTTCGAGGCAGCTAAGCTGCGCCGCTCGAACGGCCGCCAGACACTGCTGTTCGTCGATGAGATCCATCGCTTCAACCGCGCTCAGCAGGACAGTTTTCTGCCGGTGATGGAAGACGGCACCGTCGTGCTGGTCGGCGCCACCACCGAGAACCCGTCCTTCGAGCTTAACGCCGCGCTTTTGTCGCGCGCGCGCGTGCTGGTCTTTCACTCGCTCGGCGAGGACAGCATCGCCAAGCTGCTGGCGCGGGCCGAGCAGGCAGAGGGCAGGGCGCTGCCGCTCGATGAAGACGCGCGGGCGATGCTCATCCGCATGAGCGACGGCGACGGCCGCGCGGCGCTGACGCTCGCCGAAGAGGTCTGGCGCGCAGCGAAATCAAAGGAGGTGTTCGGCGCCGAAGCTCTGCAGCGCATCGTCCAGCGCCGCGCGCCGATCTACGATAAGGGCCAGGACGGCCATTATAATTTGATCTCCGCCTTGCACAAATCGGTGCGCGGCTCCGACCCCGACGCGGCACTCTACTATCTGGCCCGCATGTTCGACGCCGGCGAAGATCCGCTTTATCTCGGGCGCCGGTTGGTGCGCATGGCGATGGAGGATATCGGGCTGGCCGACCCGCAGGCGCTCGTCGTCGCTAACGCCGCCAAGGACGCCTACGACTATCTGGGCTCGCCCGAGGGCGAACTGGCCTTCGCCGAGGCGACCGTCTATCTCGCCACCGCGCCGAAATCCAATGCAGTCTATACCGCGTTCAAGGCCGCCACACAGGCGGCGAAGGAATTCGGTTCGCTGCTGCCGCCCAAACACATTCTCAATGCGCCGACCAAGCTGATGAAACAGGAAGATTACGGCGCCGGCTATCGCTACGACCACGACCAGCCCGACGCTTTTTCCGGCCAGGACTATTTTCCGGAGAAGATGGGAAGGCAGACATTCTACGACCCGCCCGAGCGCGGCTTCGAGCGCGATATCAGGAAGCGGCTGGATTATTGGGCGAAGCTGCGCAGCGAGCGGGAAAAGTAGCTGCCAGTCGCACAGTGGCGTGATCGCCGTTGTCTGGCGTGACAAAAAACCCTATCAAGATGCGCCTTCGGCCGGCGGACAGGCCAGAAACGTACCGACGATATTCAGAATGGAATCGCGCCTGGCGCGTGGAAAAATGACAAAAAAATCTCGCAAGACCCTTCGGAAGTTCGCCATAGCGATCCCGCTGCTGGCGCTCGGCTTTTATTTCATTCCCATCCTGATGACAATTTTCATTGTCCTCGGTCTGATCGACGTGTTGCGCAACGACAACAAGAACTGGGCCCTGTTCAGTGGTTATTTCCTCGGCAACGGCATCTTCACCTGGCTGCTTTCGCCCTTCAATCTGCTGGTCGATCTGCTGTGCTACAGAAACCGGGGTGTCTGGAAACTGGACCAGTTTCCTCCGGACTATCAACGCGAGGTCAACGAGGTCCTGGACGTCTTCAAAGCGCGCAAGGACGAGATCATCGCCGATATCGATGCCAATTTCGGCAGCGGCCGGCGCGGCATGTATGTCTATCAGTGGTATGGCAAGCATAAAATCGACAACGTTGCCGAATTCAACAAGGATTTCAAATACATCAAGACCATCGCCGTGTCGGTGTTCAGGGGCAAGGAATCGACCTCCTGGCATTTCGGACCGCTGCGGCTCAGCCTACGCATTCTCTACAATCTTCTCCCGGTGAAGGCCGAGGTTTTCGTCGAGTGCAACAACGCCAGGAACTACTGGCACGACAATCCGCTCTATATTTTCGACGACACGCTGCTGCACCGCTCGGTCAACGAATATGAGGGGCGCCGCTACTGTGTGTTCATGGACATCATTCGCCCGTCGCCGTTTCCCGGTCTGATCTCGACACTCCTGGCCATCGTTTCGGTCAGCGTCGAGCGCATCAATGCCATGTTCTACAAAAACTGGAAGATGATCGCCTCCAGCAAGCCGAAGAAGGCCGGAGCCGCCTGACACCGTGGTGTGACTGGCGTGAGGGAGCACGATGTATCATCTGTTGCTTGTCTGCCTTGGTGGCGCGATCGGCGCAATGGCCCGCTTCTTCTTGTCCGGCTTCGTCGCCCGCCGGGTTGGCGAGACCTTTCCCTGGGGCACGATGGTGGTTAACGTCTCGGGAGCGTTTGCAATCGGTGTCGTTGCGCATGCGGTGGCGCGCGACGGCATGCCCGCCATCTGGGCCTTTGCCGTCACCGGCGGCCTCGGCTGCTACACCACGGTGTCTTCCTTCAGCCTGCAGACGCTGGCGCTGGCGCGCGAGGGCGAATGGCTGCGCGCCGGCGGAAATGTGCTGCTTTCGGTTTTCCTGAGCCTCGGCGGCGTGACGCTGGGCTTTGCCGCGGGAAGTCTTCTGATTGGCAGCGGGGCGCCGTGAGCGGCCCGCGGAAGCTCCGCCACGACGGGACGGAGACTGCCGCGGCCGGGCATGGCGGACGCCTCATTGGTTGGCGCAGAACCTCCGAAACGGTTCGGCTCTATGCGACCGTGGCCGCGGGCAGCATGATCGGCGGTGTGCTGCGGGCGCTTGCCTCATCGACGAGCACTGCCCTGTGGGGCGCTGGATTTCCCTTCGGCACACTCCTCGTCAACATTGTCGGCTCATTCCTCATCGGCTTCTACGCGACATTGACGGGACCGGATGGACGCGTCTTCGCCGGTCCGCTGCAGCGCCAGTTCTTCATGGCCGGCTTCTGTGGCGGCCTGACGACCTTCTCGGCCTTCAGCCTTGAAACGCTCACCCTCGCGCAAGGCGGGAGGCTTCTGGCGGCTGGACTCAATATCGCGATCTCCGTGGTGGCCTGGCTTGCCGCCGTCTGGCTTGGCTACATCTTTGCAGTTCGCCTCAACCGGCTGAGAGGGTCCAGGCAATGAAGATACCAACGCAGGCGCAATTGCTGCGCATATTTATCGGCGAAAACGACAAGGCAGATGGCCGTCCGCTGTATGAGGTTATCGTGCTGAGGGCCCGCGAAATGCAGATCGCCGGCGCGACAGTCCTGCGGGGCGCGATGGGGTTCGGCCATTCCAGCCGGCTTCACACCACGAAGATCCTCCGCCTATCGGAGGATCTGCCCCTCGTCATCGAGATCGTCGATGACGAGGAAAAATTGGCCGCTTTCCTGCCCGTTCTTGAAACAATCATGACAAGTGGCTTGATTACGCTGGAGAAAGTTCAGGTTCTGCAATATGGAACCGACAACGAATAACCGAGTGAGATTGCGGGTGCCGGCGAATGCCGTTGCATGCCCGCAAAACGGCGATTGGAATCATGGCAGGCGTTGAACAGATCACAGTGGACGCCGGCGAGGCGGGCATGCGGCTCGACCGTTGGTTCAAGAGCCATTTCCCCGGTCTCGGTTTCGGTCATCTGCAGAAGCTGCTGCGTTCCGGCCAGATCCGCATCGACGGCGGCAGGGTGAAGGCCGATACCCGCGTCGAAGCCGGCCAGACGGTGCGTGTCCCGCCGCTCGAAGTCGACAAGAAAGGCGAAAGCCCGCTGACCGGCCATTCGATACGCAACCAGGGCGACGCCGATGTCCTGGCCAAGATGCTGATCCATGAGGACCCGAAGGTCTTCGTCTTCAACAAGCCGGCCGGCCTGGCGGTGCAAGGCGGCTCCGGGGTCACCCGCAATGTCGACGACATGCTGGAAGCCTGGCGCAACCAGAAGGGCGAGAAGCCGCGTCTGGTGCACCGGCTCGACCGCGACACGTCGGGTGTTCTGGTTGTCGCCCGTACAAGGCTCGCCGCCATGAAGCTCGCCGAAGCGTTCCGGGCGCGTGAGACGAAGAAAACCTACTGGGCGCTGGTCAAGGGTGTGCCGCCGAAGCGCGAGGACAAGATCTCGACCTGGTTGATCAAGGAACCGACGCCCGACGGCGATCGCGTGCGCATCGCCAAGCATGGCGAAAAGGGCGCCGACCACGCCGTGTCCTACTACCGTATCATCGAGCAGGCTGCACAGACGATGACCTGGCTGGAGATGGAGCCGTATACCGGCCGCACCCACCAGCTTCGTGTCCATGCCGCGCATATCGGCTGCCCGATCATCGGTGACCCCAAATATTTCGAGGCCGACACCAATTGGGATTTTCCCGGGGGCATGCAGAACCGCCTGCATCTGCACGCCCGCCGCATCGTCATCCCGCATCCCGACAAGGGGTTTGTCGACGTCACCGCGCCGATGCCGCCGCACATGCGCCAGAGCTGGAACCTGATCGGCTTCGACGACGCAAGCGCAGAGGATTAAATGAGCGAGGGCGTAAACCATGGATGAAGCGTCGCTCGTTCGTCAGTTGGTGAACTGGTTGCCATTCATCCTGATTCTCGTCGTCTGGTTCGCTTATATACGCCGCGTTGCAACCCGGCAGGGGTCGATGGCCGAAATCGGCCGTGAGAACACCGAAGCGGTAAGGCAGAATACCGAAGTGCTGAAGGCGCTGCTCGCGAAGCTGGAAAGCCAGTCCAAGCAATGACCGCAGCAACCGCAATGGACCGCCGCAGTTCCGTTGACGCTGCCGCCGCCGCCATCATGGTTGGGCTGACTTTTTCCTGGGGGCTGAACTACGTCGCGGCCAAGATCTCCTATGCCGGCTACGATCCCGTTTTCCTGTCGATCGCCCGCTCGGTGATCGGCGGCCTGTGTGTTTTCGGCTGGTGCCGCTGGCGCGGCATCGCGCTGTTCACGCCCGACAAGACCCTCGTCGCCGGCATTCTGGCAGGCGCACTTTTCGGTCTCGAGTTCCTGTTTCTGTATGTCGGGCTCGAGCACACCACCGTCGTGCGCAACACCTTGCTGGTCAACACCATGCCGTTCTGGATGTTGGTCGGCGGCCATTTCCTGCTGGGCGAAAGCATCACGGCACGCAAGCTCGTTGGTCTTCTGCTCGCTTTCGCCGGACTGGTCGCGGTGTTTTCCGACAAACTGAGCGCCAATGGCGGCGCAACATTGAGCGGCGATTTGCTCAGTCTCGGCGCCGGCATTCTGTGGGCCGTGACCAATATCGTCATCAAGCGGTCGAAGCTGGTCACGGCCAGCGCCGAAAAGCTGCTGCTCTATCAACTAGCCGGGGCCGCCGTCGTCGGGATTTTGGTGATGCCTTTTGCCGGCCCCCCAGTCCGCAGCTTTGCCGTTCTGCCGACCTTGGCTCTGTTGTTCCAGGCCGTCTACGTCGTCGCGTTCACCTATGTTCTGTGGTTCTGGCTGCTCCGGCGCTACCCTGCATCTGGACTGTCGAGCTTCACCTTCCTGTCGCCGGTGTTCGGTGTGCTCTGCGGCGCCGTCTTCTTGAACGAGCCGTTGACCGTTCGTATCTTCCTGGCACTCGGCCTCATCGCCGCCGGTCTTATCATCGTCAACCGGCCGGCCCGAAAACAAGCCCTCGGATGAGCATGCGCGACATATTGAACGACCTCGAAGCTGGAAAGCAGCTCTCCGATCCGGACCCGGTGCGTCGCGCCCAGATCCAGATGAAGACGCAACTGCCGAAGCGCTTCTACAAGACTGTCGCGGTAGCGCCGGTCGAAGATGGTTTTGCCGTCCATCTCGATGGCAAGCCCGTCCGCACGCCGGCCAAGGCGCTGCTGGCGCTGCCAACCGAAAAGGCGGCTGCTCTCGTCGCCGAGGAATTCGCCGCACAGGAGGAGACCATCGACCCGGTGACGATGCCGGTGATGCGTCTGGTCAATACGGCAATCGATGGCGTCGCCAGTGATCCCCAGGCGGTGCTGGAGGACATACTGCGCTTCGCCTCATCCGATCTGCTCTGCTACCGCGCCGATGCGCCCCAAGGACTAGTCGACCGGCAGAACGAGCATTGGGACCCGGTCATCGACTGGGTGCGCAGCGCACTCGGCGCCCGGTTCCATCTCGCCGAAGGCGTGATCCATGTCGAACAGCCGCGCGAGAGTATCGCGCTGCTTGGCCAGCATCTTGCCCAACGTGCCGATCCGCTGCGCCTTGCCGCCATTCACGTCATGACCTCGCTGACCGGATCGGCGCTGCTGGCGATCGCCGTCGACTTCGGCGAGCTCGACGGCGAGGCGGCCTGGGCTGCCGGTCATGTCGACGAGGACTGGCAGGCCGAGCAATGGGGCCATGATGCAGAGGCGCTCGCGCGCCGCGCTGCCCGCAAGCGCGACATGATGGCGGCAGTCAGCCTGCTCGAAGCTCTCAAAGGCTGACGGCACCGCCCGCTATTTCGCACTGCACATTAGACCAAAGTCATAATCCCAAAGGCGGTCTGCCTCTGGGCACTGCTTTCTGTCATTTTTTGCACCGGTGGCTGCACTGAGTCTGCGTTGCGAGGAAACGCGGACGATGACGCGCAGCATCGAGGGGTGACGGAATCACACGGGAGGATACGCTCATGGCAATGGCATCGACCGCCGGCAAAACAAGCCGCGGCATGACACGCGAGGAGAAGAAGGTCATCTTCGCTTCTTCGCTCGGCACCGTTTTCGAATGGTACGATTTTTATCTCTACGGCTCGCTGGCCGCCTTCATCGGCGCCACCTTCTTCTCGTCGGCGCCGGAAGCGACACGCAACATCTTCGCCCTGCTCGCCTTCGCGGCCGGTTTCCTGGTGCGCCCGTTTGGCGCCCTGCTGTTCGGCCGCATCGGTGATCTCGTCGGCCGTAAATATACCTTCCTCGTCACCATGACGATCATGGGCCTGTCGACCTTCCTGGTCGGCCTTCTGCCCGGATATGCGAGCTGGGGCATCGCCGCGCCGGTGATCCTGATCATCCTGCGCATGCTGCAGGGCCTGGCGCTCGGTGGCGAATATGGCGGCGCCGCGACCTATGTCGCCGAACATGCGCCCGACGACCGCCGCGGCTACTACACGTCATGGATCCAGACGACGGCGACGCTCGGCCTGTTCCTGTCGCTGATCGTCATCCTGATCGTGCAGGCGTCGATGAGCAAGGAAACTTATGCCGCCTGGGGTTGGCGCGTTCCTTTCCTGGTCTCCTTCCTGCTGCTCGGCATCTCGCTCTGGATCCGGCTGTCGCTCTCCGAATCGCCGACCTTCCAGCGCATGAAGGACGAAGGCAAAGGCTCCAAGGCACCATTGACGGAAGCCTTCGGCCAGTGGAAGAACGCAAAAATCGCACTGCTGGCGCTACTCGGCCTTACCGCCGGTCAGGCCGTGGTCTGGTACAACGGCCAGTTCTATGCGCTGTTCTTCCTGCAGAACGTGCTCAAGGTCGAGGCGCAATCGGTCAACATCATGATCGCCATCGCGCTAGCGGTCGGCTCCATCTTTTTCGTCGTGTTCGGCTGGCTCTCCGACAAGATCGGCCGCAAGCCGATCATCATGGCCGGCCTTGCGCTGGCGATCGTCTGCACCTTCCCCTTGTTCAAGGCGCTGACCTGGGCAGCCAATCCGGCGCTCGCAACCGCGCAGCAGAACACCCGTGCGACGGTGACCGCGGCACCGGGAGACTGCAAGTTCCAGTTCAACCCGGTGGGCACTGCGAAGTTCACGACCTCGTGCGATATCGCCACCTCGTTCCTGACCAAGAACTCGGTGCCTTACGACGTGGTATCGACTGCGGCGCCCGGTACAGCCGCGTCGGTCAAAATCGGCAACGAGACGGTCGAGTCTTATGACGCCACGGCCGCCGGCGATCAGGCCAAGGCCAAGGATGCCGCTTTCGCCAAGGCGGTCTACACTGCACTTCGGGATGGCGGCTACCCGCTGAAGCGGGCAGCCGCCAAGGTGCCGGACCAGAAGCTCGAGGCCTTCATTGCGGCCAATCCTGAGCTGAAGCTCGATGCCGCGGCAATCCGCGCCGGCGACAAGGCTACCGTTCCGACTGACCAGGCGATCAAGGACAAGCTGCTGACTGCCGACGAGGCTGCGGGAGCCCCCGAGGTCACTGTCTACACCGTACCCGGCGGCGGTCCCTTCGCCATGTTTGCCGACCCTGCAGCGGTCAACTGGCCGATGACGATCGCCATCCTGTTCATCCTCGTGGTCTTCGTCACGATGGTGTACGGGCCGATCGCCGCGATCCTGGTCGAGATGTTCCCGACCCGCATCCGTTACACCGGCATGTCGCTGCCCTATCACATCGGTAATGGCTGGTTCGGCGGGCTGCTGCCGGCGACGGTGTTCGCGCTCAGCGCCTACAAGGGCGATATCTACTACGGTCTCTGGTACCCAGTGGTGATCGCGGCGATGTCGCTGATCATCGGCATGATCTTTATCAGGGACACGCTCGGAACGGACCTGCACACCAAACAGTAGCCGGCCCGTCCCGGTTCAAAGCAAAGCCCGGCGCGAGCGATCGCGCCGGGCTTTTTCAATTTATCGAGTGCAGGGCTTAGCTCTTCCGATCCTGTTTCGCTTCCTCGATCGCTGCCTCATGATACCAGGCACTTCCGAAATCCGTTCGGTTGCGCAAAGAAGCAAGTTCTGCCGCGAACTTAGCCTTTCCGCTTAAATTTGAGGCAGAGGCGCGCGCTGCCACCGGGAACATCAGGATTTTGGCCGACTGACGAGTGGAAGTGATTTCCATTGTCGGTTTCCTTTCTTCGACAGAACCTTGCCGATTCAACCTTTCCCCAACATAGGTTCAGCAACCGAATTAGGCAACATGATTACGAAAAGATCAGTACGTGCACATTATTTGTGCAAAATGTGCTTGTGGATGATCCGAGCGCAGCATGACGGCAGACCAGCGATTTTGGGCGGATACAACCTCACTTTTGCCGCATCCGTCGCCGGCGAGAATGGCACACGAATTGCATTTTAGTAGTCCGGCAGGTCGGCTGCTGGATAGGCCGGCTCGCCCCGGCGCCATCCAGGGTTCGGTGATCAAGCAACGAGAGGCTAGAATGACGAAATACAAGCTCGAGTACATTTGGCTCGATGGATACACCCCGGTTCCCAACCTTCGCGGAAAGACGCAGGTCAAGGACTACGCCGAGTTTCCGACGCTCGACCAGCTTCCGCTGTGGGGCTTCGACGGTTCTTCGACCATGCAGGCCGAGGGCCACAGCTCCGACTGCGTTTTGAAGCCGGTCGCCGTTTATCCGGATCCCGCCCGCACCAATGGCGCGCTCGTCATGTGCGAGGTTATGATGCCGGACGGCGTGACGCCGCACGCGTCCAACAAACGCGCCACCATTCTCGACGACGAGGGCGCCTGGTTCGGCTTCGAGCAGGAATATTTCTTCTACAAGGACGGCCGTCCGCTCGGCTTCCCTGAGAGTGGCTATCCGGCGCCGCAAGGCCCGTACTACACTGGCGTCGGCTACAGCAATGTCGGCTCCGTCGCCAGGCAGATCGTCGAGGAGCATCTCGACCTTTGCCTTGCCGCCGGCATCAATCATGAAGGCATCAACGCCGAGGTAGCCAAAGGCCAGTGGGAATTCCAGATCTTTGGCAAGGGCTCCAAGAAGGCCGCCGACCAGATGTGGATGGCGCGCTATTTGTTGCAGCGCCTGACCGAGAAGTACGGCATCGACATCGAATACCACTGCAAGCCGCTCGGCGACACCGATTGGAACGGCTCCGGCATGCATGCCAACTTCTCGACCGCCTATATGCGCGAAGTCGGCGGCAAGACCTATTTCGAGGCGCTGATGGCAGCCTTCGACAAAAACCTGATGGATCACATCGCCGTCTATGGGCCGGACAACGACAAGCGTTTGACCGGCAAGCACGAGACCGCGCCCTGGAACAGGTTCAGCTACGGCATCGCCGACCGCGGCGCTTCGATCCGCGTGCCGCATTCCTTTATCAACAACGGCTACAAGGGCTATCTCGAGGATCGCCGTCCGAACTCGCAGGGCGACCCCTACCAGATCGCTTCGCAGATATTGAAGACGATCGCCTCCGTCCCGACCAGCGCCGAGGTTTCGGCGGCGGCTTGAGAATGCGTTCACGGCGCGGACCTCGAGTGTCTGCGCCGTGACTTTCTTTCCCATCGCATTGCATAAAAAACCCCGGCGTCTCCGCCGGGGTTTTTCTACGTGACTATGAGGTTCGGGATCACACCGAATAATACATATCGTATTCGACCGGATGCGGCGTCATTTCGAAGCGCATCACCTCGGCCATCTTGAGCTCGATATAGCTGTCGATCTGGTCGTCGTCGAAGACGCCGCCGGCCTTCAGGAAGCCGCGGTCCTTGTCGAGGCTCTGCAGGGCTTCGCGCAGCGACCCGCAGACGGTCGGGATCTTCTTCAATTCCTTCGGCGGCAGGTCGTAGAGATCCTTGTCCATCGGCTGTCCCGGGTGGATCTTGTTCTTGATGCCGTCGAGGCCGGCCATCAGCATGGCGGCAAAGGCGAGATAGGGGTTGGCACCAGGATCGGGGAAGCGGACCTCGACGCGCTTGGATTTCGGCGACGAGCCGAACGGAATGCGGCACGAGGCCGAGCGGTTGCGTGCCGAATAGGCGAGCAGCACTGGCGCTTCGTAGCCCGGAACCAGGCGCTTGTAGGAATTGGTCAGCGGGTTGGTGAAGGCGTTGATCGCCTTCGCATGCTTGATGATGCCACCGATGTAGAACAGGCAGCTCTCGGACAGGCCGGCATATTCGTTGCCGGCGAAAGTCGGCTTGCCTTCCTTCCAGATCGACTGGTGGACATGCATGCCCGAGCCATTGTCGCCGAACACCGGCTTCGGCATGAAAGTGGCCGTCTTCCCATAGGCGTTGGCGACCTGGTGCACGACATATTTGTAGATCAGCATCTTATCGGCGTTGCGGACCAGCGTGTCGAACTTGATGCCGAGCTCGTGCTGCGCGGCGGCCACTTCGTGATGGTGCTTTTCAACGCGCACGCCCATTTCCGCGAGCACGGTGAGCATTTCCGAACGCATGTCTTGTGCCGAATCGATCGGCGGCACCGGGAAATAGCCGCCCTTGATGCGCGGCCGGTGACCGAGATTGCCGGTCTCATAGTCGGTGTCGTCATTGGACGGCAGTTCAGTGGAATCCAGCCTGAAGCCGGTGTTGTAGGGATCGGCCTTGTACTTGACGTCGTCGAACACGAAGAACTCGGCTTCAGGACCGACGAAGATCTGGTCGCCGATGCCTTCCGCCTTCATGTAGGCCTCGGCCTTCTTGGCGGTGCCGCGGGGGTCGCGGTTGTAGGATTCTCCCGAGATCGGATCGAGAATGTCGCACAGGATGACCATGGTCGACTGGGCGAAGAACGGGTCCATATGCACCGTATCCGCATCGGGCATCAGCACCATGTCGGACTCGTTGATCGCCTTCCAGCCGGCGATCGAGGAACCGTCGAACATGACGCCATCGGCAAACATGTCTTCCTCGACCTCGACGACATCCATCGTTACGTGCTGCAGTTTGCCCTTCGGATCGGTGAAGCGCAGATCAACGAACTTCACGTCGTTGTCTTTGATCTGCTTCATGATGTCTTTGGCTGTCGTCATGTCCCTGCTTCCCTATGTGATGACGTTTGAACGTGGCCTTTTAACGGGAAAATTCAGACGGCGTCCATGCCGGTTTCGCCGGTGCGGATGCGCACCACTTCCTCGATGTTCGAGACGAAGATCTTGCCGTCGCCGATACGGCCGGTCTGGGCCGCCTTGCGGATAGCTTCGATCGCGGCTTCGACCGCATCGTCGCCGAGCACGACCTCGATTTTCACCTTTGGCAGGAAGTCGACGACATATTCGGCGCCGCGATAAAGCTCGGTATGGCCCTTCTGGCGGCCAAAGCCCTTGGCTTCGGTCACGGTGATGCCTTGCAGCCCGGCCTCCTGAAGCGCTTCTTTCACTTCGTCTAGCTTGAACGGCTTGATGATCGCTTCGATCTTTTTCATGTAAAAAGTGGCCTCCACTGCCAAAAAAAGACGGGTTGTGAGCCCCGCTTGCGCCTCGATCAAGCACGAACTGTGCCAATTGATGGGGCGTCGAGCAGCCTCACTTGATTTGGATACCATGCCGCGCAGGAATGTACATTCGCATCATTCGCTGCGTCGGATGCGCCATGAACGCCGCGAGCCTACACACCGCCGATCCTGCCGTCCGCACAAAAATTGGGCAGATCGGATATTTCATGAGCAGCTGCGCGCCGTCGTCCCGAACGAGGTGCGCCGCCAAATTTGCTTGGGGACCTTCGTTGTTTGCGTCGGATCAAAAACTGGACAATGCTTGGGGAAATGATGTGCATGTCGCCTGATATTTCATGAGCAACGAACTTTTGTCTCCCTCCGAAATGGCCGAGGCCGACCGGCTGGCGATTGCCGCCGGTCCATTCGACGGTATTGGCCTGATGCGCAATGCCGGCGCTGCGGTTGCCGCCGTAGTGCTCAAGCGCTACCCGGCGGCGACACGCGTCCACGTGCTTTGCGGCCCCGGTAACAATGGCGGCGACGGCTATGTCGTGGCCCGGATCCTTCGGGAGAGCGCCGTCGATGTCTCTGTGTGGGCGTCCGGATCGCCCAAAGGCGGCCGTGATGCGGCACTCGCTGCCTCGGAATGCCCGGTTGAAGCTCGGCCGCTGTCGGATTTCGTTGCCGAGGTGGGCTCCGTCGTGGTTGACGCGCTCTATGGGGCGGGGCTGTCTAAGCCGCTGTCCGGCGATGCCGCCAAGGTGATCGACATTGCGGCCGAATTGAACTTGCCGGTTGTGGCGGTCGACCTGCCGTCGGGCGTTTCAGGCGAGAGCGGCAATGTGTTAGGAAACGCCTTCCGGGCCCGGACCACGGTGACCTTCGCGCGAAAAAAGCCAGGCCATCTGCTGTTGCCGGGGCGCGAGCTGTGCGGCGACATCGAGCTGGCCGATATCGGCATAGACAACAGCATCGTTGCGCAGCTTCAACCGCGAACATTCGAGAACATTCCGGCGCTCTGGCTTGACCGCCTTCCGGTTCCGGCGGTCGACGCCCATAAGTACAAGCGCGGCCATGTTGGCGTCTTTTCCGGCGGACCGTCGACGACGGGTGCTGCGCGGCTGTCGGCGCTTGCCGCGGCCCGGAGCGGGGCAGGGGCCGTCACCTTGCTGTCGCCGGCGAACGCCATGCAGGTGAACGCGGCGCATCTGACCTCGGTCATGCTGCACAAGATAGACACTATCGCGGATGTGGACGAATTCGTCGGCAGCCGCCGCCCATCGGCCTTCGTGCTTGGCCCGGGATTTGGCATCGGGGAGAAAACGCGCGATTTTGCCCTGGTCGTACTCGGCAACGCCCATGGGCAGGGCAGCGGGATCGACGGGCTGGTGCTCGACGCCGACGGCATCACCTCGTTTCGCGACGCGCCGGATGCCCTGTTCGAAGCCGCCCGTCGACCGAAAACGCCGGCTCTGGTGATGACGCCGCATGAGGGCGAGTTCGCCAAGCTTTTTCCCGATGTCGCCGGGAACCACGATTTGTCCAAGCTCGCCAAGGCCCGCGCCGCCGCTAAGCGTGCCAGTGCTATTCTCGTCTACAAGGGCGCCGACACAGTGATCGCGGCCCCCAATGGCCGGGCAGCGATCAACAGCAATGGTGCCTCATGGCTGGCTACGGCCGGTTCGGGCGATGTGCTGTCGGGCATCATCGCCGGGTTGCTGGCTCAGGGCATGCCAGCCTTCGAAGCGGCCTGTGCGGCAGTCTGGATCCATGCCGAGACCGGCAGCCGTTTCGGACCGGGGCTGATCGCCGAGGACTTGCCGCTGGCGCTGGTGCCGGTGCTGCGCGAGCTCGTTGAAAGCCGCGGGATGGCTGCCGAATGAACCGCCTGATTGCGCTGCTCGTTGCGATCATTAGTGCCATGTCCATGGTACAGGCCGCGAACGCTGAAACTCCGCTAACCATCGTCGACGACCCGGCCGTTCTCGCCGAGCTTGACAGCAAGGGCTATGGTTTCGCCGGTATTTTCGGCGTCGATGGCAAGGGCGATTTGAAGACTCTCTACGACAAGGCGCCGGCCTATCATGCGATCGTCGAAACGATTGCAAGCGACGTCGCAGCATTGCGGGCCGAGATGAAGGCCGGCGGCCGGCCGCTTTACGAGGTGACCGACGGCAATGTCGGCCGTGTCATGGACATGCGCTGGCTGAGGACCGATGCCGCGCGCTTCCGTCTCGTCGGCATAGTCAACCGGCTCGATCGGCGCGACTTCGCCGCGCTGCAGGGCGACACGAGTTGCGGCGAAGTGCGCTTCATCTATCGCCTCGCCTACAGCTTCAAGAAGAACGGCAAGGTTTTGGCCTCGCGCCTGCCGTTCAATTTCAGTGCCATCTACAATGTCGCGCCGGATGCCGATGGCGGTTGTGTCGGCGTCGCCGGACGCTGGGCGCCACAACTCGACGAGAGCGTCGATGCCGGCTGGCTGATCGGCGGGCCGCTGGAAAGAGCGGCACTCACCTTCAAGCAGCTCGAGCTCAATGCGCAAGTGGTCCGCTTCCCCTCCGGCCAGGAGACCGAATTCGGCGGACAGGCCGCCTATCTCATGCGCATTTTCGGCATCGACGGCGGGGCTGTCAGTGAAAAGCCGCTGGAAAACACGCCCGACACGGCACGTCTCGCCGACGACGCTGCGCTGAAAGCAAGACTTGCCGACTATGTCCGCACCAATGTCGCGGCAATCGACCTCGGCGTCTACCAAATCCCCGATAAGTTCTTGGCAAAGAAGGTAGTCTCGTGGTCGACTTTCGGCAGCGCAAGGCAGGCCAACCACCCGTTCACGCCACTGTTCCGGCCCGCGGATTTCGCCGGGCTCGATTATTCCAAGCGGAAGCTGGTGCGCACGCCAGAAGCATTGGTCGAGCGGCTGGACAATGGCGCCTGCCAGGGCTGCCATCAGGCGGGTTCGACCGCCGGGTTCCACTTTATCGGCCTGGATGACAAGACGACCTCGCCGCTCAACCGCATCGAGGTCGGTATCTCACCGCATCTCCACGCCGACATCCCGCGCCGCGTCGCCTGGCTGCACGCGACTGCGAGGGGTAAGGAACCGAACCGCTTCCGCCCGCTGTCCTTCGCGCCGCCGGCGACATGGAACGAGGCCGGCGAAATTGCCTATTCGCCGGCCGAAATGGCGATGCCGTGCTTCATGCCAGAAGATGCAGCCCGCTTCGGCGCGACTTGGCAATGCGGCGGCGGCACCGTCTGCACGCCGCTAGCGACCGCGTCCGGCGTGCGCACCAAGCTGGCGCAATGTCTGTTGCCCAAGGACAGCGAAAACATATTCTCCGGCCATCCGTGCCTGACCGGCTCGATCACCAGCAACCCGGCGCAACCTTTCAATGACCGCTATATCATCACCGGCCAGTTCGCGGCGTTCGCGCCAGGCATTTCGCGTACCGGCTACACCTGCCGACCGCCGAAGATCGGCGTGCCGGCGGGTATCGCCTATCGCGGCTGCGACGATCGGGATCGCAGCTTTGCCGCCTTCAAACCGGGCAAGCCGATGCCGAACGAGATTTGCGGATTGGTCGGCGGCAAAAAATTCGACACCTGCGTGGCGACCAATAATTTCGACCAGTGCCTGGGCGGCGCTGTCAATCGCGGTAATCGTCCCGCTTGCTCGGCCGGCCATTTCTGTCGCGAGGATTACATGTGCCAGTCGCTGCCGCCCGATACGCCGGGCATCGGCAAGGTGAAAGGCATCGGCTTCTGCTCGCCGACCTACTTCATCTTCCAGATGCGCATCGACAATCACGCCACGCCGTGGTCGGGCGCTGTCAGCGCGATGATGGGAGCCGGGTTCGGAGCGGCGGAAGCGGAATAGGCCGACGACTCTGACATTGGCCGCAGTAGCTCCAGGCGGACAGCTATCGATCGAGGTCGTCGGCGATGTTCGATGTCCATTCACCGTCGAAATGCCGGACGCGTTCGGCGACGATCGTATCGCTCAGCAGGCTCGCCAAGGCGGAAACCAGATCAGGCGCGACATCAGCGCCTCACAGCGGAATATTGTCGTGTTTCTTCCAGGGGTTCTGCATGTCCTTGTTGCGCAGCATCCTGAGTGCGCGGGCGATGCGCCGGCGGGTCGAATGCGGCATGATCACCTCGTCGACATAGCCGCGCTCGGCGGCAACGAAGGGCGAAAGGAAGCGATCCTCGTAAGCCTTTGTATGCGCAGCAATTTTCTCCGCATCGCCGATGTCCTTGCGGTAGATGATCTCGACCGCTCCCCTGGCGCCCATCACGGCAATCTGCGCCGTAGGCCAGGCATAGTTCATGTCGCCGCGCAAATGCTTTGATGCCATAACGTCATAGGCGCCGCCATAGGCCTTTCTGGTGATGACGGTGATCTTTGGCACGGTCGCTTCGGCATAGGCGAACAGAAGCTTGGCCCCATGTTTGATCAGCCCGCCATACTCCTGCGCGGTGCCGGGCAGGAAGCCCGGAACGTCCACGAAGGTGACGATCGGGATCGAGAAGCAGTCGCAGAAGCGTACGAAGCGCGCCGCCTTGCGGCTGGCGTCGGCATCGAGCACGCCGGCCAGCACCATCGGCTGGTTGGCGACGAAGCCGACGGTGCGGCCCTCGACACGGCCGAAGCCGGTGACGATGTTTTTCGCAAAATTCTGCTGGATTTCGAAGAAGTCACCCTCGTCGGCAACTTTAAGGATCAACTCCTTGATGTCGTAGGGTTTGTTGGCATTGTCGGGAATCAGCCTGTCGAGCGACAGATCGTGATCGGTGACCGACTGGTGGCATTCGATCTCGGGAATTTCCGCCGTGTTGGAGGCGGGCAGCAGATCGACCAGCCGGCGCATCTGCAACAGCGCCTCGACGTCATTGTCGTAGGCTCCGTCGGCGATCGAGGACTTCGTCGTGTGGACGGAAGCGCCGCCGAGGCTTTCGGCGGTGACTGTCTCGTTGGTGACGGTCTTCACCACATCCGGCCCGGTGACGAACATGTAGGAGGTGCCGCGGACCATGAAGATGAAGTCGGTCATCGCCGGCGAATAGACGTCGCCGCCTGCGCAAGGGCCCATGATCAGCGAAATCTGTGGGATGACCCCGGAGGCCAGAACATTGCGCTGGAAGATCTCGGCGTAGCCGCCGAGCGCCGCCACGCCTTCCTGGATGCGGGCGCCGCCGGCGTCGTAGATGCCGATGATCGGCGCGCGGTTGCGCAATGCCATCTCCTGCACCTTGACTACCTTTTCGGCATGTGCCTCGGACAGCGAGCCGCCGAACACGGTGAAATCCTTGGCGAAAAGATAGACCGGGCGACCGTTGATGGTGCCCCAGCCGGTAACGACGCCATCGCCGGCGATCTTGGTTTTCTCCATGCCGAAATCGGTCGAACGGTGCTCGACGAACATGTCGAACTCCTCGAACGAGCCTTCGTCGAGGAAGACGTCGATGCGCTCACGGGCGGTGAGCTTGCCCTTCTTGTGCTGGGCCTCGATGCGGGCTCGGCCGCCGCCCATGCGGGCGATCTCGCGGCGCCGCTCGAGTTCCTTCAGCACGTCCTTCATGACCGGTCCCCAAAACGGAAAGCTGGATTGTGGTAATCGTGGCAGCAAGTGAGCGCAAGCGCCGCTTCGCCATGGCTTTTGCTGCGCTGCAGCATCCGACCCCTTGCATTCCGAAGCGAACTGGGCCATATGCGGCGGCATAGGCGCTTGGGCCGGGACACTCCGGCCTTCTCGACGAATGAGACTGGTTGCGTCTGTTTTCCCTCTTCCCGACATATCGGCAAGGTGGCGAAAAAGCCCCGTGGCATGAAGCCTGCGGGCACGACAGCGCAGCCGTGTGGACGATGACGTCCGCCCGCCTTGTCGTTTCATGACAATTGTCGACGGCAGGTTGCGCCCTGCCGCCATCGATGTTTGCGGCCAGAAGCCGCATGAAAGAAGAATATTTTGACCAATGAAAACACTTTGACCGGTGAGAACACTTGGGAACTGACCGGTTTCGCCGCACTTGGAATTAGTGGTGCACTGCTCAAGGCCACCCATGGCGCAGGCTTTACCGATCCCAAGCCGATTCAAGCGCAGGCTATCCCGCCGCAGCTCGAAGGCCGCGACATTTTCGGCATCGCCCAGACCGGCTCGGGCAAGACCGCGGCGTTCGCGCTGCCGATCCTGTCGAAGATCATCGCGCTTGGCACCAGGCGCCGGCCGAAGACGGCTCGTGCGCTGATCCTGGCGCCGACGCGCGAGCTCGCCGTACAGATCGAGGACACCATCAAGATTCTCGCCAAGGGCGCACATGTCTCGACCGCGCTGGTGCTTGGCGGCGTCTCGCGCTTCAGCCAGGTCAAGAAGGTTGCACCCGGCGTCGACATCCTGATCGCCACGCCTGGCCGGCTGACCGATCTGGTGCGTGAGGGCGATCTCGTACTTGCCGACACCAAATGGCTGGTGCTCGACGAAGGCGACCGCATGCTCGACATGGGCTTCATCAACGACGTCAAGCGCATCGCCAGGGCGACGGCGCCGGACCGTCAGACGGTGCTGTTCTCGGCGACCATGCCGGCCGAAATCGCCGAGCTGGCGAAAGGCTTGCTGAAGAACCCGATCCGCGTCGAGGTCGCCCCCCACAGCACTGCGGCCGCGGAGATCGTGCAGGGCGTCGTCTTTGCCCGCACCAAGCAGAAGCGCCAGGTGTTATCGACGATGCTCGCCGACGAGGCGATGAAGTCCGTTATCATCTTTTCGCGCACCAAGCATGGCGCCGACAGGGTGACCAAGGACCTCGAGCGCGACGGCTTCAAGGCCGCCGTTATCCACGGCAACAAGTCGCAGAATGCCCGCCAGAAGGCGCTCAACGATTTCCGCGAAGGCTCGGTGCGCATTCTCGTGGCGACCGACATTGCGGCACGCGGCATCGATGTGCCCGGCATTAGCCATGTGGTGAATTTCGACCTGCCGGATGAGGCGGAGAGCTATGTCCACCGTATCGGCCGCACCGGCCGTAACGGCATGGATGGCATCGCCATCACGCTTTGCGACCCGTCGGAAAACGCCAAGCTGCGCCAGGTCGAGCGTATCATCCGCACCAAGCTGCCGATCGTTGCCGATCATCTCGGCAGCCCCGATCCGCAGCGCAATCCGGCTGAGAAGAACGAGCGCAGCTTCGAGCCGGCCAACGATCGCAACGACCACAACGGCCGTCGCGACGGCAGGCGTCCCGGCGGCGCCAACAACGGCTTCGCCAAGAAGCGTTTCGGCGGCGACAAGCCGGCCTTTGCGGGCGACCGCAAGCCGGAAGGCGCCAAGCCCTTCAAGGGCAACAACAAGCGCCGCTTCGGCGGCAAGCGGCCGGCTGCGCGGGCGGCATAATCTGACCGTTTTGCGTCCGGCCAAGCCTGGCTTGGTTACTCACGATTGAAAAGGGCGACCGGAGTGATGCTTCGGTCGCCCTTTGCTTGAGGCCTTTGGTTTACTTCACCACCGCCTCGACCCACACGACAATCCGCTGCGCGAGGAAAGCCGTGGTCGATGGCGCGAGCGCGTCGCCGGCAATGACGTGGCGCCCCAGCGACCCGCAGACACGATCCGTCGCCCCGTCACCGATCCTATTCGACCGGTGGCTTGCGGTCGAAATTCAGCGGCCGCGCATTCCAGCGGGTGACCGTGCTGATCACCCATCGGGAGAACGGCCTCGGCAGCATCCTGAGCAGCTTCAGCGTCCAGCTCAGGCGGCGTGGGAAAGTGACTTCGAAGCCGCCGCATTCGATGCCTTTCGCGATACGGCTCGAGGCCAGGTTGACCGGCATCAAGCCCGGCATCGGCAGGAAGTTCTTCTCAGTCAGCCGCGTGTCGACAAAGCCCGGATTAATCACCTGGATGCGGACGTTCATCTTGTCGAAATCGTATTTCAGCGACTCGGCCAGGATATTGACTGCCGCCTTGGTGCCGCCATAGGCAGCGGTAGTGGGCCAGCCGAAATAGGCGGTGACCGAACCGATCAGCACGACATGGCCGCGCGAGCGTACGCGCATGCGTTCGATGACCGGCACCAGGCCATTGATGATGCCGAAATAATTGACTTCGAAAGACCGACGGAAATTGCGCGCGACAAGATCCTCGCCCGGCGTTGCGATATAGCTTCCCGCGTTGAACACTGCCAACACGATCGGACCGAGATTTTTCTCGATCGCTGCAACCGTCTCTGCCATGCGTTTTTCGTCGGTCACGTCGCAAGGAAAGGCTGCGACACGCCCCGACATCTGCGCCGTTTCGACGATGAGCGTATCGATCGGATGGTCATCGGGCGCAGTCACCGCGATGACATAGCCCTGAGCGGCAAGATCCTTGGCCAGCGAACGGCCGATACCGCTGCTGCCGCCCGTAATCCAGGCGACGCCATGCTTCGGATTGGCCAAATAGAGTGTCATGCTGCGCCCCGCCGGCTCTTCTTAACCTGCGCTCTACCGGTGAAGAAATCGAATGAAAAGAGTGCTTTTCGGTACATCGTTGAAATGAATACCGGCTGGGCGCCCCTGGGTGCAGGAATTGCAGTGTGCGAATGCGACTGGACCAGGCAAATTCTTGCCTTGAAACCGAAGCTTCGGGTTTCTAGGGTTTCGCCGCACCCACAAAGGAATCTCCATGCCCCGTTCTGTGATCGACGTGATCGGCAACACGCCCCTGATCCGCCTCAACAAGGCCTCGGAAGAAACCGGCTGCGAGATCCTGGGCAAGGCCGAATTCATGAATCCCGGGCAGTCGGTCAAGGACCGCGCCGGCCTGTTTATCATCCGCGATGCGGAGCAGCGTGGGTTGCTGCGGCCCGGCGGCGTCATCGTCGAGGGGACGGCCGGAAACACCGGCATCGGCTTGACACTGGTTGCCAAGGCGCTCGGCTACCGCACGGTGATCGTCATTCCCGACACCCAGAGCCAGGAGAAGAAGGATACAATCAAACTGCTCGGCGCCGAGCTGATCGAAGTGCCCGCCGTGCCTTACAAGAACCCGAACAACTACGTGAAGCTGTCGGGCCGGCTGGCCGAGCAGATGGCGAAGACCGAGCCGAACGGCGCGATCTGGGCCAACCAGTTCGACAATGTCGCCAACCGTGACGGCCATATCCGTACTACGGCCGAAGAAATCTGGAACCAGACCGACGGCAAGGTGGATGGTTTCGTGTCGGCGGTCGGTTCCGGCGGCACTCTGGCAGGCGTCGGTTTCGGGCTGAAGGCCAAGAACAGCCAAGTCAAGATAGCGCTGGCCGATCCGCTGGGGGCTGCGCTCTATTCCTTCTACACCAGCGGCGAGCTGAAATCCGAGGGCAGTTCGATCACCGAAGGCATCGGGCAGGGGCGGATCACCGCCAATCTCCAAGGCTTTACACCCGATTTTGCTTTCCAGATCCCCGACGAGGACGCACTGCCGATCATATTCGACCTGATCCAGGAGGAGGGGCTTTGCGTTGGCGGTTCGACCGGCATCAACCTTGCCGGCGCCATTCGCCTGGCGCGCGAGCTAGGCCCCGGCCACACCATCGTGACCATGCTTTGCGACTACGGCACGCGCTACCAGTCGAAGCTGTTCAATCCTGAATTCCTGCGCGAAAAGAAGCTGCCGGTGCCGGGGTGGATGGAGCAACAGAGCACGATTTCGGTACCGTTCGAAAGGGTTGCGTGATGGCGCACAAGACCGAAGCGCTGTTTCGTGACGACGCCTATCTGGGGACGGCCGACGCCACTGTCGTCGCAGTCAACGATCGCGGCGGCATCATTCTGGACCGGACGGTGTTTTACGCCACGTCGGGCGGGCAGCCGGGCGACACCGGCAGCCTCGAGCGCGCCGACGGCACCGGCATAGCGATTGCCGCTACGATCACCGGCGAAACCAAGGACGAGATCATCCATGTGCCGGCGCTGGAGCAGGCAGTTCCAAAGGTGGGCGAGCGCATGCGGCTCGCCATCGACTGGCCGCGGCGGTAGTTGCTGATGCGCATGCATTCTGCCTGCCACCTGCTTACCGTCGTCTGCCCGTTCCCGATCACCGGCGCCGCGGTTTCCGAGGACGACAGCCGTATCGATTTCGACATCCCGGACGCCGGCTTTACCAAGGAAGACGTGACGGCCAGACTGATGGAGCTGGTGCGGGCCGACCACCCGATCTTCACCCGGCTCATTTCCGACGAGGAACTGGCATACAATCCGGGCCTGGTGAAATCCAAGAATGTGCGGCCTCCGGCTGGCACGGGAAAGATCCGATTGGTCTGCATCGGCGAGAACGCCTCGATCGACAGCCAGCCTTGCGGCGGCACCCATGTAAAGAGCACCGGCGAAATCGGCGAGATCCATATCGGCAAGATCGAGAAGAAGGGCCGCGAGAACCGGCGCTTCCGCATTCGCTTTGGTCCTATGCCGCCAGCCTGATATAGGACTGCGACAGGCGGGACAGGAGAGAAAAGATGGCCGACGACAGTCCTTTCACCATCGATGCCGATTGGTTGCAGAAGCAGCTCGGCAAGCCCGGCCTGACGATTGTCGACGCGTCTTGGTATCTGCCGGCCCAAAAGCGCGACGCGCGCGCGGAGTATGACGCAGCGCATATTCCAGGCGCCCGCTTCCTTGACCAGGATGCGGTTTCGGACCCCGACGTGGCTCTGCCGCACACGCTGCCGTCGCCGCAGCATTTCGCGCAATATGTCGGCGCGATGGGTATTTCGGCCGATGACACGATTGTTGTCTATGACGGGCCAGGGTTCTTTTCTGCACCGCGCGCCTGGTGGTTGTTTCGCGTCATGGGCGTATTCCAGGTCTATATTCTCGACGGCGGCTTCGACCGTTGGAAAGCCGCCGGACGGCCGGTGACGGCGGAGCTGACGAAGATCGCGCCTTGCGTGTTTTATGCCAACTTCGATGCCGCCCGCGTCGCCAGCCTTGCCGATATGCGCCGGATCGTCGAGACGGGGGAGAGCCAGATCGCCGACGCGCGCTCGCCTGGCCGTTTTGCCGGCACCGAGCCGGAGCCGCGCCCCGGCATCCGCTCCGGTCATATGCCGGGCGCGCACAACGTGCCGTTTTCGGCGCTTTCGGAAAACGGCGAATTGTTGCCAAAGGACAGGCTACGCAACGTGATCGAAGGAGCGGGCATCGACCTGTCGAAGCCGGTCGTCACCTCCTGCGGGTCGGGCGTCACCGCGGCAGCCATCACGCTGGCTTTGGAGACGCTTGGCCATGCCGACAACAGGCTTTATGACGGTTCGTGGACCGAATGGGGCGGGCTTTCCGACACGCCCGTCGTGACGGGCAAGGACTGACGGTGATGGAAGACGGATCGCTGGAAGACATCGACGTCACCGTGACGTTTCTCGAAATGCATGTGCCGCCTGCCTATTCGCCGCCTCTGCCGTACAACCGCCAGATCGCGCTGCTCAAGACCAAAGACATTCCGCTGCATTTCTACCGCTATTTGATGGATCGGGTCGGCCGCAAATGGCACTGGGTCAATGTGCTGAGGCTGAGCGACGAGGAGCTTGCGGCGGGCATTCACCGCGAGGACCGCGACATCAGGGTGCTTTATCTGGATGGTGCGCCGGCCGGCTTCTTCGACCTCAAGCCGCATTTGCCGGAGGAAGTGGAACTCGCTTATTTCGGAATGATGGAGCACGCGACCGGGCAAGGCATCGGCCGCTGGTTCCTCGGTGCGGCAATCGCCGCGGCGTGGTCGCACGGGCCAAGGCGGGTAACCGTGCAAACCTGCACCCTCGATCACCCAGCAGCACTGCCGCTCTATCAAAAACTAGGCTTTACGCCAGTGGCGCAAAAAAAAGAGGTCGTGCATCCGATGTCTTTCGCCGAGCGCGCGGCCAGCGTCATGCGGCCCTGATTTCAGGCCCGTTCATCCAGGCTTCAGCTTGTCGTTGCCACGCCCAGGGTCTGGATCAACACTCAAAGGCGGGTCCGACTTGTATGAGCCGGGCACTTTCCATATCGCTGTCGTCTAAAAACCGATGGTGATGGAGGATCGCACGATGACAATACGGGCGGTAATGGCCGGTGCGACGGGCTGGGTCGGCAAGGCGCTAGTTCCGGCGATCGCGGCGCAAGGCGACATGGCGCTGGCCGGGGCCGTGTCCCGCAGCGGTGCTGGGCAGGATTCCGGTCTGCTGGTTGGCATGCCGGCTAATGGTATTGTCGTTTCGGCTTCGCTGGCCGAGGCGCTGGAGGCGCCGTCGGACGTACTGGTCGACTTCACCAAGCCGCATGTCGTGAAAGACCATGTGCTGCTCGCCATCGACAAGGGACGGCACGCTGTGATCGGCACATCGGGACTGGGTGCTGCCGACTATGCCGACATCGATGCCGCGGCGCGCGCCAACGGCGTCGGCGTCGTTGCCGCCGGCAACTTTTCCATCACCGCCACGCTGATGAAGCGGTTTGCACTTATGGCGGCAAAATACGTGCCGGATGTCGAGGTCATCGATTATGCCAGTGCAAAGAAGCCCGACGCGCCCTCCGGTACCGCACGGGAGCTTGCTGAGGCGCTGGCCGACATCCGCAAGGCCTCAACGGCAAAGCCGGTCTCCGAGGTCTCTGGCGTGCCGGCTACACGCGGGGGTGCGGTCGGCGCAGGCGAGGGGGTGCAAGTGCACGCGCTTCGCCTGCCGTCCTACATCCTGTCCTGCGAGGCGCTGTTCGGCCTGCCAGACGAGCGGCTGACCATCCGCCACGACGCCGGCTCGTCCGCGGCACCCTATGTGGCGGGCACGCTGCTCGCCATCAGACGGGTACAGCAGATCAAGGGTCTGGTTCGCGGTCTCGACGCGCTGATGGACTGATCCATTTCGGCAGGAATCGGGTGGGAAGCTCTGTCTTGCGAGCATAATTTCCGGTCAACGACACCGGAGATTTTGCCATGACGATAAGATTCAAAGCCTTGCCAACCGACGCAGTCCGGGCACTTCAGCGCGGCGGGGCGGATGCTTATGGCCTGATGCCAGAGCGGCAGATTTCGGGCGGCGACGGCGTGCCTTGCCGTCATTGCTTGAAGAATGTTGCTGCGGGGGAAGCCTATCTTGTTCTGGCCTATAGGCCTTTTCCGGAGCTGCAGCCTTATGCCGAAACCGGGCCGATCTTTCTGCATGCGGAAGAATGCGAACGCGCTGCCGAGGTTGAGTTGCTTCCAGAAATGCTCGAAAGCAGCGATTACATCGTGCGCGGTTATGGCAAGGACGACCGTATTGTTTACGGTAGCGGCGGCGTCATTCCGACCGACGCCATTGCCGCACGGGCAGAGACGTTGTTCAAACGCGACGACATTGCTTACGTCCACATCCGCTCGGCCCGCAACAATTGCTATCAGTGCCGGATCGACCGCGCGTAACCGAACAGGCTGCACCGGCTTGGGCCTGTCGCACTCCCGTCGCATACAAGCGGTAGAAAGAGACTGTCGATCGATTTGCCGACCGCGGATGAATCGGCGGAAATCTCGATAACCGAGGAAGCGGGGCTTTGGCTCCGCTTTTTTGTGCCTGCATTGTTCGCAAAACAAAAAACCCGCCGGGATTAGCCGGCGGGCTTGAACGATTTGCCTGGAGGGCCTTAGTTGAACTTATACTTCGCACCGATACGGACGGTGTGGAAAGAAGGAGTGGTGGTGAGGACATCGCTCGGCCCTCCAAACTCCTCCAGAATATCCTTCTCGGCAAACTGCGAATAACGATATTCGAGACCGACAGTTACGTTGTTGGTCACGGCCGCTTCCAAACCACCACCGACCGAGAAGCCGCTCGAGCCCCAATCGATGATGTCGCCGATGGGTGAAGATGCGTTCAGATCGAAATGCTGCCAGCTGTAACCGCCAAGCACATAGGCGAGGGTTGATTCGTTGACCTTCAAACCGACCCGGCCCAGCACATCGAAACCATAGTCGGTGTCCAGATTAATGGACCCGCCGGGCACTTCCAGCTCCGAGGTCATGCCGGAGTAGCGAGCATCAACCATAACGCCGGCAACCCAGCTGCCGAAGTCATGATCGTAGCCGGCGTTCAATTCGCCAAACACGCCTTCGCCGCCGATACCGTTGAACTCCAGGTCGCCAAGCGGCGGAACATTGATCTGATGCACCGACGCACCCGCGCCGCCCGCACCGCCGATATAGAAGCCGGTCCAGTTGTAGGTAGGTGCCTCAAAGGAAGAGACACCGCCATTCTGGGCGCCAAAACGATAATTGGCTGCTACCTGGAACGTGTGACGCGATGTATCGAGGTTGATTGCGCCATCCGGTACACCGAACTCGGAAAGGACATCATCGTTGGTGCTGAATTGCGTAAAACGATATTCGGTTTTGATGGTCCAGTTGCTGTTGATGGCCGTCTCGACGCCGGCTCCGACGAAGTAGCCGCTCTGGTCCCAGTCGAAGTCAAAACCTGCGCTCGTGTCAAATTTGTATTTCTGCCATGAATAGCCACCAAGGACATAGCCCAAAGTGTTTGGCGTGAAGAGGTAGCCTGCCCGCAAGCCAGCGTCGAAACCATAGGTCTCTTTGACCGATGCGTCGAATCCAGCAACGTCGAGGGAGGTTTCGATGTTGCCGGCATGAGCGTCCAGAAGTCCGCCGATCAGGAACCGCGGCGCCACCATATAGTCATACCCAACGGTGAGTTCACCGTACAGGCCTTCGCCACCAATACCGTTGAACGACACCCCAGGAATGAAGTCGCTGCTCAACTCGTGGACGTTCGCCCCGGCGCCAACGCCAAAGCCGACGTAGATGCCACTCCAGTTGAAGCCCGCCGTCTCCACGACCGGTTCGACCACGTCGGCGGCATGAGAGACCGACCCAAGCGCCAGAACAGAAACTGCGCCGAGAAGAAGAGATTTCGTGAATTTTCTGCTGATCATTACCCTGCCCCTGGTGAACCCGGCATCTACGTAGCATCGGCTCATTGTGGCGGCTGTAACAAAAAAGCCACAGAAAGAGCACATTGCATCAAACGGGCACCAGATGCGGGCAAGACCGGCTGTAGACCGAGAAAATTGCCTGTGAACAAGCAGCCGCCGACAGCATCGGCGACTCATCAGGAACAAACGGTTGGAAATCAGGCCGCGAGAACGGCCTTCGGCTCGACCAGTTCGTAACCGAGCGCTTCGGCCACCGCGCGATTCGTTATCTTGCCCTTGTGGACGTTAAGCCCGTTGCGCAGATGGTGGTCGTCTACCAGCGCCTTGAGGCCCTTGTTGGCGAGCTGCAGGCCATAGTGCAGCGTAGCATTGTTGAGCGCGTGGGCCGAGGTGACCGGCACCGCGCCCGGCATGTTGGCGACGCAATAATGGATGATGCCGTCGACTTCATAGGTCGGCTCGGCATGGGTGGTGGCGTGCGAGGTCTCGAAACAACCGCCCTGGTCGATGGCGACGTCGACCAGCACGGCTCCTTTCTTCATGCCCGACAGCATTTCGCGCGTCACCAGCTTGGGCGCTGCTGCCCCCGGGATCAGCACGGCGCCGACGACTATGTCAGCCGAAAAACATTCTTCCTCCAGTGCCTCGACGGTCGAGTAGCGGGTGTGAACGCGGCCGCCAAAGATGTCGTCGAGCTGACGCAGGCGCGGGATCGAGCGGTCGATAATAGTGACGTCGGCGCCGAGGCCGGCCGCCATCCGTGCGGCATGCAGGCCGACAACGCCGCCGCCGAGCACGGTGACCTTGCCGGGGAGCACGCCGGGCACGCCGCCAAGTAGCACGCCGCGGCCGCCATTGGCCTTTTGCAGCGCCGTGGCGCCCGCCTGGATCGACAGGCGGCCGGCAACTTCCGACATCGGCGCCAAGAGCGGGAGGCCGCCGCGCTCGTCGGTGACCGTCTCGTAAGCTATCGCGGTCACGCCGGAGGCCAACAGGCCCTTGGTTTGCTCCGGATCCGGGGCAAGATGTAGATAGGTATAGAGGATCTGGCCATCGCGGAGCTGAACCCATTCGTTGGCCTGCGGCTCCTTGACCTTCACGATCATGTCGGACTTGGCAAACACGTCGGCTGCCGTCTTGGCGATCGTGGCGCCGGCAGCGCGATACGCGTTGTCATCGGCGCCGATGCCTGCACCGGCGCCGGTCTCGACAAGCACTTCATGGCCATGCGCGACATATTCGCGGACCGAGCCCGGTGTCAGGCCGACGCGGTATTCGTGATTCTTGATTTCCCGGGGGCAGCCGACGCGCATCTTTTTTCTCCTGATCCGGCCCTTTGGGGCTCGTTCCCTGTCTAGAGATAGTGAACCACGAATCGCTCGATAAGTGTTTGCGAATGCGCTTGCCTGAGAGGCGACTCTTCGATAATCGTTGCGCAAAACATTGCAATTGTCGCAGGAACTCGCAAAAATGCCGCTCGACAGGATTGATATCGCCATTCTTGAGACGTTGCAGAAGGATGGGCGCATACCCAATGCAGCGCTCGCCGAGAAGGTCGGCCTATCGCAGTCGGCCTGTTCGCGGCGGCTGGACAATCTGGAGAAATCCGGAACCATCCGCGGCTATCACGCCCGGCTGTCCAACGCTGCACTTGGGCACCAGATGACGGCGATCGTGCATATATCGCTGTCCGGGCAATTCGAGAAGACGTTGTCGGATTTCGAGGCAGCGATAAAGCGCTGCCCGAACGTCCTATCCTGCCATTTGATGTCGGGCGAATATGACTACATCCTGCGTATAGCGGCAAAGGATCTCGTCGACTACGAACGTATCCACAAGGAGTGGCTGTCGGCAATGCCGCATGTGACGAAGATCAATTCGTCTTTTGCCTTGCGCGAAATCGTCGATCGCACAGCGGTGGGAATGAAACCTGAACTCGCCTAGGCCCGAACTCGCCTAGGTGTTGACTGCCTCGGTCACCACACGGTCCATCGGAATGTCGTGCGGCTGCGGGTAGATGGTGACGATGCGCTGCAGTTCGTAGCCGACGCCGATGACCAGCGGTTTGAAGGGCATCGCGGCAAGCGTACGATCGAAGAAGCCGCCGCCATAGCCCAGGCGAAACTGCTCAGGATCGATGCCGACAATCGGCGAAATGACGATGTCGGGTAACACCGGATCGCCGTCAGCCGGTATCGGGATATTCCAGACGCCCTTCTCCAGCCGGTCTCCGTGGGTATAGGCGCGAAAGACAAGCGGCCGGTCTTTCTCGACGACGACGGGCAACGCCGTGCGCCCGCCCCGCGCGTCGACGGTTTCCATCCACGGGCGCAGGTCCGGCTCGCCGCGAAACGGCCAATAGAGGCTGACCACGCGGCCGGCGATGTCACCGATCATCGCGTCGAGCCCTTCGGCAATGCGCTGCGACATGGCTGCGCGCGTGTCGGCTGAAACGGCAAGGCGGGATGCGATCAATCGCTGGCGCTCGGCCTTGCGCCAGCGCCTTACGTCGGTCCAGTCGGATAGCGGCGCTTGGAACTCCGGGTCGAGCTCGTGCATAAAACAAGGCGGCGAGGCGTACTGCGCTGAGCCTTCATCTTCATCCCTAGCCATGCTTCACCTGCAATATACAGTTCCAACCAAGTCGTATCCTGGACGCAGGCTATATCTGGGAACGAGTCTGCAGCATGCGTATTCACGACATCAAGAGACGACTCCCAGTTAGTTGCAGCGCAGGCATTGCTGCACTGCACAACGACACTTACATCAGCCTTGGCGAGAGGGATGAGTGAGATGAACACAGCCAACCATCACGTCGTCGTCGTAGGCGCCGGATTCGGCGGTCTCGAATTCATCCGCGCACTTGCCCACGCGCCGGTGCGCATCACCATGATCGACAGGCGTAATCATCACCTCTTTCAGCCACTGCTCTACCAGGTGGCGACGACGGCGCTGGCCACCTCCGAAGTGGCCTGGCCGATCCGCCATCTCCTGCGCAAGCGCGATGACGTGACGACGCTGCTCGCCACCGTTACCGGCATCGACCGCACCGGCAAGCGCGTGCTGCTGCAGGACGGCGGCACGGTCGCTTACGACACGCTTGTGCTGGCGACCGGCGCGCGGCACGCCTATTTCGGCCATGACGAATGGGAACCGTTTGCCCCGGGCCTGAAGACGCTGGAGGATGCCACCACCATTCGACGGCGTATTCTTTTAGCTTTCGAGCGGGCCGAACGGGAAACCGATCCCGCCAACCGTCAGGCATTGCTGACGCTGGCGATCGTCGGCGGCGGGCCGACCGGCGTGGAACTGGCCGGCACTATTGCTGAGCTGGCGCACGACACGCTGCGCGGCGAGTTCCGCAACATCGACACGCGGCAGACGCGTGTGGTGCTGATTGAGGCCGGCGACCGCATCCTGTCCAATTTCGCTCCCGAACTCTCCGGTTATGCAACGAAGGCGCTCGAACGGCTCGGCGTGACCGTCGAACTCGGCCGGGCGGTTACGCGCTGCGATGCCGAGGGTGTCGTCTTCGGCGACACACACTTGCCGGCCAGGACAATCCTGTGGGCGGCGGGCGTCGCCGCTTCGCCGGCCGCCGAATGGCTCGGCGCGGCAGCGGACCGCGCGGGCAGAGTGCTTGTCGAGCCCGACCTGAGTGTGCCGGGAAACCGGGAGATTTTCGTCATCGGTGACGCAGCGCACGTCCTGCGGCCGGATGGCCGGCTGGTGCCGGGCGTCGCGCCCGCCGCCAAGCAGCAGGGACGGCACGTCGCCGCGACGATCAAGGCAAGGCTTGCCGGTGACGCGACACCGCGTCCTTTCAGCTACAGGCATGACGGCGATCTGGCGACGATCGGCAAGCGCGCCGCGGCCATCGATTTCGGCTGGATCAAGCTCACCGGCCGGCTTGCCTGGTGGCTGTGGGGCTTGGCGCATATCTACTTCCTGATCGGCTTTCGTAACCGGCTTGCGGTTTCCCTGAGCTGGCTATGGATCTACTTCACCGGTCAGCGCAGCGCGCGGTTGATCACCCAGGGCGACGACGATAAGGGCTGATTGTTCGCTGCCGGACATTCATCGGCGCGTCACCTCCTCTTGATGGAATCGGCTTCTGGACTCGGCTGGATTTCGGCGCGAAGCTTTGCTTCGGGCAGGACTTGTCACGTCGTGGAAGAAAGAGAAAACGAATGTCCCAACTGCGCCACCTCGTCTCACGCCGCGATTTCCTCGCCGGCGTTGCCGTGAGCGGAGCGCTGATTATGCTGCATCCGTTCTCCGCCCGGGCTCAAGCCAATCAGGCGCATCTGAGGATTATGGAGACGACCGACATCCACGTGAATGTGCTGCCTTACGATTACTACGCCGACAAAGCCAACGACACGATGGGGCTGTCGCGAACGGCATCGTTGATTGAAGCCGTGCGCAAGGAAGCAACCAACGCGATGCTGGTCGATAATGGCGACCTTCTACAAGGCAACCCGATGGGCGACTACATCGCCTACGAGAGAGGGATGAAGGATGGCGATCTGCATCCGGTCATGAAGGGCATGAACCTGCTCGGCTACGAATGCTCGACGCTCGGCAACCACGAGTTCAACTATGGCCTGTCGTTCATGGACAAGGTGCTGGCCGGTGCCAATTTCCCGTTCGTCTGCGCGAACCTGATCCGCGGCACCGAGCTCGCCGCGAACCCGCGCGACGACAAGCTCTATCTCAAGCCGTATGTCATCCTCGACAGGAAGATCAAAGACGGATCGGGCGCCGAGCAACCGATCAGGATCGGCATCATTGGCTTCGTGCCGCCGCAGATCATGGTCTGGGACCTGAAAAATCTCGAAGGAAGTGTCAAGACGCGCGACATCGTCGAGGCGGCCAAGGCGTGGGTGCCGCAAATGAAGGAAGAAGGCGCCGACATCGTCATTGCGCTCTCCCATTCCGGCATCGACGTGAAGCAAAGCGACATGATGGAGAATGCCTCCGTCTTCGTGGCAGGTGTCGAAGGCATCGATGCGGTGTTCACCGGCCACCAGCACCTCGTCTTCCCTGGCAAGAAGGACTTTCAGTTGCTGGAAGCCGTCGATCCGGCGAAAGGCACGCTGCAAGGCAAGCCCGCCGTTATGGCCGGCTTCTGGGGCTCGCATATGGGGCTGATCGATCTGTTGCTGGAGCGCGACGGATCGACATGGAAAATCGTCTCGGCGACCTCTGAGGCCAGGCCGATCTTTGAGCGGGTCGACAAGACGAACAAGCCGACCGTCGCGGACGACCAGCGCATCGTCGACGCGCTCAAACAGGATCACGAGGCGACGCTCGCCTATGTGCGCCGGCCTGTCGGCAAAACCTCGGCGCCGCTCTATTCCTATTTTGCGCTGGTCGCCGACGATCCATCGGTCCAGATCGTCAGTCAGGCGCAGACCTGGTACTTGAAGGACATCCTGAAGAACACCGAGTGGAAGGATATGCCGCTGCTGTCGGCGGCGGCACCGTTCAAGGCGGGTGGGCGCAACGGCGCCGACTATTACACCGACGTGCCGGTGGGCGATATCGCCATCAAGAACGTCGCCGACCTCTACCTCTATCCAAACACGGTGCGCGCCGTCGAAATCACCGGAGCGGAGGTGAAGGAATGGCTGGAAATGTCGGCCGGCATCTTCAACCGGATCGAACCGGGCAAAGCCGACCAGGCGCTCATCAACACTGACTTCCCATCCTATAATTTCGACGTGATCGACGGCGTCACCTACAAAATCGATCTGTCGCAGCCACCGAAATATGATTCGAAGGGCGGGCTGGTGAATGCTGGCTCGAACCGCATTATTGACTTGATGTTCAACGGCAAACCAATTGATCCCAAGCGGAAATTCGTCGTCGCCACCAACAACTACCGAGCCGGCGGCGGAGGCAATTTCCCGCAGATCAATGCCTCGAAGATCATCTACGAAGCGCCCGACACCAACCGCGATGTGATCGTGCGTTATATCGTCAGCAAAGGCACCATCAATCCGTCGGCGGACGCCAACTGGTCGTTTGCGCCACTACCGGGAACCAGCGTCGTATTCCAGACCGGCGCCAGGGCAAAGGATTTCATTGCGCAAGTGACGTCGCTGAAGATCGAGCCGGCGGGCGAGGGCGAAGCAGGGTTTGCCAAGTACCGCATCACTCTCTAGGTGAGGATTTGAGCGTCGACTCGAAACTGTCTCAGCGCTAAGATACTGTCCGGTATGGCAAACCTTTTTCCAGCAGATGGCCTTGTCACCCACGTGGTGCGAAACGCCGCTTGACGGCAGGCATGACCAGATCCAGTGCGTCCGTCGAAATCCCACCGGAATAATCGTCCGGCAGTTGGTCGATCGAGGCTGGGTCGTCGAGGCCTTGTGAAAAGCCGCCGCCGGAATAGGGACCGAGCAGGTAGACATGGCTGCCGACACCGTCCATACGGTCGAGAAAACGGTCCGGCCAGCCCCACATCCACTTTGCGATATTGACGGGGATGAGCAAAGTGCCCTGGCGGCAGGCATCAGGAACGTAGCCGCTCCAGCCGAGCGCAGTGTAGCGAAGAATGCAGCGCGTCAGGGATGCGCGGCTCAGCGTGTGCGTATCCGGCAATGCTGCCTTGACCGCGTCCATAGGCCTGTCGCCGCCATAGACCGTCAGATTGGGGCGCTCGGCCGGCGTCAATGTGGCGAGCCAGGCAGCCAGCATCTCGCCTTCCTTGGGATCGTTGCTTTTGACGTTGATGTTGAAGCGCCGGTTCGGGAAGCGCTGCAAGACTTCATCCAGCGACGGCATCATGCCGACACCCTTGCCGCGAAACGGAAAGGTCTTGCCGCCATCGGCAGTGTAGCCATAACCAATATCGAGCGTCTTCAATTCGGACATTGCATGGCTGCGCGTTTCACCCTTGCCGTCGGTGCGACAATCCAGCGTCCAATCGTGGAAGACGGCGAACTTGCCGTCCGTGGTAGGATGGACATCAAGTTCGAGCGCGTCCGCACCGAGCGCGAAGGCGGCTTCCATCGACGGTATCGTGTTCTCGAGGAAGGAATGGCGCGGCGTCAGCATGCGAGCGGCCGTGCATGTTTCCGATCCGAGGTTCGTACGGTCGAAATCCTGAGCCAGGCCGCGATGCGCAAGCACCGAAGGGGTGCCGGCCGGCCGGCTCGAAAGCAGCGAGGTGTTGTTGAGCCAGATGCCGCCCGCAGCGACAAGAATTGCAACGAGGGAGATCGTCCGTCTGCGCATGATATGATTCCCATTGGCCGTTATGGCCGCATCCTGCGTCACGATCGGACTTTTTGACGGCCGGGCAGATCAAACGGCCGCTAAAGATTCCCGGGGAGGGTCCCCAGCAGCGTTGGAATCGTTATGGTTGCAGCCGTCCATATGCGCTAGTTTTAGTCATGCGTTATGTCATCGTCATCACGACCGTCACCTTTTTCCTGATCTGGGACGGCATTTACAACCAAGGCCGCTACCTCGACAGGACGGTCAGGGAGGTGACCCGCATCGTGCACTATGTAACCAGCATGGTGTAGTTTCTCTTCGCTGCTACGGTTCGCAGACGCGACAAACCTGCCGATTGACGGCACGCTGCCGCTGACACAAAAGAACGCCGGTCCAACGGTCGAGGAGGCTGGGTTGATCCGGCATATCGTTTTCTTCAGCGCACGGCATAAAGCGGATGTCGAGGCAGTGCGCACGGGCCTCCTGGCGCTTGGCAAGATACCTCATTCGCGTCATTTCGAGGTAACGCTCAACACCAAGGTCGACCCGCTCTCGGATGAGATCGATGTGGTCGTCTACGCCGAGTTCGAGGACGAAGCGGCGCTCGCCGCCTACAAGGCGCATCCGCTCTATGCAGAGACGACCAGCCGGGTCAAACCGCTACGCGAATTGCGTTATTCGGCCGACATCGTTGCAAGTTGACGAGCCGCCGTCCCCTAGGCGCTGATAATGGTCTTGCCGCTGAGGCGTCGGCCAAGCCCTTGAACCATTTTCAGGAATGAGGCACACCGCGCGGGACATGACCGAGAACACCTCCGCAAGGCCTCATCCGCTCGATCACCTGGTGCTGCCGACCGCGAGCCTCGATATTGCGCGGGCGCGCTTGACCCTGCTTGGCTTTACTGTTGCGCCGACAGGTATCCACCCTTTCGGAACGAAAAACTGCTGTGTCTTCCACACCGACGGCACCTATCTCGAGCCGCTCGTGGTCGCCGACAGACAGGCCGTGGCAAAGGCGATCGCGAACCGCAATGTCTTTGTCGCGCGTGATCGCACCTATCGCGAAGAAAACGGCGATGAAGGATTTTCTGCCGTGGCGCTGGGCACCGAAAGCGCCGCCGCGGACCACGCGCGTTACATGGAAGCCGGTCTGTCGGCGGGGGACGCGCTAAGCTTTTCGCGCGCCTTCACCGATGCGACGGGAAAGAGCGACACCGCATCGTTCAAACTGGCCTTCGCGGCTACAGGCAAGGCAACGGACGCTTTTCTCTTCGCCTGCGAGCGGATCAATGCGCCGAACGTCGACCGCACTGCGTTGCAGGGCCACGCTAATGGCGCAACCGGCATTGTCGAAGTCGTAGCAGTCACTGGCGAACCTTTCGAACAAGGCCGCTTGATTTCGATCGCAGCCGGAATCGAGGCGCAGGGCGGCACTGTCTATGAGCTGCCGAATGCCGTAGTGACCATTCTGGATCCTGCAGCCTATTCGGCACGCTTCGGCATTCCTGCCGGCGCGCCATCTGAACTCCGCTATGCCGGGATCGTCTTTTCGATTAGGCACGCCGACGCCGTCGCCAAGCTGTTTGCAGCCAATTCCGTCGAACACCACACGCGCGGCGGTGATATCATCGTGCCGCCGGCGCCAGGGCAGGGCGCCGCCTTCATTTTCCGGGAGATCGCATGAACAAGCTCAATCCACTGATGCCGAACTCTTCCGTTGCGGTCGGCAAAGTCATTTTCGGCAACAGCGCGCCCTTATCGCTGATCGCCGGTCCATGTCAGCTGGAATCGCGGCAGCACGCTTTCGACATGGCCGGTGCGCTAAAGGAATTGACTGAAAGGCTCGGCATTGGGCTCGTCTACAAGACCAGCTACGACAAGGCCAACCGCACCTCGCTTGGCGGCACGCGCGGCGCGGGACTTGAAGCGGCAATGCCGATCTTCGACGACTTGCGCAAGAATTTTGCGCTGCCGATCCTGACCGACGTCCACACTGAGGAACAATGCGCGATCGTCGCTCCGCATGCCGATATCCTGCAGATTCCTGCCTTCCTCAGCCGACAGACCGATTTGCTGATTGCTGCGGCAAGAACCGGCAAGGTGGTCAATGTGAAGAAGGGCCAATTCCTCGCGCCGTGGGACATGAAGAACGTCGTCGCCAAGATCATCGGCTCCGGCAACGCCAATGTCTTGGTGACCGAGCGCGGCGCATCCTTTGGTTACAACACCCTGGTGTCCGACATGCGGGCGCTGCCGATCATGGCCGAGATCGGTGCGCCGGTGATTTTCGATGCCACCCATTCCGTGCAGCAGCCGGGTGGGCAGGGCGGTTCGTCTGGAGGCGACCGGCGCTTTGTCGAGACGCTGGCGCGCGCGGCCGTCGCGGTTGGCGTCGCCGGCGTCTTCATCGAGACGCACCAGGACCCCGACAACGCGCCTTCCGACGGTCCCAACATGGTGCCGCTAAAGGATCTTCCCGCATTGCTTGAACGACTGATGGCCTTCGATCGCATCGCCAAGAGCGTGGGTTGAACCAGCAGTTGCGCCACAGCAGCGTCGTCAAGAAAACTTTGAAGAATTTCGAACCCGCCTGGAACCTTAGCCCGCGGCCCTCATTGTCAAAATCTAATGTCAACGACGACGAGGAGAACACCATGACGACCCAGACGGGACACACCGAAGCCATCGCCGCTTCGCGGGTTATCGGCACATCGGTCTACAACACGGAAGGCACTCATATCGGCGACATCGAGGACGTTATGCTCGACAAATTGTCGAACGGAATCATGTTTGCCGTGATCGGTTTTGGCGGATTTCTCGGCATTGGCGAGAAATACCACGCCATTCCGTGGGCGAGCCTTGATTATGACGAGGACAAGGGTGGCTATGTCGTGCCGTTCACCAAAGACCAGCTGATGGCCGCTCCTTCTTACTCGATCAACGAGCTGACCGGCGCCGACGGCGAGGCCGCACGTGACGCCTCATACAACTACTACAAGGTCGAGCCTTACTGGCATTGACCTTACTGGCACTGACTAAGTCTCCTGGAATCAAAAAGGCCCCCGGGAAATCGGGGGCCTTTCGATGTGGCGGGTTGCTACTGCGCAATCTGCAGGGCCGGCAAAGGCGACGATCCCTGCGGGGGTTGCTGATTGTCGCACGACGTCAGGAACGCAGCCGCGATCAGGAACAAACTCACAATACCGCTCAACTGGGACATGGCGAAACTCCTCCTGTTTCGCCCCGCGCGACAACAGCCATAAACCAGAAACCGGCATGCGGCCTATGACAAATGATGACAGTGTTTTGTGCTTCGTGAGTCCCAAGAGCGGCAATGGGCGCGGGGCAATATTTGCAACTGCCCCGATTGCGTTTTGCGGCGCTTTGGCTAAGAGGTGCGCGACGCTTCAATCGATCAATCGGGGACATCGCAATGACGGCCATCATCGACATTGTCGGGCGTGAAATCCTGGACAGCCGCGGAAATCCGACCGTCGAGGTCGACGTCGTGCTCGAAGACGGTTCGATGGGTCGCGCCGCGGTGCCGTCCGGTGCCTCTACCGGCGCGCATGAGGCGGTCGAACTGCGCGATGGCGGCCCCCGCTATCTCGGCAAAGGCGTGCTCACGGCGGTCGAGGCGGTGAACGGCGAGCTGTTCGAGGCGATCGGCGGCATGGAGGCAGAGAATCAGATCCATATCGACCAGACCATGATCGAGCTCGATGGTACGGCCAACAAGAGCCGGCTCGGCGCCAACGCCGTCCTCGGCGTGTCGCTGGCGGTGGCCAAGGCCGCGGCCGAAGCGGCCGACCTGCCGCTCTACCGTTATGTCGGCGGTACCAAGGCCCATGTGCTGCCGGTGCCTATGATGAATATCATCAATGGCGGCGCGCATGCCGACAACCCGATCGATTTCCAGGAATTCATGATCCTGCCGATCGGCGCGCCGACGCTGCGCGACGGCGTGCGCTGGGGCTCGGAGATCTTTCATACGCTGCGAAAGAAGCTGAAGGACGCCGGCCATAACACCAATGTCGGTGACGAGGGCGGCTTTGCTCCCAACCTGAAGAGCGCGCCGGCCGCGCTCGACTTCATCATGGAATCGATCGAGCAGGCTGGCTTCAAGCCTGGCGAGGAGGTTGCGCTAGGCCTCGACTGCGCGGCGACCGAATTTTTCAAGGATGGTAACTACGTCTATGAAGGCGAGAGGAAAACCCGCGACCCGAAGGCACAGGCCAGATATCTGGCCAAACTTGCTGCCGACTACCCGATCATCACCATTGAGGACGGCCTGGCGGAGGATGACTGGGACGGTTGGAAAATGCTGACCGATCTCATCGGCAAGCAAACGCAGCTGGTTGGCGACGATCTGTTCGTCACCAACACGGCGCGGCTGCGCGACGGCATCCGCATGGGTGTCGCCAATTCGATCCTGGTCAAGGTCAACCAGATCGGCTCGCTTACCGAAACGCTCGACGCGGTAGAGACCGCGCACAAGGCCGGCTATACCGCAGTGATGTCGCACCGCTCGGGCGAGACCGAGGATGCGACCATCGCCGACCTCGCCGTTGCCACCAATTGCGGGCAGATCAAGACGGGCTCGCTGTCGCGCTCGGATCGCATGGCCAAGTACAACCAGCTCATCCGCATTGAGGAGGAGCTCGGCAAGCAGGCGCAATATGCCGGCAAGTCGATCGTGAAAAGCTGATTTCGAGAGAAAATCCGTGGCGGCGAGGGCGGGGACATTCCCGCCCTTTTTTGCTTCCTGGCTCTGAATCCAACAGGCTGTAACCGTCCATTAAGCACAATCGGGCGACAAAGGCGGCGTAGAGGATTCGGACCATGTGGACACGCCAGCACAAGCAAAGAAACACCGGCCGGCTGATCATCCCCTCGCTCTGCGTGGTGTTCCTGACTTATTTCGGCTTCCATGCCTATCATGGCGAGTTCGGGATATATTCCAAGTATCAGCTCGAAGCCGAGACTGCCGAATTGCAGGGCAGGCTCAATGCCGTCAGGACGCGCCGGATCGATCTCGAGCGCCGCGTTCAGCTGATGCATGAGGGCACGCTGGAGAAGGACATGCTGGACGAGCAGGCGCGCAAGGCGCTTAATCTGTCCCACGCCGACGAGATCACCATTATGTTGCCGGTCGCAAGATAATCTGATTTCAGTTAATCGGCGATATTTGCAATGATTTTAATTGCTTAGATGCATGACAGCCATGCGTTTTCGGCATGGCGAAAGCCTTCCCTGCATGTTAGCCTGCCTCAAATCGGTGGGAGAACTGATCTCCCTCGCTGTCCGCCAAGAGACGCCAACAGGGAGTGATGCATGGCCACCGCCACCAGAAAAGCGCCTGCCAAATCCAAATCAGACGGCAAGATGCCGGGCCTTTCCACCCCGAAGCCTGTTGAATTCACCAAAAACCAGGAGCTTGCCGCCTACCGGCACATGCTGCTCATCCGCCGCTTCGAGGAAAAGGCCGGCCAGCTTTACGGCATGGGCTTCATCGGCGGTTTCTGCCACCTCTACATCGGCCAGGAAGCGGTCGTTACCGGCATGAAGATGGCGCTGATCGATGGCGACCAGATGATCACCGCCTATCGCGACCATGGTCATATGCTGGCCATGGAGTTGTCACCGCGCGGCGTCATGGCCGAACTGACCGGGCGCCGTAGCGGCCTGTCGAGAGGCAAGGGCGGCTCCATGCACATGTTCTCCAAGGAGAAGCATTTTTACGGCGGCCACGGCATCGTCGGCGCGCAAGTGTCGCTCGGCACCGGCATTGCCTTCGCCAACCGCTATCGCGGCAATAACAATGTGACGCTGACCTATTTCGGCGATGGCGCAGCGAACCAGGGCCAGGTCTACGAAAGCTTCAACATGGCCTCGCTGTGGAAGCTTCCGGTGATCTACATCATCGAGAACAACCGCTACGCCATGGGCACCTCGGTCTCGCGCTCTTCGGCCGAGACGGATTTCTCGCACCGCGGCGCCTCCTTCAAGATTCCAGGCATCCAGGTCGACGGCATGGATGTGCGCGCCGTTAAGGCCGCCGGCGACCTCGCCGCCGAATGGTGCCGCGCAGGCAACGGGCCGCTCATTCTTGAAATGCAGACCTATCGTTACCGCGGCCATTCGATGTCGGATCCGGCAAAATACCGCTCCAAGGAAGAAGTGCAGAAAATGCGCTCCGAACGTGACCCGATCGAGCAGGTCAAGGCGCGGCTGCTCGACAAGAAATGGGCAAGCGAGGACGAACTCAAGGCCATCGACAAGGAAGTCCGCGACGTCGTCGCCGACGCCGCAGAATTTGCCCAGAACGACGCGGAGCCGGATCCGTCCGAGCTCTGGACCGACATCGTACTTTAACGAGAGGGCAAGGACATGCCGATCGAAATTCTCATGCCCGCCCTCTCGCCGACCATGGAAGAGGGTAATGTTTCCAAGTGGTTGAAGAAAGAGGGCGACAAGGTCGTAGCCGGTGACGCCATTGCCGAGATTGAGACCGACAAGGCAACGATGGAAGTCGAAGCCGTGGACGACGGCACGCTTGCCAAGATCGTGGTTCCTGCCGGCACCGAGGGTGTCAAAGTCAACACACTGATCGCTGTGCTGGCCGTCGATGGCGAAGACGTCGACGAGGCAGGCGAAGGTATCGGCGAGGAGGCCATTGAGTCGCAAGCGGAAGCGCCCGCGGCTGCTCCGCCCCCCGCGGCTGCTCCGGCCAAGAGCGAAGCTGCAGCACCTGTTGCCGCCGCACCCAAGCTGGAAATTGCCGCCGATCCCGACGTCCCGGCCGGCACCGAAATGGTCTCGACCACGGTACGTGAAGCCTTGCGCGATGCAATGGCGGAGGAAATGCGCCGCGACGGCGATGTCTTTGTCATGGGCGAGGAGGTTGCCGAGTACCAGGGCGCCTACAAGATCACGCAAGGCCTGTTGCAGGAATTCGGTCCGCGGCGCGTGGTCGACACGCCGATCACCGAGCACGGCTTTGCCGGCGTTGGTGTTGGCGCGGCGATGGCCGGCTTGAAGCCGATCGTCGAATTCATGACCTTCAACTTCGCCATGCAGGCGATCGACCAGATCATCAATTCTGCCGCCAAGACGCTCTACATGTCTGGCGGCCAGATGGGTGCCCCGATCGTCTTTCGCGGCCCGAACGGCGCGGCTGCCCGCGTCGCCGCGCAGCATTCGCAATGCTATGCCGCCTGGTACAGCCATATTCCCGGCCTGAAGGTGGTGATGCCTTATACCGCCGCCGACGCCAAGGGTCTGCTTAAGGCGGCGATCCGCGACCCGAACCCGGTTATCTTCCTCGAGAACGAAATCCTTTACGGCCACTCCTTCGACGTGCCGAAGATGGACGATTTCGTGCTGCCGATCGGCAAGGCGCGCATTCACAAATCCGGCAAGGACGTGACCATCGTTTCGTTCGGCATCGGCATGACCTACGCGATTAAGGCCGAGGCGGAGTTGCGTGGCATGGGCATCGATGCCGAGATAATCGACTTGCGCACCATCCGCCCGCTCGACTTCGACACGATCATCGCCTCGGTCAAAAAGACCAATCGCCTGGTGGTGGTCGAGGAAGGCTTTCCGCAGAACTCGGTCGGCGACCATATCGCCAATCAGGTCTCGCAGCGCGCCTTCGATTTCCTCGACGCACCGGTCATCACCATTGCCGGCAAGGACGTGCCGATGCCCTATGCAGCGAACCTCGAAAAGCTGGCGCTGCCCAATGTCGGCGAGGTCGTCGAGGCGGTCAAAGCCGTCACATATCGCTGAGCAGGGCGGAGGACAAAATGCCTATCAACATCACCATGCCGGCGCTGTCGCCCACAATGGAAGAGGGCAACCTTTCCAAGTGGCTGGTCAAGGAAGGCGACAAGGTCTCGCCGGGAGACGTGATTGCCGAGATCGAGACCGACAAGGCAACGATGGAAGTCGAAGCCGTCGACGAAGGCACGGTCGCCAAGCTGGTGGTTCCGGCGGGCACTGAAGGCGTCAAGGTCAATGCGCTGATCGCGGTGCTGGCGGCTGAGGGGGAGAATGCGGCGGCCGCCGCGAAAAGCGGTGACGGCGCTGCGCCGGCAAAGGCTGAGGCTCCGAAAGCGGACGCCTCCAAAGCTGAAACACCAAAGCCCGAAGCGCCGAAGCAGGAGCCTGCCGCACCTGCAGCTAAGGCGGAAGCGGCGCCGGCCGCCAACGGCCATGCAAACGGTGAGCGCATCTTCGCCTCGCCGCTGGCCCGGCGCATCGCCAGCGAAGCCGGTATAGATGTCGCGGCGCTGACCGGCTCCGGCCCCCACGGCCGCGTGGTAAAGGCCGATGTCGATGCCGCAATTTCCGGTGGCGGCGCCAAGGCGGCACCAGCAGCAAAAGCGGCCCCCGCTGGCGCTCCGGCGCCTGCCGCCGCAGCACCCAAGGCGATGCCGGACGAGCAGGTGCTCAAACTGTTCGCCGAAGGTTCCTACGATCTTGTCCCGCATGACAGTATGCGCAAGACGATTGCGCGGCGGCTGGTCGAGGCCAAGACCACCATCCCGCATTTCTATCTGACGCTCGACTGCGAACTTGATCCACTTCTGGCCCTGCGCACGCAGATCAATGCGGCCGCCCCGATGCAGAAGACCGAGAAGGGCGAAACGCCGGCCTACAAGCTTTCGGTCAACGACATGGTCATCAAGGCTCTGGCCATGGCGCTGATGGCGGTTCCGGATGCCAATGCGTCGTGGACAGAAAACGCCATGATCAAGCACAAGCACGCCGATGTCGGGGTTGCCGTATCGATCCCCGGCGGCCTGATCACCCCGATCATCCGCCGTGCCGACGAAAAGACGCTGTCCGTCATCTCCAACGAGATGAAGGACCTTGCCGGCCGCGCCCGCAGCCGCAAGCTGAAACCGGAAGAATATCAGGGCGGCACCACGGCGGTGTCCAATCTCGGCATGTTCGGCGTCAAGGATTTTTCTGCCGTCATCAACCCGCCGCATGCGACGATCCTGGCGGTCGGCGCCGGCGAGCAACGCGCGGTGGTGAAGAACGGCGAGATCAAGATCGCAACAATCATGTCGGTGACGCTGTCGACCGATCACCGCGCAGTCGACGGTGCGCTTGGCGCCGAGCTGCTCGTCGCCTTCAAGCGCATGATCGAAAATCCGATGGGCATGCTGGTCTAAGCAGGGAACAGGGCGGTGCGGAAATTCTACACCAGCCTTTTCGCCTCCATCCAATCCGGCTCGTAAACGATTATCGTACATTGGCTGTTCGAGCGGTAGCGATTGCGGATAGGTCTTTGTTGGAGGGGGAAAACGCATGAAAACGGTCCTCTGCTATGGCGATTCGCTGACCTGGGGCTATGACGCGGCAAGCCTCGGCCGGCACCCGCTGGAAGATCGCTGGCCGAGCGTGCTGCAGGCAGCATTGGGCAGCGGCGTCGAGGTCATCGCCGAAGGCCTGAATGGCCGAACCACAGCCTTCGACGATCACTTGGCCGGGGCGGACCGCAATGGCGCAAGGCTGTTGCCAACAATCCTGACGACGCACGCACCGATCGACTTGATCATTATCATGCTCGGCGCCAACGATATGAAGCCGTGGATTCATGGTAATCCGGTCGCGGCCAAGCAAGGCATGCAACGCCTGATCGATATCGTGCGCGGTCACGATTACCCGTTCAATTGGCCGGCGCCGCAGATCCTGATCGTCGCGCCGCCCGTAGTCAGCCGCACGGAAAACGCCGAGTTCAAGGAAATGTTCGCTGGCGGCGATGACGCGTCAAAGCGGCTGGCGCCGCAATATTCCGCCCTTGCCGACGAGGCCGGCTGTGGCTTCTTCGATGCCGGCACGGTGGCCAAAACCACGCCGCTCGACGGCGTCCATCTCGATGCCGAAAACACGCGGAACGTCGGGCAAGCGCTGGCGCCGCTCGTGCGCCTCATGTTGGAATTGTGAAGGAGAAAGCCGTGGCTGAGAACTACGACGTCATCATCATCGGCTCCGGCCCCGGCGGCTATGTCACTGCAGTGCGTTCGGCGCAGCTTGGCTTCAAGACGGCGATCGTCGAGCGCGAGCACTTGGGTGGCATCTGCCTCAACTGGGGCTGCATTCCGACCAAAGCGCTACTGCGCTCCGCCGAGATCATGCACTATTCGGATCATCTGAAGGACTACGGCCTGAAGAACGATGGCAAGGTCAGCGTCGACACAGCCGCCGTCGTCGATCGGTCACGAAAGGTCTCGCTGCGGCTCAACGGCGGCGTCGGCTTCCTGATGAAGAAGAACAAGGTCGACGTCATCTGGGGCGAAGCCAAACTGACCAAACCTGGCGAGATCGTCGTGTCAAAATCGTCGAAGAAGCCGATGGAGCCGCAGCCGCCGGCGCCCAAGGGCGTCAAGGGTGAGGGCACCTATAGCGCCAAGCACATCATTCTGGCGACCGGCGCCAGGCCGCGCGCGCTGCCCGGCATCGAGCCTGACGACAAGTTGATCTGGACCTATTTCGAGGCGATGGTGCCGAAAGAGATGCCAAAATCGCTGCTGGTGATGGGCTCGGGCGCCATCGGCATCGAGTTCGCCTCGTTCTACCGCACCATGGGCGCCGAGGTGACGGTGGTCGAACTGCTGCCAGCCGTGATGCCGGTCGAGGACGCCGAAGTGTCGAAGTTTGCGCAAAAGCAGTTCGAGAAGCAGGGCATGAAGATCATCCTCGAAGCCAAGGTAACCAAGGTCGAGAAGGGCGCCAGTTCGGTCACCGCGCATGTCGAGATGAAGGACGGCAAGGTCGAGAAGATCACCGCCGATCGTATGATCTCGGCCGTCGGCGTACAGGGTAACATCGAAAACCTCGGCCTCGAGACGCTCGGCGTGAAGACCGACCGCGGTTGCGTCGTCGTCGACGGCTACGGCAAGACCAACGTGCCGGGCGTCTACGCCATTGGCGACGTTGCCGGACCGCCGATGCTCGCCCACAAGGCCGAGCATGAGGGCGTGGTCTGTGTGGAAAAGATTGCCAATTTCCCCGGCGTGCATGCCACCGACAAGCTGAAGATCCCAGGCTGCACCTATTGCAATCCGCAAGTCGCCTCGGTCGGACTGACAGAAGCCAAAGCGAAAGCCGACGGAAAGGACATCCGTGTCGGCCGCTTTCAGTTCGCGGCAAACGGCAAAGCGATTGCGCTCGGCGAGGACCAAGGCTTCGTCAAGACCATTTTCGACAAGAAGACTGGCCAGTTGCTGGGTGCCCACATGGTCGGCGCAGAAGTAACCGAACTGATCCAGGGCTTCGTCGTGGCGATGAATCTGGAGACCACCGAGGAAGAGCTGATGCACACGATCTTCCCGCACCCGACCCTGTCAGAGATGATGAAGGAGAGTGTACTCGACGCCTATGGTCGCGCACTGAATGCATGATAAATTAGTTGGGCGAGTCTCACACGGAAGACACAAAGGAACTCGACGGCAGAGCAATTCGTTTCGCAGGCATCACCCATCATACAAGGAGAGGGCATATGGAAATGAACGGCGTGGGCTGGGTAGCAGCCATCATCATCGGTGGCCTGGCGGGATGGCTCGCCGAGATGGTCATGAAGAGCAATACCGGCATCCTCATGAACATCGTTCTCGGCATTGTCGGCGCAATCGTGTTGAACGCCATCTTGCAGGCCCTGAACATCGGCATCTTCGGCGTCGGCTGGATCGCCTATCTGATCACCGGCTTCATCGGCGCCTGCATTCTGATTGCGGTCGGACGACTGGTGCGCCGCTAACCTCTGTCGGCACTTGCTATGCGAAAAAGGCCACCGCGGCATGCGTGATCGCGGCCTTTTTCTTTTCGCCGAAAAGTCCTAGATGACGTGGGTAGAGCGAGCGCTGGACAAGCGCTTGCCAATGAGCCGGGTTTCACATGGTCACCGTCCTCGATACGATTGCCAATGCGCCGCGCCTGCGGCATCCCGAAAAGGCGCACAAGCCGGATCAGGACGTACTGCGCAAGCCTGACTGGATCCGCGTCAAGGCGCCGATGTCGAAAGGCTATGCCGAGACGCGCGAAATCGTGAAGTCTCACAAGCTTGTGACGGTTTGCGAAGAGGCGGGCTGCCCCAATATCGGCGAGTGCTGGGAGAAGAAACACGCCACCTTCATGATCATGGGCGAGATCTGCACGCGGGCCTGCGCCTTTTGCAATGTCGCCACCGGCATCCCGACCGCACTCGATCCCGACGAGCCAGCGCGTGTCGCGCATGCGGTCAAGCAGATGGGCTTGAGCCATGTCGTCGTCACCTCCGTCGATCGCGACGATCTCGCCGATGGCGGGGCCCAGCATTTTGCCGATGTCATCCGTGCGATCAGGGCAGCAACCCCGTCGACGACGATCGAAATCCTGACGCCCGATTTCCTGCGCAAGGACGGTGCGCTGGAGATCGTCGTGGCGGCCAAGCCGGATGTTTTCAACCATAATCTCGAGACCGTGCCGTCTAACTATCTGACGGTTCGGCCGGGCGCGCGCTATTTCCACTCGATCAGGCTCTTGCAGCGGGTCAAGGAGCTTGACCCCTCGATCTTCACCAAGTCCGGCATCATGGTTGGCCTTGGCGAGGAGCGGAACGAAATCCTGCAACTAATGGACGATCTGCGTTCGGCCAATGTCGATTTCATGACCATCGGCCAATATCTCCAGCCGTCGAAGAAACACCATCCGGTGATCCGCTTCGTCACGCCTGAGGAATTCAAGTCCTTCGAGACGATCGGCAAGACCAAGGGCTTCCTGCTGGTGGCGTCAAGCCCGCTGACGCGCTCGTCGCACCATGCCGGCGACGATTTCGCCAGACTACGCGCGGCGCGTGAAGCGTTTCTCAGGAAGTCCGCCTAACAAACTGGTTTCATGCCACAATTCGAAGCCCATCGCCGCGTCGCGCATACGCCGGAGCAGATGTTCGCCCTGGTCGCCGATGTCGAATCCTATCCGCAATTCCTGCCGCTTTGCGAGGCACTGACGGTTCGCTCACGCAAGGAACGCGACGGACGCACCTTGCTCATCGCCGACATGAGCATCGGCTACAAGGCGATCCGCGAGACCTTTACCACGCAGGTGCTGCTGAAGCCGGACGAGAACGCCATCAATGTCAAATACATTGACGGCCCTTTCAAATATCTGAGCAATGTCTGGCGCTTCGACCCGGCCGACGGCAGCGGTTGCAACGTCTGCTTCTTTATCGACTACGAGTTCAAGAGCCGCATTTTGGGGGCGTTGATGGGAACTATGTTCGACCGCGCCTTCCGCATGTTCTCCGAGGCGTTCGAGAAAAGGGCCGAAATCATCTACGGCGCGCCATCGGCAGCCTGATCCGCAGCGAGCGCGCGCAGACCCAGCTCAAGCGCATGCCGGACCGTCTCCCGGCGGATGAAATCACGGCCCTTGTCGGCGAACAGCTGGCATTCGCTGACTACCGGCCGGCCAGCCACGGCAACGCCGAACCAGACCAGGCCGACAGGTTTTTCCGCCGAGCCGCCGGCCGGACCGGCGATGCCAGTTACCGCCAGTGCAAGCCCGGCCGGCGAATGGGCCAAGGCTCCGGCCGCCATCTCCACTGCGGTCTCGCGCGAGACCGCGCCGTGCGCCTCGAGCGTAGCGGCCGAGACGCCGAGCATCTCGGTCTTGGCCTGGTTGGAATAGGTGATGAAGCCGCGATCGACCACCGCGGAAGAGCCGGCGATGTCGGTCAGGGCGGCGATGATCATGCCGCCGGTGCAGCTCTCGGCCGTCGCCAGCGTGATGCCGCGCTGCTGGCAGGCCTGAAGCAGGGCATCTGCGAGATCGCTATTGCTCACTCGGGGACATCCCCTGGAAACACGACGCTGGCGGTCGCGATGGCCGCTATGCCTTCCTCACGGCCGACGAAGCCGAGCTTCTCATTGGTTGTCGCCTTGATCGAAATGCGATCGAGCGAAATTCGCAGGATTGCGGAAAGCGTTTCGGTCATGGCCTCGCGATGCGGGCCGACGCGCGGCGCCTCGCAGATCAGGGTGATATCGACGTTGGCGATGCGCCCGCCGCGCGCGCGCACCAGCTTGGCCGCGTGTTCGACGAAGATGCGTGAAGCGGCCCCTTTCCACTGCGGGTCGGAGGGCGGGAAATGCGTGCCGATGTCACCGGCGCCGCAGGTGGCGAGCAGGGCGTCGGTCAAGGCGTGGAGACCGACATCGGCATCCGAATGGCCGGACAATTTCCTGTCGTGTGGAATGGCGACGCCGCACAGGGTGACATGGTCGCCGGGCTCGAACGCATGGACGTCATAGCCATTGCCCGTTCGGATGTCGGGAAAACGTGGGGCGCTAGAAAGCCGCTGATCCGCCATTGCAATATCCCGTGCCCAGGTCAGTTTGACGTTCTCCGGCGAGCCAGGAACGATCTTCACCGGAATATGCGCCCATTCGGCGATTGCCGCATCATCGGTGAAATCCGCTTTGCCCAGATGATGAGCCTTTTCGTGCGCAGCCAGAATCGGCCAGAACGGAAAGCCTTGCGGTGTCTGTGCGGCATACAGCCCGGCCCTGGACACGGTTTCGCCGATCATGCCTTCTGCCGTTTCGCGCTTGAGCGTATCGGCAACCGGCAAAGCAGGCAGTGCCCCCTGGCGCTCGCCAATAGCTGCGATCGTGCGGTCTATCAGTTCCGCATCGACAAACGGCCGGGCCGCATCATGGATCAGGACCCGGCCCGGTGCATTGCTTCTCAACGCCAGCAGTCCAAGGCGGACGGACTCCTGCCGTGACGTACCGCCGGTCACAGTGACGACACGGTCGGCGTTCGCACCGGCCGCACGGCGGAAAAGCGCGCCGTCGTCGGCATGGATAGCAACGACGACAGGTCCAATCTTCGGATGCATCAGAAAGGCACCGAGCGTGCGTGCAATAACGGCGCCGCCGCCAATTTGCTGGTACTGCTTCGGCCCATTGGCCTGTCCGGCGCGCGCGCCGCGGCCGGCAGCAACGATGACCACGGCGACCTTGTCGTCCGCAGCTTGCTTTTCGCTCACATCTCTCATGCCGAGACGCTTAACGCATGATCCCGAAAAGTGGTATCGCTTTTGAAAGACCCAGGATTGATGCGGTGCGGCGATCCGTTTTTTCCCAAATGCGCCTTAATGTCACGACATTGCGCGTTGCACATTGCCGTCGTTCTGGCTAGAGAATGTGCAGCAATCGAAGGTGCTTGGTTTTTGTGCATGCCTGATGTGACCAAATTAGCTTCGCCGCTGGATGTGGGTGGCGTGAGAATCCGCAATCGCGTATTTCTCGCGCCCATGTCGGGCATCACCGACGAACCGTTCCGGCAACGCGCCCACGCGCATGGCGCCGGGCTGGTCGTATCGGAAATGGTGGCGAGCGGTGAGCTTGCAAAGGGCAGGGCTGGTTCCGGCCTGCGCATCCGTCATTCCGGGCTGCCTGTCCACATGGTCCAGCTTGCCGGCCGCGAGGCGATGCACATGGCCGAGGGCGCGCGAATCGCGGTCGGTGAAGGCGCCGACATCATCGACATCAACATGGGCTGTCCGGCCAAAAAGGTGACGGGCGGCTATGCCGGTTCGGCACTGATGCGAGACCTCGACCACGCGTTGTCGCTGATCGAAGCGGTAGTCGGCGCGATCGCGGTGCCAGTCACGGTCAAGATGCGGCTCGGGTGGGACGAAGGCGCGCTCAACGCGCCGATGCTGGCGCGACGCGCCGAGCAGGCCGGGGTGAAGATGGTGACGGTGCACGGCCGCACGCGTTGCCAGTTCTATCAGGGCAAGGCCGACTGGCGTGCTATCGCACGCGTCAAGCAGGCGGTCTCGATCCCGGTCGTTGCCAATGGCGATGTCGGCTCGCCGGCAGAGGCCGCGTCGATCCTCGAGCAGTCTGGCGCCGACGCGGTGATGGTCGGCCGCGCGCACTATGGCGCGCCGTGGACGGCCGGCAGCATTGTAGCGGCCGCGCTGGCCGAGCCGGTATCCAGCATGCCGGAAAGCCCGCAAGCGCTGGCCGACTACGTCATTGCCCATTACGAAGACATGCTGGCGCTCTATGGCGTGGAAAGCGGAGTGCGCCAGGCGCGCAAGCATCTCGGCTGGTATCTCGACCGCCACGCCGGCGGCACAAGCGACGACCGGCGCAAGACCATACTCACGTCTTTCGAGCCTGGGCGTGTCATTGCGTTGCTGCGCGACATGTTTTCAACCGCTCCCGAAGCGGCGACCCTGCGGAGTGCGGCATGAACGCCACCGTCACACAGAGCACGGATATGGCGGACGCCGCGCATATTGTGCTCAACACCATTCGCCGGCCGGTAATCATGGTCGATCCGCAAGGTTTCATCACCTTCGCCAATGCCGATGCCGAGGATTTTTTCCGGTCGAGCGCCACGATGCTCGCCCGCAACACGCTGCACAAGCTCATTCCTTTCGGCAGCCCGCTGCTGACGCTTGTCGACCAGGTGCGCGAGCGCCGGGCGCCGGTCAACGAATACCGGGTCGACGTGTCGTCGCCACGTCTCGGCATCGAGAAGGTGGTCGACCTCTACGTCGCACCAGTGACGGAATTTCCAGGCTCGGTCGTGGTGATGTTCCAGGAACGCTCAATGGCCGACAAGATCGACCGGCAGATGACGCATCGCGGTGCGGCACGCTCGGTCACCGGCCTCGCCGCGATGCTTGCCCATGAGATCAAGAACCCGCTGTCCGGCATTCGTGGTGCTGCGCAGTTGCTAGAGCTGTCGGCGTCCGACGAGGATCGCGCACTGACCAGGCTGATCACCGACGAGACGGACCGCATTGTCTCGCTGGTCGACCGCATGGAGGTGTTTTCCGACGAGCGGCCGATCGACCGCTACCCTGTCAACATCCATGTCGTGCTCGACCATGTCAAGGCAATCGCCAAGAACGGTTTTGCCAAGCGGATCAAGATACTGGAGGACTATGATCCATCATTGCCTCCGGTTTTTGCCAATCGCGACCAGCTCATCCAGGTGTTTCTCAATCTGGTAAAAAATGCCGCCGAGGCGATCGGCAGTGATCCGCAGGGCGAGATCATGCTGTCGACCGCCTTCCGTCCAGGCATCCGTGTTTCCGTACCCGGGACCCAGGACCGCGTATCGCTGCCATTGGAATTCTGCGTGCGTGACAACGGTTCGGGTGTTTCCGAAGACATCCTGCCGATCCTCTTCGATCCTTTCATCACCACCAAGCCGAACGGCTCCGGTCTCGGTCTGGCGCTGGTCGCAAAGATCGTCGGCGAGCATGGCGGCATCATTGAATGCGAATCGACCCCGCGCGGCACCACTTTCCGCATCCTGATGCCGGCGTGGAAAGAAACCCAGTTTGGCACCGACGACGACGGTGAAGGAGACCGCAAATGACCGTTCGCGGCAATATTCTCGTCGCCGACGACGATGCAGCCATCCGCACTGTCCTCAACCAGGCGCTTTCGCGCGTCGGCCACGACGTGCGTGTCACCTCCAACGCTTCGACGCTGTGGCGCTGGGTTGCGGCGGGCGAGGGCGATCTGGTTATCACCGACGTTGTCATGCCTGACGAGAACGCCTTCGACATGCTGCCGCGCATCAAGAAGGCGCGACCGGAACTGCCGGTCATCGTCATGAGCGCGCAGAACACGTTCATGACAGCAATTCGTGCCTCCGAAACCGGGGCCTACGAGTATCTGCCGAAACCGTTCGACCTGACCGAGCTGCTCAACATCGTCAACCGCGCTCTTTCCGAGCCGCGGCGGCCGAAGATCGATACGCGGGCCGACGAGCCGCCGGAAACGATGCCGCTGGTCGGCCGCTCGGCGGCCATGCAGGACATATACCGCATGCTGGCGCGCATGATGCAGACCGACCTGACGGTCATGATCAGCGGAGAATCGGGTACCGGCAAGGAACTGGTGGCGCGCGCGCTGCATGAGTACGGCCGCCGCCGAGGCGGTCCCTTCGTCGCCATCAACATGGCGGCGATCCCGCGCGACCTGATCGAATCGGAGTTGTTCGGGCACGAGAAGGGCGCCTTTACCGGCGCGCAGAACCGCTCCACCGGCCGTTTCGAGCAGGCCGAAGGCGGCACGCTCTTCCTCGACGAGATCGGTGATATGCCGATGGAAGCGCAGACGCGGCTGCTGCGTGTGTTGCAGCAGGGCGAATACACCACGGTCGGCGGCCGCACGCCGATCAAGACCGACGTGCGCATCGTCGCTGCCACCAACAAGGACCTGCGCACGCTGATCAATCAGGGGCTTTTCCGCGAGGACCTGTTCTACCGCTTGAACGTTGTGCCGCTCAGGCTGCCGGCGCTGCGCGAGCGGTCGGAGGACATTCCGGACCTCGTCCGCCACTTCTTCAAGCTCGGCGTCAGTGAAGGCTTGCAGACCAAGCGCATTTCCACCGGCGGCATCGAGCTGATGAAGCGCTACCCATGGCCCGGTAATGTGCGCGAACTCGAAAACCTCATCCGCAGGCTGGCCGCACTGTATTCGCAGGACGAGATTTCCGCCGAGATCATCGAGGCGGAGTTGAAGACCGGCGAAAGGCCTGTCGTTCCAGGTGGCGGCAATCTCATTCCCGACGACCTTTCCATCGGCCAGGCGGTGGAGCATTTCCTGCAACGCTATTTTGCCTCGTTTGCCGGCGACCTGCCCCCGGGCGGGCTCTATCAGCGAATCCTCTCCGAGGTCGAATATCCGCTGGTCCTCGCCTCGATGACCGCAACGCGCGGTAACCAGATCAAGGCTGCCGAATTGCTGGGGCTCAACCGCAACACGCTGCGCAAGAAGATTCGCGAACTCGGCGTCAACGTCTACAAATCGTCCAGGCAGGTCTAGACGAATCCCTTTACGAGCGCTTTCCAGGGGATCGATTGCCGAAAGATTTCCGTCTCGGCCACACTTGTTGCATAATCGCCACAATGCGTTGCATACATCCGACGCAATCACTGGCTCTAGACGGCGACATGGCCCTGCACGCACCGACACTGAGCAAATCGCTTTTTAGCAATACGGGCGCGCGAGACGGTCGCCGGCTGCTTGCGCTGCCGGGCGTGATCGCCATCGCCGGTGCGCTGGTGACGGCGGCGATCTCCTTCGCCATTCTGGTCGGCGCGACGCCGATCACGCCCGACGCGAGGACGACCCTGGCGCTGATTGCGCTTAATGCGGCGTTCGTCCTGTTTCTGATCTTGCTGGTCGGCCGCGAGGTGCATCGCATCCTGATGGCACGACGGCATGGCAAGGCTGCGTCGCGCCTGCATGTGCGCATAGTGGCGATGTTTGCGCTGGTCGCCGCCATCCCCGCGATCATGGTGGCGATCATCGCGTCGATCACGCTCGACATCGGCCTCGACCGCTGGTTCGAGATCCGCACCAAGACGATCGTCAATTCGTCGTTGTCGATCGCTGACGCCTACGTGCAGGAAAACGCGCGAAATCTTCAGGGCACGACGTTGTCGATGGCTTACGACCTCGACGCTTCGCGCACGCTTTACGGCCTCGATCGTACCGGTTTCCTCGACCTCATGAACAAGGAGGCGGTGGGTCGCTCGCTGGCGCACGCGGCACTCATCAAGCCCGATGGTTCCTTCGTCATGAGCGCCAAGACCGACGCGGACTTTGCTATGCCAGAGCCGCCTGAGGGCGCCGTGGCAAGCGCTGCAGACGGCAAGCCGGTGCTGATAGAACCGCGCACCCGCAACATCATGGGTGCCATCGTCAAGCTGCGCGAGATCGACGGCCTCTATCTCTACACCATCCGCCTCGTCGATCCCGAGGTGATCAAGGCGCGGCAGATCGTCAAATCCAACACAGCCGAATATCGCGGTCTCGAAGACAATCGCCGCACCTCGCAAGTGGCTTTCGCGCTTCCCTATCTGTCGCTGACGCTGATCATCATCCTGTCCGCCATCTGGACCGGCATTGCGGTGGCCGACCGCCTGGTGCGGCCGATTCGTCAGCTCATCGGCGCGGCCGACGAGGTCGCTACCGGCAATCTCGACGTAGCCGTGCCTGTCCGCCCCTCCGATGGCGACGTCGCCTCGCTTGGCGACACCTTCAACAAGATGCTGATGGAGCTGAAATCGCAGCGCAACGAGATCCTGTCGGCCAAGGATTTGATCGACGAGCGACGGCGCTTTTCGGAGGCGGTGCTTGCCGGCGTCACCGCCGGGGTCATCGGCGTCGATCCATATGGCATCGTCACCATCGTCAACCGTTCGGCCGAAACGATGCTGGCCATATCGGCGCCGGCAGCGCTTGGGCAGAACCTTTCCACCGTGCTGCCGCATGTCGGCCGCGTTTTCGAGATCGGCCGCAAATCGGGCAAGCCGGTCTATCGCGAACAGGTCACCTTCTATCGTGCCGGCACCGAACGGACCTTCAACGTGCAGATCACGATTGAAGCCGGCGACGACGGTTCGGAGGATAAGTCCTACGTCGTGACAGTCGACGACATTACCGATCTGGTCCAGGCACAGCGTTCCTCTGCATGGGCCGACGTGGCGCGGCGCATCGCCCACGAGATCAAGAACCCGCTGACGCCGATCCAGCTTTCGGCCGAGCGCATCAAGCGCCGTTACGGCAAGGTCATCACCGAGGACCGTGAGGTTTTCGATCAATGCACCGACACCATCATCCGGCAAGTGGAGGACATCGGCCGCATGGTCGACGAGTTCTCGGCGTTCGCCCGCATGCCGAAACCGGAAATGAAGGCAATCGATCTGCGCGATTCGTTGCGCGAGGCCTCGTTCCTGGTCGAAGTAAGCCGCGCCGACATCACCTTCGAGCGCGTCTTCGGCAATGAGCCGCTCAAAGGCACGTTCGACAGCCGCCTGATGGCGCAGGCGTTCGGCAACGTCATCAAGAATGCCGCCGAAGCCATCGACGGACTTGATGCAGAGGATCGTCCGCACGGCATAATCCGGATTCAAGCCGGGCGTCAGAATGGCGCGATTCGAATCGACGTCATCGACAACGGCAGGGGCTTGCCGCGCGAAAACCGGCAGCGCTTGCTCGAGCCTTACATGACGACACGCGAGAAAGGCACCGGGCTTGGCCTCGCTATCGTCAAGAAGATCGTGGAGGACCATGGCGGGCGACTCGAATTGCACGATGCACCAGCGGACTTCCACGATGGGCGGGGTGCAATGATCAGCATCATCCTGCCGGTTGCCGCCACAGTTCCGATACGCGGCGAGGGCAAGACGGAACACGAAAAAGAAACTGAAAAGGTCGGTAATGGCGTCTGATATTCTCATCGTCGATGACGAGGAAGACATCCGCGAACTCGTCGCCGGTATCCTGAGCGACGAAGGTCACGAAACACGCACGGCGTTCGACGCCGACAGCGCGCTGGCGGCGGTCGCCGACCGAGCACCCCGGCTGATCTTCCTCGACATCTGGCTGCAGGGTTCGCGGCTCGATGGCCTCGCTTTGCTGGACGAGATCAAGACGATGCACCCGAACCTGCCGGTGGTGATGATCTCGGGCCACGGCAATATCGAAACGGCGGTCTCGGCCATCCGCCGCGGCGCCTATGATTTTATCGAAAAGCCGTTCAAGGCCGACAGGCTGATCCTTATTGCCGAACGGGCGCTTGAAACGTCCAAATTGAGACGCGAGGTTTCGGATCTCAAGTTGCGCAGCGGCGAGACTTTCGACCTCATCGGCATGTCGTCGGCAATGAGCCAATTGCGCCAGACCATCGAGCGCGTCGCGCCGACCAACAGCCGCGTCATGATTATCGGCCCCTCCGGCTCGGGCAAGGAACTGGCGGCGCGCGCCATCCACGCATTGTCGGCGCGCAAGAGTGCACCTTTTGTGACGCTGAGCGCCGCCAACATCACGCCTGAGCGTATGGAGATCGAGCTGTTCGGCACCGAATCGAACGGCGTCGAACGCAAGGTCGGCGCGCTGGAGGAAGCCCATCGCGGCATTCTCTACATCGATGAAGTGGCCGACATGCCGCGCGAGACGCAAAACAAGATCCTGCGCGTGCTGGTCGAACAGCAGTTCGAGCGGGTAGGGGGCACCAAGCGGGTCAAGGTCGACGTGCGCATCATCTCGTCGACCTCGCAGAACCTCGAAGCCATGATCGCCGACGGCCGTTTCCGTGAGGACCTTTATCATCGCCTGGCCGTGGTTCCGGTCATGGTGCCGGGACTGGCCGAGCGTCGCGAGGACATTCCTTATCTGGTCGACAATTTCATGAAGCAGATCGCTCGCCAGGCCGGCATCAAGCCGCGTCGCATCGGCGACGACGCGCTGGCGGTGCTGCAGGCGCACAACTGGCCGGGCAACGTTCGGCAGTTGCGAAACAATGTCGAGCGTCTAATGATCCTGGCGCGTGGCGACGATGTCGATGCGCCGATCACCGCCGACCTCTTGCCTGCCGAGATCGGCGACGTCATGCCGCGCACTCCAAACAAGTCCGATCAGCACATAATGGCGCTGCCGCTGCGTGAAGCACGCGAACAATTCGAAAAGGATTATCTGATCGCCCAGATCAACCGTTTTGGCGGCAACATCTCGAAGACGGCAGAGTTTATCGGCATGGAACGCTCTGCATTGCACCGCAAGCTGAAGTCGCTGGGCGTCTGACAGCCAAACCAGTCGTGGCCCACGCAATTATCGGTTACGGTCGTCTTGGAATCGCTTAAGAAAGCTGGGACTTCCTCCAGGGATTAGCCATGCCGCGCATTGCCTATGTGAACGGGCGCTATGTCGCTCACGCCGAAGCTTCCGTGCATATCGAAGACCGTGGCTATCAATTCGCCGATGGCGTCTACGAGGTCTGCGAGGTGGCACGAGGCTTCATCGTCGACATGCCGCGCCATCTCGCTCGATTGAACCGCTCGCTTACCGAACTCTCGATCGATTGGCCGATCACGCGCGGCGTGCTGCCGCTCGTCATGCGCGAGGTGGTCCGCCGCAACCATGTCGTCGACGGTCTGGTCTACGTCCAGGTGACACGCGGCGTCGCCAGCCGCGAGTTTTTCTTCCCGCCGGCAGGCACGAAGCCGTCACTGGTGGTGACCGCCAAAAAAGCCGATCCTGCAGTTGCCGCGAAGCGGGCCGAGGGCGGGATCCGGGTCATCACGGTGCCGGAGAACCGATGGGATCGGGTCGATATCAAGTCGGTCGGCCTGCTGCCGAACGTGCTGGCCAAGCAGAAAGCCAAGGAAGCCGGCGCTCAGGAGGCCTGGTTCGTTGATGTTGACGGTACCGTCAAGGAAGGTGGATCGTCGAACGCGTGGATCATCACCACAGACGGCGTGCTGGTGACACGGCCCGCCGAGCACGGCATCCTGCGCGGCATCACCCGCACGACGCTGTTCGATGTCGCCGCCAAGCTCGGCCTGAAGATTGAGGAGCGCGGCTTTTCGGTTGCCGAAGCCAAGGCCGCGCGCGAGGTTTTCATCAGCTCTGCAACCACGATTGCCATGCCGGTGGTGGCGATCGATGGCGCTCCCGTCGCCAACGGCCACCCGGGCTCGATAACAGTTTCATTACGGCAGGCCTTTTTTGACGTTGCGGAAAAAAGTCCAGCCTGATAACCGCACAGATGGAATGAACATCAATATATCTCGTTCTGCTTGTCGTTACTGACGGCAAGATGGTGTTTGCGTGCTTGACATGTGCCGGCTAATTTGGCGCATTGGCCTGCAAACCGAAGGGGATCGGCGAAAGACAAGAACAATGGCGGAACGATCGCAAAATCTTCAGGACCTGTTCCTGAATTCAGTTCGCAAGAGCAAAAACCCACTCACCATCTTTCTCATCAACGGCGTGAAGCTGACCGGCGTGGTCACTTCGTTCGATAATTTCTGCGTTCTGCTGCGTCGCGACGGCCATTCCCAGCTTGTCTACAAGCACGCTATTTCCACGATCATGCCGAGCCAGCCGGTTCAAATGTTCGATGGTGAGGAAAGCCAGGGCGCCTGATTGGCACGTGAGAAAGACGCGGACCGCAGCGTTCGCGGAAAACCAGCACATCAGACCGGGACAGAGGCCAACGGTCGGACCCGGGCGGTGGTCATCGTGCCGGTGCTTACCCGGCAGCCGCGTGGCGACGACGATACCAATCGTCCGCGCCTGACCCGTTCCGCCGAGGCCCGTCGCGACGAGGCGGTCGGCCTCGCCAGCGCCATCGACCTTGACTTGGTCCACACGGCGGTGGTGACCGTCAATGATCCACGTCCGGCGACCCTGCTCGGCAGCGGCAAGGTCGCGGAGTTCGCCGAGATCGTCAAAGAGGGCCACGCGGAAGTGGTCATTGTCGATCATCCGCTGACCCCGGTACAGCAGCGCAACCTCGAAAAAGAGTTGAACGCCAAGGTGCTCGACCGCACCGGGCTGATCCTGGAGATTTTCGGCGAGCGCGCCCGCACCAAGGAAGGCACGCTGCAGGTCGACCTTGCCCATCTCAACTACCAGAAGGGCCGCCTTGTCCGAAGCTGGACCCACCTCGAGCGCCAGCGCGGCGGCGCCGGCTTTCTCGGCGGTCCTGGCGAGACCCAGATCGAGTCGGATCGGCGTGTGCTGCAGGACAAGATCACCAAGCTGAAGCACGAGCTCGAAACCGTGCGCCGCACCCGCGACCTGCACCGCGCCAAGCGCAAGAAGGTGCCATTTCCGGTGGTGGCGATCGTCGGCTACACCAATGCCGGCAAGTCGACGCTGTTCAACCGGCTGACCGGAGCAGGGGTGCTGGCCGAAGACATGCTGTTTGCCACGCTCGACCCGACGCTCCGCCGCGTGCGCCTGCCGCACGGTACGCCGATCATCCTTTCCGATACGGTCGGCTTCATTTCCGACCTGCCAACGCATCTGGTCGCGGCCTTCAGGGCGACGCTGGAGGAAGTGGTCGAGGCAGACCTCGTCATTCATCTGCGCGACATCTCCGATCCCGATACGGCCGCGCAGGCCGGAGATGTCGAGCGCATCCTTGCCGATCTCGGCGTCGATGCCCGCGATAGCAAGCGAGTCATCGAAGTATGGAACAAGATCGACCGGCTCGACGAGGGCAACCGGGCGCGGCTGCTTGCTGATGGTGCTGACGGCAAGAAGGCACCGCCAATCGCCATATCGGCGGTGACCGGCGAGGGCATCGATGCGCTGAAGGCGATCATCGAGACGATGATGTCGGGCGAACTGGAGACGTTCACCGTCACGCTCAAGCCCGACCAACTCGCCGTCGTCGACTGGCTTTACCGCAACGGCGACATCGTCTTGCGTGATGACAATGAGGATGGCAGCGTGACCATCGCGCTCAAGGCCACGCACAGCGCCCGGCAGGAGATCGAAAGCCGATTGCGCCGTCAAAACAACGGGTAGGGGCGTTACTTCGCGCTTTTCGCTTGCTGCCAGAGCGCTTCCATCTCGTCCAGCGTCGCTTCTTCGAGGCTGTTTCCCGACGCTTGCAGCGTCCGCTCGACATAGTGGAAGCGCGATCGGAATTTTTCGTTGGTGCCGCTGAGTGCCGCTTCGGAATCAATTTTGAGGTGCCGGCCGAGATTGACGACCGCAAACAGCATGTCGCCGAACTCATCCTTGATCGGCGCGCTGTCGCCTTTGGCCAGCGCTTCGCGCAATTCGCCGATCTCCTCCTCTATCTTTTCGAGGATCGGTGCCGCCTCGCTCCAGTCGAAGCCGACGCGGGCGGCCTTTTCCTGCAGCTTGAGCGCCCGGGTCAGCGCGGGCAGCGCGACCGGCACGCTGTCGAGAAAGCCCTTGCCATGGTCTTCCGGGTCGAGCCCACGGGTGAGGCGCGCACTGCGCTTCACCGCCTTTTCCTCTGCCTTGATCTTTTCCCACATGCCCTTGGCCATGCCGGCGCTGCGCGCCTTGTCGTCGCCGAAGACATGGGGGTGGCGGCGGATCATTTTTGTGGTGATGGCCTGGACCACATCGCCGAATGAAAATTCGCCGGCCTCCTCGGCCATTTGCGCGTGGTAGACCACTTGCAGCAGGAGATCGCCGAGCTCATCCCGCAGATCGTCGAGGTCGCCGCGCGCAATGGCGTCCGCCACTTCGTAGGCTTCCTCGATCGTGTATGGCGCGATTGTCGAAAAGTCCTGCTCGATATCCCACGGGCAACCGGTTTCCGGCGCCCGCAGCGCTGCCATGATCTCGATCAGCCGGGAAATATCTTTCGAGGGTTTCATCTGGGAAACGCTATCCTGTACACGGCTGTGCGGCCAACGGCTTCAGCCGGTGAGGGCGCCTTGTCCACAGATGGGTCGCCAGACCATGATACGAAAGTGGAAGCCGGTTTCCGGAAGATCCTAGTTAGCAAAAGCATCAGTCGAGCACGGAGACGATCGCCTTGGCGAGCGCATCCATGCCGTCCTCGGGCAGCCCGGCAACGTTGATGCGGCTGTCGCCGACCATGTAGATGCCATGCTCGGCGCGCAGCCGCTCGACTTGCTCTTCCGACAGGCCGAGCCGGGAAAACATGCCGCGATGGCTGGCGACGAAATCGAAACGGTCGGAGTTGGACTGCCGGCGCAGCGCCTCGGCGAACTGGACGCGCAGCCGCAGCATGCGCAGCCGCATCTCTTCAAGCTCTGCCTCCCAATCGGAACGCAATGCGGGGTCTTCGAGCACGATGCGCACCGCCGCCGCGCCGTGGTCCGGCGGCATCGAATACATGGCACGTGCCGCCGACAGCATCTGGCCCATCGCCAAATCCGCCTGCGCGCCGTCTTTCGCCATGATCAGCGCTGCACCGACTCGGTCGCGATAGACGGCAAAGTTCTTCGAGCAGCTCGAGGCAACGACCATTTCCGGAACTTTTGCCGCCAGAACGCGCAAGCCGACGGCATCCGCATCAAGCCCGTCGCCAAAGCCCTGATAGGCGATGTCGACAAAGGGCAGCAGACCGCGCTCAACGACAAGATCGGCAATGGCAGCCCATTGCGGGATGTCTAGATTGGCGCCCGTCGGGTTATGGCAACAGCCATGCAACAATACGACGTCGCCAGGATTCGCGGTTCTCAATGCATTCAGCATGTCGTCGAAGCGAACCGCACCAGAAGCAGCGTCGAAATAGGGATATTCGCGTGTCTGCAGGCCAGCCGCGCGCATCACCGGCGTGTGGTTCGGCCACGTCGGATCCGACAGCCAGACCATCGCGTCGGTGCGGGTCCTTTTCAGCAGCTCTGCCACCAGCCGCAGCGCGCCGGAGCCGCCAGGCGCCTGTGCCGCACAAATGCGTGTCATGTCGGCGGCTGGGCCGAACACCAACCTGGCCATCGCCGCGTTGAAGGCGGTATCCCCGGCAAGGCCGAGATAGGTCTTGGTATCCTGGCCGTGCAGCAACCGCTTTTCGGCTTCGCGCACCGCGCGCATCACCGGCGTCTTGCCGTCGCGATCCTTATAGACGCCGACCCCGAGATCGACCTTGTCGGGACGCGGGTCGGCGCGATAGAGGCCGATCAAGGCCAGGATCTTGTCGGCAAGCGCGGGCTGGAGATTTTCGAACATCGATAAGTTTCCGTTGGCGGCGGAGTGATACGCAAACCGGCCGTGCTTTGCCAGCAGTTTCATATGCGCCAACTCGGCGTCGGTTTGCCTCGAGGGCGGCCGATACTATCTGCCGGGCGAGGGCAGGCGCGATATCTCCCAGAGAGAGCGCGGCGAGCCGAAAATTCGGGGAGAGCGGGATTAAAATTCCGACCTGCTCCGTAAACAGGACATGAAACGGCCGATGCCACGCTTCGACATTCTGGGACAGCTCGGTTCACTGCGCCGCTATGCACGCTCGCTGACACGCGACAGCGCCGATGCAGAGGATCTGGTGCATGATGCGCTGGTGCGTGCCTATGAGCGACGCGGCAGCTTCCGCTCCGGCGGAAACCTTCGCGTATGGCTGCTGTCGATCGTCCACAACGCGTTCATCGACGGCTTGCGATCCCGCAAATCCGAAGCAATGCGCATCGAACAGGCCGGCTATCTCGCCGAGGCCAGCGTCCAGGCTGCGCAGGAACATTCGGTCCGTCTGGCACAGGTGCGCGACGCTTTTTTCACATTGCCGGAAGAGCAACGTTGCGCGCTGCATCTCGTCGCCATCGAGGGGCTCAGCTACAGCGAGGCGGCCGAGGTTAGCGGCGTGCCGCTTGGCACGCTGATGTCGCGCGTCGGCAGGGCACGTGCGGCACTCCGCGAGATGGAGGACGCGGCACCGGCACGGGCGAAAGGCCATCTGAAGATCGTCGGAGGTCGATGATGAACCAACTGCGCGATCCCGTGACCGACACCGATCTCGACGCCTATGTCGACGATCAGCTGGACGTGGCGCGTCGCATCGAGGTCGAGGCGTTCCTTTCGGCCCGCCCGGAGGCGGCCGCACGGGTGATGTCCGACCTGCGGATGCGTGACGAATTGCGCGTGGCGCTTGCCGGATCGAAAGGCATGGCGCGGCCCGCGACGGCCGATGCTGCACGGCGGCTGGAGCGGGGATTGGCGCGCGGCCGCGTCCTTGGTGCTTTGCAGCGAGCGGCGGCAGTCGCTGTCTTCGTCGCCGCCGGCTGGCTTGCGAACGGGTTCATCGGACCGATATCGGTGACGGAAGTCGTCGCTTCGACCCATCCGCCCGCCTATGTGGAGGACGCGGTCCGGGCGCACCGCACGACGCTCGTGCGCGAGGCGATGTCGTCGCAACCCGAAGCGCCCGGCTACAATGCCGACGAAATTCGCGCCGCGACGGCGATCATTATGCCATCGCTGCCAGCGGACTGGACGGTCCGCGACGTGCAGATCTACCCATCGCAGTTCGGCCCGAGCGTCGAGATGGCTGTCGAGACGAAAGAGATGGGGCTGGTCTCGTTGTTCGCAACCAGGCCCGGGACATTCGACGTCGTCAAGCCGACTGTCGTTCCCTCGGGCGATGTTTCCTCAGCTTATTTCCAGATCGGCGAGGTCGCCTACGCGGTCGTCGCACGTAGCGACATCCAAGGCATAGATCTCACGGCCGAAGCGCTCGCCAAGACGCTTTACTGATCGACCTTCAAGAAGGAGAACCAAATGAACAATCTCGGATATATCGGGGCCGGAGCCCGAGCCGGAGCCGTCTACGACGAAGGCCTGCGCCGGCACATGCTGCGCGTCTACAACTACATGGGCCTTGGCCTCGTCGTTACGGGCGTGATCGCCTTCGTGGTGGCTTCCACACCCGCGCTTTACGTGCCGATCTTCTCCACCCCGCTGAAATGGGTGGTTATGCTGGCACCACTGGCCTTTGTGCTCTTGTTCTCGTTCCGGATGCAGACGATGTCGGCGGCCGGCGCCCAGGCGATGTTCTGGGCATTCTGCGCGGTCATGGGGCTGTCGCTGGCTTCCGTGTTCCTGGTCTTTACCGGCACCAGCATCGCACGCACCTTCTTCATCGCCGCCACCATGTTCGGCGCGACCAGCCTTTACGGGTACACGACCAAACGCGACCTGACGCAGTTCTCGTCGTTCCTGATCATGGGCCTGATCGGCGTGGTGATCGCCAGCATCGTCAATATCTTCCTAGGCTCGACCGCGCTCCAGTTCGCGATCTCGGTGATCGGCATCGCCGTCTTCATCGGCCTGACCGCCTGGGATACCCAGACTATCAAGGAGCAGTATGCGGAAAACTTCGGTGCGGAATCACAGCAGAAGCTCGCTGTCTTCGGTGCATTCTCGCTCTATCTGAACTTCATCAACATCTTCCAACTGCTGTTGAACTTCACCGGCGAGCGCGAATAGCCGGCGTCGGACCACGACCGGAGGCGGATATCATGGACAGAAACGATCAGCAGGCGATCGGACACCTCTTCGAGAAGTTGGCAAATGTCGAGCGCCAGGCGCCGCCGCGCGATGCGGAAGCAGAGCGCTTCATCCAGGATCAGATCGGCCAGCAGCCTGGCGCGCCATATTACATGGCCCAGACGATCGTGGTGCAGGAGCAGGCCTTGAACGCAGCTCAGGCGCGCATCGAAGAACTGGAAGAGCAGGCGCAGCAGCCCGCCGGCGGTGGACCGCTCAGCAGCTTCTTCGGCCGCAGCGGCGGCAGGCGCTCGGGCTCGGTTCCGCGGGTAGGGCGCGCCGCCTCCGTTGCAACTGAAGGGCCGCAGGACACGCCACAGCGGGCAGGCGGCGGTTTTCTTGCTGGCGCTGCGCAGACCGCGATGGGCGTGGCCGGCGGAGTGCTGCTCGGCAACGCGATCGCCGGCATGTTTGGCGGCAGCGAAGCGAAGGCAGATGAACAGCCGACGCCGCAGCCGGACGAAGCCGATCAGGCAGGCCATGCCAGCTCCGACAATGGCGGTGACTTCGGTGATATGGAGTTCTGACGAGCGACCCAGACTGTGCCTGTGCCGGCGCTGGTGACGATTGCGGGTCAGCATAGGTGAGATGGCGAGGGCAGCATCCGGGAAGCGAGCCCTCGCCGGCGGCTAATAACCCAGGCGCTTCAGTTCAGTCTTGACCGCTGCGATCGTCTTGAAGCGGAAGTGCTTCGTTGTGCCGTCGCGCCAATGGCAGTCGCATGTGGCGTCGAACTTCCGGCTCGCTTTCAATTGAGTCAGCGCCTTCTGGCCTGGCCTGGGGCCATCGAAGATGCGAACTTCGTAGAGCGTCCCTTCGACATCGTAGTGCATCTGAGCCCAGGAAAGTATCACGATCAGTTCCTTTGCCGGGTCGTGGTCGGCGTTGGCGAGGCCGAGCGCTATGTCCGGCGTGTCGCCCTCTTGTTCACCGATCGTGACCTGGATTGCGCGATATCTGTTGTCAGCTAGCCGTTGCAGCGCGACGAGCGGGCGTTCCGGATAGTCCTCAGCGGTCTGGTAATCGACGAAGAGTGTCTGGAGGCCGCTCCAGCTCACGGCTGTGGTGTGCGGATCAGCATTGTCGGCGAACCCGACAACACGTTTGGCGAAAGCCAGGTCGTTCTCGCCTGGAGCACGATCAAAGTGCTGCGCTCGCGCGCCAGTGAGCACGCAGGCGAGGGTGAGGACGAAACTTGTGAAGAGCCCAAGTCGCTTCATGATTCGCAACCGTAGCATGCCGGTTGCGAATCTTCGCGCCTGGCCGTCGGCAGCGGGATGGAAACCTTGTCCAACTCCCGCGCGCCCCTGTGGCGGTGATGTAGAAATGTCGCTCGCTCTGCAAAGTAGAAATGTCGCATCCTGCGTTTGCGAGGGGCAGGGTCCAGCAAAGTAGAAATGCGACAGTGACGCGCTTCCTGGCGCTGACACAAGCGCCCGATCGGGCGCAGTTGGTCGGGGTTGCGCAGCCCGGTCGGGCGCGTTTCAAGCTTGGCGCCTCGGCTTTAGATCCCATGAGGAGTGAACAGCGGCCGGCGCTCTGTCAGGGTGAGGCTGCATCGAACCACTCACTCAACAGGAGATCGCCGTGGAGAATGTGTCTGCCC